>CANNAV010000060.1 GCA_947502585.1 uncultured Pseudovibrio sp.
CCCCGTAAACACTGCAACGCTTATTTGCGTCGCTTTGCGGGTTTTGCGTTTAAGTCGGCAACAGTGCGTTGCTATGTAAAATAAACAGACCAAACGACCGATAAGCCCCCGCAAAGCCCCAGTCCCCGGACGCAACCAGACGCAAGCCGCCCCAACACACTTATTCCCAACCTGCCAACATCTGTGCCCCCATCCCCGGAACATATCCCCGCACACAGCACGACATCGACACCAGCTGACCTTGACCCCGATCGTGTCCCTATAGTGCTGCAAATTATCTGATTTAGAAATTGAGGGCGCTGGCCTGGAGGTGCCAGGGCACCGGTTAAAGTGCCTCAATCACCTGTTAGTTTTAACGTCGTAATACCCAACGGTGAGCCGAATTGCTGTTTTCATTGATACTGCCCTGCACCATGATCCTTTCCTCCTCACCCAAGCGCAAATTACAGTTTGTCATCCAAATCAGAGACGATAACCGAGCTTGTCGCATATGAACCGCGACAAGCTGTAGAGTTCCTGTCAATGTACAGATAGCCAGTCTCTTGCTGCGCGTTGCGCCTCAGCAATTTCCACATTGGACATTTCCTGAGATACTTCACGACGATATCGGACCGCCTGCGTACTGCCTCGCATCGCTGCAAGGTTAAACCACTTATGTGCTTCGATCAGATCGCAGGCACCGGTTTTTCCCGATGCTGCATCCAGACCGCGCCTTAACAAAGACTCTACTTCGCATAGGTTTTGTTTCACATGCCGATGAATTACGCCATCAAACTGCAACACAGTCATTACAACTCTCTCCTGAAACACAGTGAACTCATGTGCATTTACTCGTAATTTTATAAGATGAGAGGAAGCCAACGCCCCCAAAATCTGATTTACGTCGCGGACTATTAGATTTTGACACTCTGAAAAGGCGGTTAAAAACCATGATTGAAACGAAAAAATCTGCTTCAAAATTGAAAATTACGTAGTTCCTACACGTTGTAAACCAAGGGATTCCACACCGATTGAATTGACGGGTTGTGCGAATCGAAATCAGGGAGATTTTGTCCAGTCCTCCGATTGATTGCTTTGCACTTTCCCGGCTTTACGATAAGGTAATGCCATTCTTAGTAAGTTTCAGTGTTTTGGGAGGAACCATGAAAACACCTTTTTTGAAGTCATCTCTGGCAGCGATACTTTCAATTGGCTTTGCCACATCAGCGCTTGCAGCTGACGCTACCGGCACCTGGCTGAGAGCAAACGGGACGGCCAAGATTAAAATCTCCAGATGCGGGGGAAATCTGTGCGGCAACATTGTTTGGTTAAAAGAACCACGTAAGGATACAGAGAACCCGGATCCCAAGCTGCGCGACCGCTCCTTAATTGGCTCAAGGACCATTCTTGGTATGAAACCCGACGGAAAAAACAGTTGGAAGGGCAAGGTTTACAACGCAGAAGATGGTAAAACATACTCCGGTAATATGGAGCTGGTTTCCAGCAATAAATTGAAACTTAAGGGCTGCGTACTGATTTTCTGTAAGGGCGACACCTGGACCCGTACAAAGTAAATTTACCTTAAACCCGCAGGCAACAAGCCGAAGCTGGCCTGATATTATAGCTAATCACCTGCTCCTGGGATTGAGCAGGTGATTAGGCAAGCGGTTTAAAATAATCCGTTCTGATTTCATCTTTAGCACTCTGATTGAACCCGGCGGGCTGTGGACTGAAATGCAAAGGGCTGATGCAGGCCTTTGCATTTCAGTCCACAGCCCGCCGCAAGGAAGCACCTCAGTTCATCATTTGCACCACGGCTTCAAGGTCATCATCTTTGGCAATGCGTATCTTTAAAATCAAAATCCCCAATATGTGTCAGCGGCAAATTTCGGCATCGCGATCAACCTTCGCGATGCCGAATGTGGTTTTACGGAAGTTATCCTTCTTCCACAAATGAGGCCAACTCACATCTATCTGATTTGAGCGCAATATAAGATCGCGGGCAGGCACTTTATCACGCATGAAACCGCTGCTGGTCAACGCTGCCTCAATACCACGCTGAGCGCCATTATCGCCCATGTCCCAGACGAGGAAGCAATCCGGGCGTTGCTCGGGGCGGGGGTGAAAACTCTGGATGATATGTCGGGCATCTGGCAAGGTAACCCGCAGGTTTCCGCCAATGTATTCATCCAGCGAAACGATTGTAGCTTTCTTTGCCTCTGGGAACAGAGCCTTAAATTTCCCTCCCAATTCCTCATAGGGCTTCATATGCCGGCAATAGCCGCCGCACATAGTCTTGTCCGGGGCAAGAAAGCCGGAGATGCGGATACCCAGCACCGAAAGAACCAGCAAGGCCAGCACACTGCTGTAGACTTTCACCGACCCTGGCGAATAGCGCCGATGGGAAATCAGAGAGAACATCACAATGGGCAACAGGAGCAGCACCGGATGCATGTGGCGTTCCTTGATGTACTGCGCCCCGCTGAACAACACACCCACAAACGCCAGTGCCAAAGAAACAAGCAGCGTCCGTTGCAGAAGCCTGCCGACCTGCCGCTTTGCAGGATCCGCAGCCTTCGCTTTTCCTCCACGAAACAGGGCGGGGGAAAAAAGTAGCAGCACCAGCGGCAGGAACGGCACAGAAAACCCGAGCACACTCACCAGCAACCGCAGCTCCCCCGTCACAATGCGGGCAAGCCCATTCCCCTGCTCTCCCTCGCGCATCACAATAAGTGCAGAGCCGACAAGGGCCTGTTCACCATTAACGACCCAGTACAGATAGGGCAAATACACCACAACTGCGATCGCACCAGTGATAATCAACATCGGAAACCGCACTTGCCTGCACCAATGCCCGTCACTGAGCGCAGCCAGAAAAACAGCGGCAGGCACCAGCACGTAGGAGTGTTTGGAAAGCATCCCAAACCCGACGGCCAGCCCCAGACATACAGCCGCAGTAACAGTCTTTTCCCTCAAAAGCCAGAGGAAGCAGTAAATCGTTGCCGCAGAGACCGCCAGCAGCACAGCAGTGTGGGTTACGCCCTCATGCAGATTGAAGCCAATCTGATAAAGCGCCACATAGGAAAATACCGCCAGCGCTGCCAGCTTTACATTGGCAATTGCCTGCCGTGCAACACCATAAAGAAACAACGTAAAACACAGCACCAATGCATATTTCAGAGTGAGAAAACTCCAGATCGTCGGCCCGAAGACCTTCTGAACCCCATAAAGCATCCACTCATAGAGTGGCGGCTGACGCACCTGGTAGCCAAGCTTCAGCTCCTGCACGAACACGTTCTCAAACATGTCATCCGTGCTGAGGGTTGGGGAGAAATAACCGCGCAAAAGCAAATGCAGCAGCAAATACCCCGCAATCAGAACGAAGACGCCCGGGGGACGCCACCAAAATCGGGTCGAGCCTATCTCTTCCGGCATCCGTACATCCCCATCAGAGGCTGGACAGGAATCTTAAGTCGGAAAAAGACCAACAGATACAGGAAGGGCCACATTCCAGCTTTTCATCTGGTGGATGTGGCCCTTAAAGCACAAATTCGGCGCCTATACCCTAAAATCTGCGGAGTATTTCTCCACAAGAACGAGTAGTTGTGCGGCCCCCTCCTGATCTGAGGAAAGCACAAAACCCAATCGTTCCGCTGTTCGGCTGCCCACACTCCGGGAACTTGCACAGATGATGAACGGCGCCAGCAACATCGGCAGGGTAACCGGCATCACCCAAAGCCAGAGGGAAGCTTCACCAATCCAGCTCAGTCCCATGGTCAAAGCACCAATTACACTCACCCACCAGACTGATTTGAGGCAGACTGACAATGGTAAACGTCCTGCCTCGCGGTGCGCGTTAGTCCAGCCACTGTCACGACCCATCAGAACCTCAAATACAGAGCGACACTGAAACACCATCAGCACCGGCGCGAACACAGCAGAGCTGATCAGCTCCACAAGCCCGCCCAGCAGGCCTTTGCGAGAGGTATTCTCTCTGCCCAGAAAAACTTCTTTCAAAACAACAAGTGTTTTGGGCAGCACCAGTAAGCCAATCACACAAAAAAGCAAAGCCGCCCCTTCATAAGCCGCACTCATCGGAATGTAACCAAGAACCGGAAGATGGTTTTGGAAAGTGTAAGCCTGCAGCACCGGACGGTCCAATGGTGCAAACAAACTGGCCAGAAGGAACGCAGCCCAGACCGGAGAACTTAGGTAAGACATAATGCCAAGCGAAAGAGAGAAACGGCCCCAGGGCTTCAGAGCACGCGCGCGAACCACGCGCAAATGTTGCAAGTTACCCTGACACCATCGTCGGTCACGCGCAGCATACCCAAGAATATTCTCAGGTGCAGCTTCATAGGAGCCAGTGATCCGCGGATCACACTCCACCTGCCAGCCCGCACGTGCGAGCAGCACAGATTCAACACTGTCATGGCTCAAAATGTGTCCGCCAAAAGCCGCTGTGTCATCCAGTTCCGGCAAACCACAACTGGAGGCAAACGCACGCGTACGAATGATTGCGTTATGCCCCCAAAATGGTCCGCATTCCCCTTGCATCGCTGCAAGGCCAAACGCAAAGGACCGGCCAAACATGCCAGAGGCAAACATGATACTGCGGCCAAAAAAACTTTTCAGACCAACAAGCACCGGTACTGTCTGCAGCAGCCCAAGGTTTGGTTCCGCTTCCATACGTCCAACCATGTGCGCCAGAGTATCGGCACGCATCAGGCTGTCTGCATCCAGCACCACCATGTAACGATAGGCACCACCGCACCGCTGCACAAATTCGGCAACATTGCCGGCTTTGCGGCCATGGTTATCAGCCCGGCGGCGATAAAAAATCTTTTGTTCCGGGTAACGAACAACCAAATGACGCACAACATGCTCTTCCGCCGCCGCAATTTCTTCATCCCGGCTGTCAGAAAGCACATGCCAGTGAAACAGGTGTGTTGCATTGTGAGTACGCAAATCATCCATCATGGCAGCAAGACGGGCGGCAACGACCAGTGCATCTTCATGGTAAATCGGCATAATAATTGCCGTAACGGCAGCTGGCAAAGACCGCGGATCGCCATCAATGGGTTGAACAGAACGGCCATAAAGCAAACCCAGCAGAACGGTAGCTCCACCCCAGGAAAGCCAGAGGGTGCTGACAAACAGCAGCATAATCCGGACTATCTCATTGATATTAAGATAGTCAGCACTCAAAGCTGCATAAAACAGCCCGGTACAGCTGAGAGACAAAGCCAAGCATAAGACAAAAGCCGCAGCGCGGCGGTGCCCTGCCCCGTCGCGAAACGGTTTATCCATGGATTACCGCTCCGCAAAGGTGGAGATGGCCTGTTCCAAGCGCGTCCGCCTGGAAGAAAGCGCAGAATAGCGACCTCCGAACCGCAAGCGTTGCCAGATCAGAACGAGCCAGCTATCTCCAGCAGAAAGATCCTGCACAGGCATCGCAAGAGGTGCAACCGGACCGCTGCACAGCTCAACATCTGTCGAATATATATCAGATGTCACAGGCCTCATGAGCTCCACCCCCACTGGTAAAGCCATTTTTCAGAAACTGCTTTTTCGCCATCAGTCAGCTGAAGGCGTAACTCAACCGGTACATCAGGGTCCTCGCGGGAAACATCCAGAACCACGCGATAAACGCCCAGTTCTTCAATGTAGTGGACATCTGCAAAGTTTATTGTGCCGTTTAAAGCAGTGTTTTCAATATGTGGTTTTGCACGTACAAGCTGCTCCCCATCCAATCCGCTCTCAGCAAACAACTCAGCATCAAAGTCCACAACAAATTTACGCGTCAGCGAACTCTTTTCAGAGGCCGAGTGCCCGGCTTTACCAGAGCGTGTCTGGACAACAGGCATCAGCATCAGCTCAGAACGACCAACTTCATCCCCCCAGTACATCTTGTAGTGGAACGAGAGTTCATCACCGGCTTTCACCGCTTTATTCGGGGACCAGAAGGCAACAACATTATCGTTGATTTCCTGATCTGTTGGAATTTCTGCTAGCATGACGGCACCGGCACCCCAATCACCAAGGGGCTCAATCCAAAGGCTCGGTCGCTTGTCGTAGCGTGCTTCAAGGTCCTGATAATTTTTAAGATCTCTGTCACGCTGCATCAGCCCAAACCCGGCTGGGCTTCTGGCGCCAATAAAGGAAAGCTGCAGGTTACTCGGGTTGGAAAGAGGCCTCCAGACGGTCCTGCCATTGGCAAAGCGCAGTTTCAGCCCATCACTGTCATGCACTTCCGGCCTGAAATCATCAAACCCGATACGGTCATTTTCGCCGTAAAGATACATGGAAGTCAGCGGCGCAATGCCAAGCCGCTCCACATCACTGCGGAAGAACAGATGTGCAGTCACATCAACTTCTGTTTGCTGGCCCGGTTTAAACACAAACTGATACGCCCCGGTAACACTCGGGCTGTCAAGCTCAGCCCAGACAGTCACCTTTTCAGAGCCATCAACCGGCTTGCCTAGATAAAACGCAGTAAAGTTCGGAAACTCCTCCGGCTTGCCGCTGGCCGTATCAATGGCAAGCGCACGGGCAGACAGGCCATAAACATTACCAGCACCCAGAGCGCGGAAATAGCTGGCGCCCAGGAACGACACCAGTTCATCCATCCGCCCTTCGACGTTGAGTGGGTTTAGCAATCGGAAACCCGCTACACCGGGGAAAGAAACACTGCTCAGCGAAGCGGCCAGATCCGCATCCTGATAGTCAAAGTCAGCAGCTTCAAACACGAATGGCTGAGCTACACCCTCGCTTACCTCATGAATCTTCAGGGGATGTTTGAACAACCAGCCAGGATGGAACGCGTGAACCCGAAAATTTTCGGTGTCCTTCCATTTGCTACGCTCACGCCTGTAAGCAATTTTCCGATAGCCATCGTACTTCAAAGCGGTCAGCGCTTCCGGCAGTTCACCAGTTGGCTCAAAATAGGCGTCCTGTGCCTGTGCCCTCATCTTCGCTACGAGCGCACCATAGGTGAATGGCATTCCAGATTGAGAGCTTTCGCTTGCAACAACGGCTGAAGAAAAAGCAATAGCCCCAAATCCAACACAGGAGCAAATTGCGCTCAGTACAGCAATATTGGAAAAAAAACTACTACGTTGATTAAGCAACGAGACGCCTCCAGGGTTTCAAACAGAAAAAATTGCAGCGTTCGCATACGCTGCGTAACTATGAGATCTAACAAATCTTAGACCCCGAACCAGACAAATCTCCAGAACGCCTGATCATCTGAAGTTTATTATGGCGTAATAAGGCGGAGATATGGTCGTAACCAGGCAGAGCGATGATCATTCACAGAGAAAAACACCCTTGTGAAACATCTCTAATCTATTAAAACTACTGATTTATTAGAGTTACCTCATTCAGGAGACAGTGTTTTCGCCACGCCCTAATCCCTCAAAAGCAATTAGCACTATAGCGAAGTACAACGCCCTTCCCCTGCGATAATAGCCATAGTATTCAACCCTGGCGGGAGACCTAGCAGCGTCAGACCAGAAACATTGAGCTTGTGAAGAAAGAGACTAAATCCGGTCATTGAGGGTTGCCGGGTTTTTGCTCAATTACCCAAGGTCTCCGGCGCTGGCGCTCAACCATCAACCGGGGAAACTCAACCGGAACTGTTTGCCTTGTGGTGGCTCCGGTGCGCATCACGCTGATGGAGCGTATATTCAACGCAGAAGGCGTAATGAGACCTTCGAGGAGGGTAAAAAACTTCCGTTCTTTGTTATGCAGTCTTCCCACCCAAAAGGCCCACCAGACTGGCGGGCCTGGAATTTTGTAAAGCTGCAAAACGGCTTATTCCAGACCGATCTTCGCTTTCAGCATATCAGATACAGCCTGTGGGTTTGCTTTACCCCTGGAGGCTTTCATCACCTGACCTACAAACCAGCCTAGCATACCCGGTTTTTCTTTAGCCTGCTCTGCCTTGTCAGTATTTGCTGAAAGGATCTCGTTAACGATGCCTTCAATTGCACCAGGATCAGTCACCTGCCTCATGCCGCGATCTTCAACGATCTGCGCTGGGTCGCCACCTTCCGTCCAGACAATCTCAAAGAGGTCTTTCGCGATCTTACCGGAAATGGTACCTGCCTTGATCAGGTCGATGATATTACCCAGCTGCTCCGAAGATATCGGACTGGAGGTCACATCCAGGCCTTCTTTGTTCAGACGGCCAAACGTATCGTTGATCACCCAGTTCGCAGCCAGCTTTGCATCACGACCTTTAGCAACTTCCTCAAAGAAGTCACAGGACACACGGTCAGCAACAAGAATGTCTGCATCGTATGGGGTCAGACCGAAATCTTTAATATAACGTGCCTTCTTATCATCCGGCAGCTCTGGCAGGCTGGCAGCAAGTTCATCCACCAGCTCCTGAGTAAACTCAAGCGGCAACAGATCAGGGTCCGGGAAGTAACGGTAATCATGCGCCTCTTCTTTAGAGCGCATGGAGCGGGTCTCACCCTTAACGCTGTCAAACAGGCGGGTTTCCTGATCGATCTGGCCGCCATCTTCCAATATACCAATCTGACGACGCGCTTCATATTCAATCGCCTGACCCACAAAACGGATGGAGTTGACGTTTTTGATCTCACAACGCGTACCAAACTCACCGCCCGGCTTGCGAACAGAAACGTTCACGTCAGCACGCATGGAACCCTGGTCCATATTGCCATCACAGGTACCAAGGTAACGCAAAATGGTGCGTAGCTTTGTCAGGTATGCTTTGGCCTCATCAGCACAGCGAATGTCTGGCTTTGAAACAATTTCCATCAGCGCCACGCCGGAACGGTTCAGGTCCACAAAAGACATGGTCGGGTGCTGGTCATGCAAGGACTTACCCGCATCCTGCTCCAGATGCAAACGCTCAACACCCACTTCGACCTGCTCACCGTCCTTCATGTCCAGATGGATGATGCCTTCACCAACAACCGGTTGCTTGAACTGGGAGATCTGATAGCCCTGCGGCAGATCCGGGTAAAAGTAGTTTTTGCGGTCAAAAACGGACTTCAGATTGATATCTGCTTTCAGGCCAAGGCCCGTACGGATCGCCTGACGAACACACTCTTCGTTGATCACAGGCAGCATGCCAGGCATCGCTGCATCAACCAAGCTCACATTATTATTCGGATCGCTGCCAAAGCTGGTAGAAGCGCCCGAGAAAAGCTTGGCCTCAGAGGTCACCTGAGCGTGAACCTCCATACCGATTACGATTTCCCAGTCGCCAGTTGCACCCTTGATGAATTTCTTCGGATCCGGAGTGCGCGTATCGACAAGCAGCGTCATGCGATCAATATCCTGTGTTCGTATAAGTCTTCGAGAAAGTCCGGCCACGCAATGCACGGCGTCAAAGACCACATAATTTTTCAATGGTTTTGGGTAGGCCATCACCCCGGCAATGGCAAGTGAATCTTCTGATATTTTTTAACCGGAATACCTGAATTTCGGGGAGAAACCTGTCAAAAAGAGCCTGGAAGCATCCGAAGCCTGACCCACACTGGACAACGAGCCCTCAGCACTCACTTAGCCTGGCGACGACTTGCCCCGATTTTCATAGCAACAGCACTTACAATCACCCCTGTTACAAAGCGGAACGGGAACAACGCCAACGGCCCGATTTCAGGGTTCCAGGGCATATGTATCCCGACAAACCTGATAAACACTTCAAGAAACAGGCTAAGCGCAGCAGCAGCAAATCCTGCAATGAAGATTTTCCCGCGCTGATTGGCGTAAAAGCCCATATAGGCGGCGATCAATATGGCAAACGGATTCAAAAGCCCCGGCCACAGAAGGATTACAGAGATATCGTCAGTCATTAAAGTCTCATATAGGTAATTACCACGACCTCCCGTATTACCCATTTCGAGTAAGTCATCAAGCGATTTGGTTATCTCGCCTTTGAAACTCAAATAATTGTCTGAGTAAGACCTTTTACAAACCCATCATGCATTATCGCGGATAGAAGACTATCCCTCTCATCGCCTTTTCCTCATGGCAAAAAGAACCGCCGGCATGATGTTACCGACGATCCGGATAAGTGAGAAAAACTTCATACTTCCATTCTCTCATATATCCTGAAATTCCCGCAAAGTCTGCTTAGACTATAAACACTTTCTTTTCGTCAAAACATATCTTACCAGGCTCGTTATCAGAAGCAAATCTGCAACACTCCTTCAGCTCAGCACAACTTACCCAACCCCCTCCCTTGCATCACTGTGCGCCCTTTCCTAGAAGGTAACCATCAGACACTGGAGTTTTTATGCGAGTTCAACAAGAGACCCGGTAAAGCCCTGTCGAAAACAGACAGGGCATGCACAAGAGAACCAATCTCACTGACCGCATGAGCGGACAGACGGGTAAGTGCATCTTAAAAACTCAAAGACATTCATGGATATTTCGAAAGCTGAACAGCGCATTTTGCATGTGCTGGCACAAGGCGGCTGCATTGAATTGCGCCGTGACGACGATGGTACTGTGGAAGATATAAACTGCGTCACCCGGGACGGCTGGAATTATGCCGGTCTTTCCGAACGCACCTTCAGAAAACTGAAGTACCGGCGCCTGATCTCCTCAAAAGGGGGCCGCCCGTATCGTATCACCAGACTGGGCCTCTCACGCGTCCGCAGCCAGCTTGACAATCGCTGACCAACACCACCCTGCAGCTCCATGCTGCGGGGTGGCCTGCCAATCAGAACCCGCGTTCATCACGACACAAAAGTTGCTTCAGACTGCGACAACAGCGCTCTCAGGCCGATTCGCCTCAACCAGGTGACCTGCATCCGGCACTGGAATGCTGGTATCATCATACGGACTGAGGACTGAGATCTCACAGCGACAGATCACCCAGGGACCCTATCGCAATATCTCACGCTCACCAACAACGTACCTCACCGGCTGAAACATCCCATCGGCCAGATGCCAGATGTTGTGGCAGTGACAGGCCCACATGCCGGGGTTATTGACTAAAAATTCGATGGTCACTGTCTGCTTCCCAGGTACCCGGACGTGTCCCTTACCGACGCATAGTCATCATCAGCACCACCAGGCACCCGGAAGTCATGCCCATGAAGGTGCACAGGATACCGGGATGAGAGTGGTAGTATCAGCTTCGTGCCGAACCAGCGAAAATTCGTAAAATTGTGAGGTTCCCGCTTCAATCGGCAACTGTGCAAGCTCGGGTACACCCTCCTGCAAAGACGGCAAAAGGATTCCGTGCCAATGAATGCAAGTGGGCTGTGGCATCCGGATATTGATGACCACCTGGAATATCACCCCTTCTGTGTATCGGATGGGGTCCCGGCCATGTGCCACCAACAAGCATACCCACTAAGTCAACCCCTATTGTGAACCCGGCTTTTCTTCCACTTCCAGCGTGAAATCCGTTTTTGCAGCGCCTGCACCAGTGAGTGATTGTGCACAGCCACTTTTAAAAGGACCAGGATGAGACAGGTTGCGATTGCTGCGCACCGGCACTGCCGGAGATGAACGTTGCAGCACCTGCGGCAAGCCTGCCACATGCACTGGTTTTAAAAATCCCGACGGCTTAACTTCATGATCCGACCTGCTCCTCCATATCCGAAAGGGCAACTCCGGCTCAAAAAACATACAGTTACAATAACATTAAAGAGAGAATTACAGGGAATGGCTCACGCGCTGATCAGACGATCAGCGCCCATAGAACCCAGTGCAAGAGAGCTGGTGAGCCCTGGACTTTCAATACCCATGTAAGCCAACAGTCCCGGTATACCGTGAGCTTCCTCACCCCAGATAGCAAAGTCGGCTGCCTCAGCACCCGCCGGAACCAGCTTAGGACGAATACCGGAATAATCCGCCTGCAAGCTTCCATCCGCCAGTCCTGGGTAATATTTGCGGATCTGCGAATAAAAGCGTTCACCGTGCGCTTCATTCACGTCGTAATTGATCTCGTCAATCCACTCCACATCGGGACCAAAACGGGCCTGATTGCCCATATCAAGCGTGAGGTGAACACCAAGCCCACCCGGCTCTGGCACAGGATAGATCAGATGCGAGAACGGAGCGTCCACCGCCAGACTGAAGTAGTTGCCTTTGGCGTAATAAAGCTTCGGCACTTCGCGGGACATGTGCCCGGCCAGTCTGGCAAGCATCTTGTTGGAGTGAAGACCCGCAGCAATCACAAGTTCATGACAGGTGATCGCATACCCATCCTTCATGACAACGGTAAAACCCTCGCCCTTGAAATTTTTGGCAGCAAACTCTTCATGTTCATCATCATCAAAATGAGGGCCGGCCGCTTTAAGATCCTCTTCCACCAGAATATCAGCGCCCATCAGTTCGCTCGGGCGCATGCCGGTTTCAATCTCAGTTACTTCTGTCCCAACAACAACAAGCCCTCCATGCGCCTCTAATCCACCTTGCAGCGCCATCATGTAGGCATGACTATCCACAATGCCTGTGGAGGGAGAAAACAGAGCGCCTTTACACGCCAGATGCGGCTCGAAGCCTTGCGCCTGCGCTTCGTTGAGCATCAACAGATCATCAACACCATTGGCAGCAGCATGTGCGCGGATGCCATCCAGCATGGAAACCTGGCTTTCATCAGTCGCTACAATCAGCTTACCAACGCGCTTGTACGGCACACTAAATTCCTCGCAGAAGGAGTAAAGCATCTCCCTCCCCTGCACACAAGCCTTTGATTTCAAGGAATTTTTTTCGTAATAAATTCCGGCATGGACAACTTCAGAATTACGGGCACTGATTTCGGATCCGATGATTTCGTGCTGTTCAAGCACAATAACCTCACGTCCCCTGCGCGCCAGTTCATAAGCCGCGCTCAAGCCCACAACTCCTGCACCGATTACGATGCACTCAACGTCTGCCATGCTATTCCTGTTTGCTCTTTTATTGCTGGGAAACAGACCCATAACACATTACAGAGCAATCTAAACAATATACCCACAGCCTTTCCCTCATTAATCCCCAAGGCAAATGTGTAGATTTTGGGGCACTATGTCTTGAAACGGCAAAACACCCAACATCTAGTAGGCAACTTGAATTACCAGGATTCCGCTCATTCGATTTGATCCACAACTGGATTCATCACGCAGTTACACAAGCAAAAAGCCTGCGCCAGACGCAGAACTTTCCCTTACATGTACAGGGTGCATATTTATAGCTTGCAACCATAGTAATGCAGAACAGAACAGACCGAGCCCCAGCCATCTTTGCTGAACTCACCAGCTTCACCCCCTGCAACTGTGATCTCGTATGTGACTGGCTGGCTGGCAGGGCAGATACCCCGTCCTTCAGGTGGGAGAGGAGAGCGCACAATTTCGGTAAATTAGCAATTAAAGTTGAGTTTGTTGCCATCGAGGTCGCGAATGTATGCGCCGTAGAACGTGTCTCCCCGTGGCCCTGGAGGGCCGTCGTCTGTACCGCCAAGTTTTAGTGCAAGTGTATGAAGGCTGTCTACTGTTTCCCGGCCCGGAACGAGGATCGCAACCATAGATCCGTTGCCAATGCTGGCATCCTCACCATTGTATGGTGTGTTGACGACGATGAGAGGCTTTCCTTCGCCATCCCAGCTTGTCGGTTCCATAAAGGCGTTTTGCGCCAATTTTCTCCAGCAAAGCATCATAAAATTTGCAGGCACGGGCAAGGTCATTCCTACCCAAAGTAACGTAACCAATCATATAATCCCCTGATCTGTATAGTTTGTGTAAATACGTTGGTGACCATAAGTCATCAAGGCGGGTAACTCAGCATCAGGGCATTAATTTGTTATTTTTGCCTTGCTTGTGACACTGCTCTCTTATTGAATTGGTGCCTGGTCATTACATAGCTCTTGCAGACAATTGTTCCTCCCCTTCCGTTGGGAGTTTGCGTCATGCCAATTTTTCCCGCTACGCGCTGCGAGGGAACATTACCTGGGGCAATATCCGCTACGATGCGTTCAAGCCCTACTGTCTGAAAGGCGTGTTCAATGATTTGGCAAGCTGCTTCAGACGCGAACCCGTTTCCCCATGCGGATCGGTTTAGACGCCAACCGATTTCAACTTCCGGGCCAATCCCGTCACAGGGAATCAGGAGTATCCAACCCAGGAACTGATCAGGTTACGCCTTAGGGAAAATAGACCAATACCCAAGACCATCGCCTGGAAAAGTTAGTATCCTCTCTCTTAAAAAGGCTTCATGATCTGCGCGGTCATTCCACGGATCGGGGACAAATCGTGTAACTTCTGGATCGCGATCCATAGCAAGACAAGCATCGAAATCTTCCATTGTGCGAGGTCGCATCCAAAGGCGTTTAGTTTCGAAACTGTGCATTACGGTCAATCTCCTTTTGTAGAGCCAGAGGCGGTGGATGGAAACAGTGCCGTGCAGCTGCTCGAAATAATGCAGGTATACAATGCGGAAAATAAGTCATTTTATACTCAGCTCCTCCGAAAACCCGAATATTTAGGTAAGAATAGTTTCGATGATATCAGGAGTTCCGGCCAAAAAAGTTACATTGCACTGGCGGGTTAAATCTGCGATGCGCAACTTCAGTAGCCAGAGCAGCAACAAAAAGGCCCCGGAATTCTCCGGGGCCTTCATCATTTCACAGAAGCGCTCAGGCTTACTCGCTCCACCAGGTGGCGGAAGGCTCAAAGCGGCCGGCAGCTTTTTCGATGACTTCACCAATCCGGAACAAAGTGCCCTCATCAAATGGTTTACCTATCAGCTGCAGGCCCAGCGGCAGACCATCTTTGTTGAGGCCAGCTGGGATGGACATGCCTGGAACGCCAGCCATGTTTGCAGTAACGGTGAACACGTCGTTCAGGTACATGGTCACCGGATCAGTGATCTCACCCGGCGCAAACGCAGCATTTGGCGTTGTCGGGGTCAGGATTGCGTCCACACCGTCCGCCCATGCATTATCAAAGTCCTGCCTGATCAGGGTACGAACCTTCTGTGCTTTCAGGTAGTACGCATCGTAGTAACCTGCGGACAGAACGTAGGTACCGATCATCACACGGCGTTTCACTTCGTCACCAAAGCCAGCTGCACGGGTGTTTTCATACATCTCCACGATGTCGTTGCCCGGCACACGCAGGCCGTAACGAACACCATCATAACGCGCCAGGTTGGAGGATGCTTCCGCTGGTGCCACGATGTAGTAAGCAGGCAGAGCGTACCTGGTGTGTGGCAGAGAAATCTCGGCGATCTCAGCGCCAGCGTCCTTCAGCCATGCAATACCCTGCTGCCAGAGCTTATCAATCACCTCTGGCATGCCGTCCATATGGTACTCTTTAGGAATACCAATTTTCATGCCCTTGATGGACTTGCCAATGAAATCCTCATAGTTTGGCACCGGCGCATCAACGCAGGTGGTGTCTTTCGCATCCACGGAAGCCATGGACTTCAGCAGGATCGCGTTATCACGCACAGTACGGCCAATCGGGCCAGCCTGATCCAGAGAAGAGGCAAACGCAACCATTCCCCAGCGAGAGCAACGACCATAAGTTGGCTTGATGCCAACAGTACCGGTCAGCGCCGCTGGCTGACGAATGGACCCACCGGTATCGGAAGCAGTTGCAGCTGCACAAAGGTGGGCAGCAACTGCAGAAGCGGAACCACCGGAAGAGCCGCCAGGAACCAGTGCAGTCTCGGTACCATTGCGGCGCCAGGGATTCACAACATTGCCGTAAAAGGAGGTCTCGTTGGAAGAGCCCATCGCGAACTCGTCCATGTTCAGCTTACCCAGCATCACAGCCCCGTCGTCAAACAGGTTCTGCGTAACGGTGGACTCATACTCAGGCCTGAAGCCATCAAGGATATGAGAACACGCCTGAGTGTGAACACCTTTGGTTGCGTAAAGGTCTTTAATGCCGAGAGGAATACCTTCCAGCGGACGCGCCTCGCCAGCAGCAATTTTTGCGTCAGATGCTTTGGCCTGCTCACGTGCTATATCACCAGTCACAGCAATAAAAGCGTTGAGCGCTTTGTTGCCGGACCTGATAGCACCTAGGTAGCTCTCGGTCAGTTCAGTTGCGGTAAAATCGCGGGCAGCAAGCTTGTCGCGCACCTCTGCGATTGTCAGTCTGGTAAGATCAGTCACAGTCATCATCCTTGTGAAACCGGGCGCTTATTCAACCACTTTAGGCACAGTGAAAAAGTTGTCTTCATGCACTGGTGCGTTGGAAACAATCTTGTCCGCATAACCGCCATCGCTCTGGCCGTCAGCGCGCTTTTTCATGGTGGTTTCAACCACAGAGGTCATTGGCTCAACGCCATCAACATTCACTTCGTTCAACTGCTCAACAAAACCAAGGATCGTGTTCAGCTCACCAGTCATTTTCTCCGCCTGCGCGTCATCAACCCTGATGCGCGCCAGCCCGGCAACACGTTTTACGGTACTCAGATCAACCGACATGTTTCACTCCGAAATTACGGGGGCAAAAGACTGCCCGCCTCGAATTCATTGCAAAGAGCTATAAACACAAAAAAACAGCAGAACAATCATAGCCCTGCTGTTCATCCCTCATATTCTCAATATTGCGGAACCAATCAGTACCGATTAATGAGACTGAACAACCACCTGCTGAAGTAGGTGGGTTCAAAAGTGATAACTGAAGTTTTCTTTTTTCAATTGTGCTCTTCCGGCGCACTTTGGGTTATCTTTTCCGTCTGAAGACGGAGGTTTCAGACCAAACCTATAAAAATAAGCACATAAACGCAGAGCACAGAACCAATGATGATGAGCACCACTCCTAGCAATATCCCGTTCCGACGGCAACATCGCCCCATAAGCAGCGAGATTGGTGTGGCAAACAGAAAGTTGCCAAAAATCTGCAGCGCAAGCGGCAGAGTCGCCATCGTGGGATGGGGGCAAGATACGAACCGCCAGAGCGCTGATCTCAATCAGGATTGGCATCTGCATGGAAAGGATTGCCGTTGCAACCAAAATAAGCAGAAAGTTGCGCGTCCTGTAAGCCGTCTCCGGCTCGGCCACCTCTGAAAACCCAATAGTAATCCCACGAAGAAACTTTGACCTCCTTGAAATTACCACCTACAACACGTCGCAGTCAGGATATTGAAGATTCTTATCACGCCAAACACGCAACTTGAGCAATATCGTCATATCGAAGCACTTGTGTATCACGGGATCAACCTTCTGGGGCATCACCCCTTCAGAGTATGTGGAGAGGTTCTCCTGATGCCAGAGCAACCCACACAGCGAGGTCGCCCACAAAACACGGAACTCACTCGCCAGATCCTGACCACAACGCTCAAAGCACTGGCAACCAACGGCTATCACGGCACCTCAACTCAGCAGATCGCACGCACGGCAGGCACATCCAAACAAGCGCTGTACCGTCGCTGGCCGAATAAAGCCGCTATTGCACTCGGCGCCCTGCGCTACGGGTTCCGGCAAGTACCTCCAACCTATCCCGGTATGTCCTCTTTTCACAATGACCTGCTGGACGCCACCTCAGGTATCCTCAGCGCTCTGCACGACACTCCGCTAGGCGCCGCATGGCTCGCATTGCTCTCAGAGCCTTCGCTAGCGAAGGAACTTTCCCTCATTGAAGGGGAACAACGCACGCACTTCAGACAGATTTTCGTCTACTGGAATACCACTGCAACCATGGAGACATGCATCGACCAGCTGCTCGGTTTTGTGTTTTTTACCAGCCTCGTTCGCAGGAGGAGACCAGAATATACTGAAATTATGGATTTAATTCAAAGCGTTACACACAGATCATAAAAGATCAAGGCCGCACTCTTCTTGGTGAAGATACTTGACGGGCACCTGTACATCCTCCCGGGGTCAAGAACATCAGGCCTCGCAAGCTCGCAAGAACGGGCAATTTCTGCGGGAGGGAATTGTCGATCAAGCGGCCATTTCAGGTGCAGCCCTGCCCGCAAGCACATTCGGCGCATTCGCTGATGATATCCCGACCTGTTCCCCTGGTGGTTATACGCCTTTTCCTATATCGGCAATGGATGCTGTCTGGTCAGGAGGCAGCGACACTGTTGTGGACAGTTACCGTCTCTCCCGGTTTCAACTTTGCCACCCGAAACGCATTATCCCCCATGCACTCAGTAAAGTGGTCAGCACTCTGGTCCAAAATTGGAAAGGTGCCATAATGACAGGGAATGATCGTCTGGAACTCAAAAAACCGCTGACACGCCATAGAGGCTGTTCGTCCCCCCATAGTGAACCTGTCACCGATCGGGACAATCCCAATCTGAGGCCGGTAAATTTCGTTGATCAGCCCCATATCAGAAAAGATATCGGTGTCGCCCATATGTAACAGTGTTGGCTCATTCTCAGCCATCACCACAATGCCCGCCGGATTACCAAGATACACATCGGCAATACTGCCTTCACTATCAAACGAACAGGCAGAACTGTGCACCGCATTAGTAAGCGCTACACCAAATGCGCCCATATTCACGCAGCCACCATGGTTCATAGGATTGATCTTCCCGACCCCCTTGTCCTGAGCCCACATGCAGATTTCCCAGTTCGCTGTGAGCGTTGCACCGGTTGCTTTCAAAATATCGATGGTATCGCCAACATGATCGTCATGGCCGTGGCTCAGCAGAACATGATCAACCCCTTCGCTGACCTGCTCAACACTCATCTCTGCCGGAAAGCCGGGATTGCCAGATAAAAAGGGATCAATCAGCAGAGTTGCCCCCGGAATGTGAACCTTGAAAGCAGAATGACCCAGAAACTGCAACTCCATACTACCAATCCCCCAATGCAGCACGCCGGAACAAGGCTTGCTCATCATCACTAAACTAATAAGGGTTTGATTATGCAACCCTTAAATGGAACTGAACACAGGATAACCCCGGCAAGCCCTAGGAGATTTTCCAATCAATCTCCTCAATCCCATGCCCTTTGAGATAAGCGTTGGTTTTGGAAAATGGAGCCGACCCAAAAAAACCACGCCTTGCAGACAGGGGCGAGGGATGAGCACTCATCAAAACAAGATGCTTGCTCTCATCAATCAGATCCAGCTTCTTTTGCGCATGAGCCCCCCACAGGATAAACACCAGATGCTCCCGCGCCTCGGACAGGCCCTCGATTGCAGCATCTGTAAACGGTGCCCACCCCTTCCCTGCATGAGAACCAGCCCTGGCTTCCTCCACACTCAGGCAGGTATTGAGCAGCAAGACACCCTGTTCCGCCCAATGCGTCAGACATCCATGAGCCGCAGGCGCATACCCAAGATCGCTCTCCAGCTCCCTGTAAATATTGCGAAGCGATGGCGGCAGTTTGACGCCCTTGCGAACTGAGAAAGAAAGTCCGTGCGCCTGCCCTTCCCCGTGGTAGGGATCCTGCCCCAGGATAACAACACGTACATCATTCAAGGCAGCACAGTCAAAGGCGGCATAACAATCGGCGGAGGGCGGATAGATGGTTTTGCCTTCTGCTCTCTGCGCATCCAGAAAGGCCTGAAGTTTCTGAAAGTAGGGTTTACCCATCTCAGAAGCCAGAATGCCCTGCCATCCCTCTTCAAACTGCACTTGCCTCATGTCTGTCTCCGCCTGCTAATTCTTCTGATATCCTTACCTTTACCAGAACAGCCACCGCACCGTTCAGCAGGAAACGGCATGTCCCCGGGAAAATATGGATTACCTGCTTGGCCTTCCCTTCAAGCCGTGCTACCTCGCCGCCATGGCAAATGATCCTTCTCTTTCTCTCGAAGATTTCTGCGACGCGCTGTATAGTGATGATCGCCTGATCGGCATCGATCTCGGCAGCAAGACCATTGGCCTGGCACTCACTGACGCCGGACGGCAAATCGCATCTCCGCTGGAGACCATCTGGCGCAGGAAATTCACACAGGACGCAGAGCACCTGCTGGGTCTTTGTCAGAAGCACGGCGTCTTTGGCCT
Organism: uncultured Pseudovibrio sp.; assembly: GCA_947502585.1. GTDB lineage: Bacteria > Pseudomonadota > Alphaproteobacteria > Rhizobiales > Stappiaceae > Pseudovibrio. The sequence goes on from CANNAV010000060.1 coordinate 19,873, forward strand.
CGTGATAGGATTACCGCTCAACATGGATGGCACCGAGGGGCCGCGCTGTCAGGCAACACGCGCTTTCGTGCGCAACCTTGCCCAAAAGACAGAAATCCCAATCACCTGTTGGGACGAGCGCCTCTCTACAGCAGCGGTCACCCGCACACTTATCGATGCAGACCGTTCCCGTGCTCGCCGCGCCGAACTGGTTGACAAGATGGCCGCCTCCTACATCCTGCAAGGCTTCCTGGACCGCATCAACTATGGTGGCACCTCTCTGTACGGTGAGGAGTAAACGCCATAACTCTGGATCTTACATCGAGCTAATGCTCACAGTGGCACACCTCGGCACAGAGCGATATATATATATATAGCAAAGGAAAGAAAAAACGTGGCACGAATCCTGGTTTTGTAGTTTTGGCCTGCACAGGCCTTACCGCATGCTCTGGCAAATTCAACGAAATGCGCATCAAAGCGCAGTTATCAACTCCACAGTGCAGTCGATACTCGCAAATTGTTAAAGCATTCGTCGACCAGTGCGTGAAAAAGTGTAGGCTCTTTATGGGTTCCGGGGAGTTAGTTCAAAAGTAGTTCAATCAGCCCTGAAATGGCAGCTTTTCCTCTGCGCT
>CANNAV010000061.1 GCA_947502585.1 uncultured Pseudovibrio sp.
AATCTGCGAAGATCAAATCATGGCTCCGCAAATACTCGCGGCCATGTAACCGGTAAGTTCAAAACGCCGGAGAACAATTTACACCACTTCCGTGGACACTATCCGGATCTTACAATCCTGACGAGACTGAAGCATTCCTATCTGTTCTGGGTGCAAGTACCCCGGTTCTTTCAACTCCTCTGGTTTGCAGACCTCAGCATCCCTGATAATCTCTGTCTCAATTACTTGTTGGCTTTCAACCTCGTAATACTCAACTGTAATCCGAATTGCTGGTTGTATTGCTACTGCCCTGCACTTTGGTGCTGGCCTCCCCACTCTAGGACAAATTACAGTATTTCATCCACATCAGGGATGCTAAATATGCTTTTTTCGATGGGAGAGGCTGCTCATCTCTCAAACAGCTATTACCTTCGGGACAGGATTTCCGAGCTTGTCAGTATGGCACGATCGTTATCGGGCAGGCAGGCACGAGGATGCTTGTTATCGATTAGTTGTTACCAACGATGGATTCCAGATGTTGCAGCGGTAGCGGGCCGTTTGCTTTGAATGTACGAATTGCGAAGTTAGACCGTATATCTTCGACACCGTCCAGCGACATCAGGAAGTCTGAGAGGAAGGCGTCATAAGCTTCCAGCGTTGGGACAACAATTTCGCCAAGAATATCGGACTGACCAGAGACCAGATGACAAGACACGACCTCTGGCTGAGAGGTGACGCGCTCAATGATCGTCATGATCTGTGCCTTGCTCTGTTTACCTACGCGCATTTCAACAAAGACTGTCATGCCAAGACCGACAGTCTTGCGGTTCACATTGGCCTGATAGCCGTTGATCACACCGCCGTCTTCCAGGTTCTTGACACGGCGCAGGCATGGCGATGGGGACAGGGCGACTTTACCTGCCAACTCTACGTTGGTCAGGCGGCCATCCTCCTGAAGATTTTTCAGGATTTCAAGGTCAATTTTGTCGAGCGATGATTTTGGCATATATTTTGTTATTTCGTCTGTTTACGGGGATATTATTGCGGAAGTTAAGGTGTTCTTCTTCGGTGGGCAAGATATATTGGTTGTCGGGGCTTTTCCTGGCCGTTATTAACGTATGTGTGGTCTCAGATTATCTGAGCATTCCAACCAAAATTGGCAGGCTTGTGATGGCTGTCCCTAAAAAGAGTGAATAAGCGAGTAAGCGGTACGAGCGAGCGCTTGATCGCGAGAAGTCTTTGGCTCCGGAATAGATACTCAGGCCATTCCACCAGAAAGCTGCAAATGAGCCGAAACTGGTGAAGACGAGATAGGTTATCAAGTTGGCGCGAATAACGCTGACGGACAAGGGGCCGGACATCCAGCAGATGGAAAGCCAGTTGTGTCATACCGCCAGGCAGGCCGGAAACTGTACCAACACCAAAAGAGGTGCGCTTGTTGGGTGCTTTGGTGTAGCGCCAGCCTGAAATCAAAATAATGAGCAGTAGAAGTACCACCCCGTACAGAATCCAACGCAATACGCAGGGATCAGTATTCGTGAGCACCCATGCGCCAGGGGATACCGTTATCATTGCTCCGCCTGCTGCAGGAAGAGCGGTTCTCCAGTCGCAGATTTTGGTGGCTGAGACCACCAGGGGGAGTGAAAGTGTTGCATCGACCACTAGGAGAGAAGCTGCCGCCAGTCCGGGCTCCATAATGGCTGAGGCGATGGGCATGTAGGTCATCGCTGCTCCGAACCCGGCGAATCCACGGGTCAACCCGGCGAGCGCTATAGTTGCGCACACCATCACAAAGGCCGGGGATTCGAGTCCTGCGACGTCTGGGAGCATATATGCCTCTGCTGAGAAGGTCGGTTTATGGCTTCCTGTTTGTGCGGACTATAAGTTACGAAGGCGCCTTCCTCCAATCGGGACAACTGGCCGAATTGTCGAGAATTTCTCAATTATCGCCTCAGGAGATGACAATTTGCCCGTTAGCCTTGTGAAACTGCAGCGCTGAGCGGGCGTTCAGGGGCTTCACTCATTGCGGGTCCTGATCTGCAGCTAACGCAGGAACGCGTGGATTACTCCTGAATTTTAGCGGATTAAGCGATTGGTTGAGGTTACCGGCTAGCGCCCCAGGAGAATTTTCGTTACCGGTTTGTTCTATGGATCATTCAATTCGAATCATGGGTATTGACCCTGGGCTCAGGAACACTGGGTGGGGCATTATAGATGCCAGAGGCAATCGCGTCAGCTTCATTGGAAGTGGCACGATACAATCCAACAACAAGTACTCTCTCGCAGAACGGCTCAAGCAGCTGTATACTGGCTTGCAAGACGTGATTGAACGCTATGATCCTTCCGAGGCTGCGGTAGAAAATACGTTTGTGAACAAGGATGCAGGGGCTACGCTTAAACTGGGACAGGCGCGGGGAATTGCGCTGCTTGCTCCATCGCTGCGCAATCTCGTGGTTTCAGAATATGCCCCAAACCTTGTGAAGAAGACCGTGGTTGGAACCGGGCATGCGGAAAAAGAGCAAATTCGTATGATGGTGAAGGTGTTGATGCCGAAGGCGACGTTTAATTCGGACGACGCGGCGGATGCGCTGGCAATTGCGATCTGCCATAGTCACCATCGGGGTAGTGTAACAGGCCGTCTGGCCGCAGCGGAGGCGCGTTTAAAGTGATTGGGAAACTCAAGGGTGTCGTCGACAGTTACGGCGATGATTTCGTGCTGCTGGATGTGCACGGTGTTTGCTATCAGGTGTATTGCCCCTCCCGCGTGCTACAGCAATTGCCACGGGCAGGCGAAGCTGCAGTGCTGGCTATCGAAACCATGGTGCGTGAGGATATGATCAAACTCTTTGGTTTTTCCGAGGATAATGAGCGTGAATGGTTCCGCATTCTCATGACCGTTCAGGGTGTTGGTGCAAAGGTCGCGCTTGGCATTTTAGGTATCATGCGCGCGTCTGAAGTGGCCAATGCGATTGCGCTGGGCGACAAGACTGCGATTACGCGGGCACCGGGTGTTGGTAAGCGTGTGGCAGAACGTATTGTTACGGAGCTGAAAGATAAAGCGCCCGCCTTTGCTTCTGTTGAAGATGGCACCATAGCGGTTTCACAAAGTATTGCGGAAAATATTGCATCCCGACCTGTAGCAGATGCTGTCTCGGCTCTTTCCAATCTTGGTTACCAGCCTGCTCAGGCGTCAGCTGCTGTGGCGGCAGCTGTTAAATCTGCGGGTGAAGATGCGAGCGCCGAAAAACTTATTCGCCTCGGCCTTAAGGAACTTGCGTAATGAATGAGGGTGAGGATCGCCTTGTTACCCCTGAAATTCGGGGCGACGAGATTGATAGCGGAACGCGTCCACAAACACTGGATGATTTTACCGGACAGGCCCAGGCCCGCGAAAACCTCAAGGTTTTTATTGGAGCAGCGAAGGCGCGGAGCGAAGCGCTGGATCATGTGTTGTTTGTCGGGCCTCCGGGCCTTGGTAAGACAACGCTGGCACAGATTATGGCGCGTGAACTTGGGGTGAACTTCCGTGCAACTTCCGGCCCTGTGATCGCAAAAGCAGGTGACCTTGCTGCGCTGCTGACCAATCTGGAAGACAGGGATGTTTTGTTCATTGACGAGATCCACCGGCTCAACCCTGCGGTTGAAGAGGTGCTGTACCCGGCAATGGAGGATTACCAGCTCGACCTCATCATTGGTGAGGGGCCTGCCGCGCGGTCTGTGAAGATTGATCTGGCGAAGTTTACTCTGGTGGCCGCAACGACGCGTATCGGGTTGCTGACGACGCCTTTGCGTGACCGGTTTGGTATTCCTGTAAGGCTTGAGTTCTATACTCCGGAAGAGCTGGAGTTGATCGTGAAGCGCGGTGCGCGGCTTTTGAGGATCGGGATGAGTGATGCTGGGGCACGGGAGATTGCCAAGCGCTCACGAGGAACACCTCGTATTGCGGGACGTTTGTTACGTCGTGTGCGGGACTTTGCTATTGTTGCAGGAGATGCTGAGATTGACAGTGTGCTTGCAGACCGGGCTCTGCGGCAGCTGGAAGTGGACAGTGCTGGCTTTGATAGTCTTGATCGGCGCTATCTGAAGCAGATTGCTCTGAACTTTGGTGGCGGCCCTGTTGGGATCGAGACGATTGCAGCAGCGCTTTCTGAGCCACGGGATGCAGTAGAAGAAATTGTCGAGCCCTACCTTATCCAGAATGGTTATCTGCAACGGACACCTCGTGGCCGAATACTGACACCAATCGCTTTCAAACAGCTTGGTTTGTCGGTGCCAGAAAACCCGAATGCATCTCAGATGGCCCTTTTTCAAAACGATGAAGAGTGACCAGAAGATATGAACACTCAAAGAACTGCGACAAATTGGCCCGACCTCACGGGGCGAATTGACGGCAGAGAACATATTTTGCCTGTGCGTGTTTATTACGAGGACACCGATTTTTCCGGGGTCGTCTATCACGCTGCTTATCTGAAGTTCATGGAGCGTGGCCGCACAGAGCTGCTGCGCCTGCGCGGGGTGCATCATAATGAGCTGGATTCAGGTCTGCATGGGGAGCGTCTCGCGTTTGCTGTGCGTCACATGGACATTGATTTTCTCAAGCCTGCACGAATTGATGATGTGCTTGAAGTGCATACGGATATAAGTGAGGTGAAAGGTGTCCGGATGTTTATGAACCAGAGAGTTATGCGTGGTGACGAAGTTTTGATCAAAGCGAGTGTGACAGCTGTGGCCATTTCTGCGGGCGGGAAACCACGAAGATTGCCCAGGGAGCTTGTCGCTCAAATGCAAGGCGGACAGACGCAATACTCATCGCGGAAAATCACCAATATTCATTCAAAGTAAACGGGACTGGAAACCCTTTAATCTTTCAGTAACCTTAAACAGGTCTTTTCAATTATGCCTTCAATGCTGGTTGTAGTCGAAGTTTCGCCAAATTCGACAGGCAGAAGGCTGCTAAATGTTTAATAGACTGGTTGTGTCCATGGTAGGGGTTCTGCCGTGGACAGGTCTTTGGGTTATCAGGGCAAGAGGTCCTTATTACATGAACTCTAAGGTGATGAAACTCGTTGCGGCCATGAGCGCAGCGGTGGCACTGTTGACGCAATTGGCATTGATTATGCCATCGACTGCGAGTGCCCAGGAGGTGGAATCTGTTGAGCTGGGTACAGCTCCGGGTTCGGGCTTGTCCTATATTTTGCTGTTTCTGGAAGCCGATATCGTCGTCAAAATTGTAATGATCGGCCTGATTGCTGCTTCTGTCTGGAGCTGGGCGATTATCTTTGACAAGGTTGTTCTGTATGGTCGCGCCCGTCGTCAGATGAGCCGTTTTGAGAATGTGTTCTGGTCCGGTCAGTCTCTCGAAGAGCTCTATAAGTCTTTATCTTCGCGCGCGAATAACGGTATGTCCGCGTTGTTTGTGGCTGCAATGCGTGAGTGGAAGCGCTCCCATGAAGGGGACCGCCCCGCGATTGCCAGCCTGCAGCAGCGTATTGACCGTGTGATGGATCTGACTATCTCCCGCGAAGTTGAACGCCTTGAAAAGCATCTGTTGTTCCTTGCAACGATCGGCAGTGCAGCTCCATTTGTTGGCCTGTTTGGTACGGTCTGGGGTATCATGAATGCGTTTACCTCAATTGCGGCTTCCAAGAACACGAATCTTGCCGTTGTGGCTCCGGGCATCGCCGAGGCGTTGTTTGCGACCGGCCTGGGTCTGATCGCAGCTATTCCTGCGGTTGTCGCTTACAACAAACTGCAGAGCGATTCTGGTAAGCTTGCCGCACGCATGGAAGGTTTTGCCGATGAGTTTTCTGCTATTTTGTCCCGCCGCATTGATGAGCGAGGATAACCCATGGGCATGAGCACTGGAGCATCTGGTGGTGGTCGTGCTGGTGGCAGACGTGGTCGCCGCGGGCATTCTCACGCACCGATGAGTGAGATCAACGTAACGCCGATGGTGGACGTTATGCTGGTGCTGCTGATCATCTTTATGGTGGCAGCACCCTTGCTGACTGTAGGGGTGCCGATTGACCTGCCTGAAACCCGCGCAAAGGCGATGGAAGGTGATACTGAGCCGATAGCGATTTCGGTGAAGTCCGATGGGGGCGTGTTCATTCAGGATACTGAGATCCCGATTAACGAGTTGATAGCCAAGCTGGGCGCTATTGCCGAGAATGGTTACAACGAGCGTATTTACGTGCGTGGTGATCAGGATGCAGATTATGGAACCATCATGAAAGTTATGGGTCGCATTAATGCTGCCGGATACAAGCGCATCGGGCTCGTCACTCTAGAGGAGCAGGGTTAACCGGGAATGCGTGCAGGCCTTATCGCATCGCTAGTAATTCACGTGGTCGTGCTTATCGCAGGAGCGGTTTCGCTTAACTTCGGCAAAGAGCTGATCACTGCGCCAGTGGATTCACTGCCCGTGGATCTTGTACCTGTGAGCGAGCTGACACAGCTGCAACTGGGTACGAAAGACGCGAAGGAGATTAAAGAGGCTGCATTGCAGCCGACCAGGAAGCCTGCAGAAAAGCCTGAGCCGGAGAAAAAGACCGGTGAAGCTAAGAAAGAGGTAAAGAAGGTTCAGGAAGCAAAGAAGGAAGTGCTGCGCGCGGAAACACTGCCACCGGAACCAGCCCTCAAGGAGCAGCCGAAAGAAAAGGCAGTTGCGAAGACTGCAGAACCTGGTCCTGAAATCGAAAAGACAGAAAAGCCGAAGCAGATTGTCAAAGTTCGTCCACGTTCCAAGCCAAAGCCTACAGTGCGCCCGAAAGTGCCGAAGAAGGAAGAGCCGAAGAAGAAGGAAGACTTTAACTCGAAGATGGCGGCTTTGCTGAACAAAACGAATGCGAAGTTGAGCGGGACTGCAAAGTCTGCAAAACCGGCTTCTCTTGGATCCGAATTGGGTCAGACCAACGTGAAGATGAGCCAGTCTGAACTGGATGCGCTTCGCGGGCAGGTTGCCCGGTGCTGGAGCCCGCCTGTGGGTGCCGTTGGGGCTGAAAATCTGAATGTTCGTCTGCAATTCAATCTGAGTCGGGCAGGTAAGGTTGAAGGGCTGGTGCGGGTTCTGAACTCAAGCAACAACCTGACATTCAAAGCCGCTGCAGACAGTGCAAAACGTGCAGTCGCTCGCTGTGATCCGTATTCTCTGCCATCAGCTAAATATGATGCATGGAAAACCGTCATCCTGAATTTTGATCCTCGCGATATGCTTGGATATTAGGTATTGAGATTGAAAGGAGCTTAGGTCTATGTCCTTTGTGATGGGGCTTAACCCAATGCGTACAACAGGAATTAAGCAGTTATTGCGTCATGCATGTCGCCTTGTGGCTGCTGCTGTTACTGTTGCTGCGATTTCTCAACCTGCATATGCCCTGATTGAGCTTGATATTACTCAGGGCAACGTTGAACCTATGCCGATTGCAATTTCTCCCTTTGCAGGTTCCGGCTTGCAGGAAGACGTGGCAGGGCAGATTTCATCAGTTGTAGCAGCTGATTTGCAGCGCTCGGGCTTGTTCCGTCCGATTGATCCGACAGCGCATATTCAGCAGGGAATGAATGTAGGCACCATGCCGCGCTTTGGCGATTGGAGAACCATTGGTTCTCAGGCTTTGGTGACTGGTTCTATCGCACAGCAGGCAAATGGACAGATCCGTGCAGAATTTCGTTTGTGGGATGTGTTTGCTGGTCAGCAGTTGATTGGCCAGCAGTTCTTCACCACACCGGAAAACTGGCGACGTCTGGCACACATCATTTCAGATGCAGTTTACCAACGTTTGACTGGTGAGAAAGGCTACTTCGATACCCGTGTGGTCTTTGTTGACGAAAGCGGCCCGAAAGATGCGCGCCGTAAGCGTCTTGCGATCATGGATCAGGATGGCGCAAATGTGCGTTATTTGACCCGCGGCGATGATCTGGTGCTGACACCTCGGTTCTCTCCTGTCTCGCAGGAAGTAACCTACATGTCTTATGTGGGTGGAAATCCACAGGTTTATCTGTTCAACATTGAGAACGGACAGCGTGAGGTTCTTGGTAACTTCCCAGGTATGACGTTTGCGCCGCGGTTTTCGCCTGATGGTCAGAATGTCATCATGAGCTTGCAGCAGGGCAGCAATGCGAACCTTTACCTCATGGATCTGCGCACTCGCCGGACCACGCGCCTGACCAACACAGCTGCAATCGACACCAGTCCTTCTTTCTCACCGGATGGAAGGCAGGTAGTGTTTGAAAGTGACCGAGGTGGTTCTCAGCAACTTTATGTGATGAGTTCAGATGGAAGCGGAGCGACACGCATTTCTTTTGGTCCGGGGCGGTATTCTACACCTGTGTGGTCACCACGCGGTGATCTGATCGCCTTTACCAAGGTGCATCAGGGCCGCTTCATGATCGGCGTTATTCGCCCGGACGGTAAGGGGGAACGTATTCTCACCGAGGGCTACCACAACGAGGGGCCAGCGTGGTCGCCGAACGGGCGTGTGCTGACTTTCTTCCGCGATACCGCGGGCGAGCAGGGTGGTCCTCAGGTCTGGACAGTTGATCTGACCGGCTATAACGAACAGCTGGTTCACACGCCAAACTTTGCTTCAGACCCGGCATGGTCTCCGTTGCTCGACTAGTTGTAGAGCTGAACCCCTAATTTCTCACAAGAATTTAGGGGCATTAGCACTTCATTAACCAATAAATTCAAGTTAGTCTTAACCATGTTGGTCTAGGGCTTTTTTAACCCTCGGGGTTTGAGGGACAGGAGATTCTATAATGTCAAAGACGCTGTTCGCGCGCGGAGCGCGTTTCGCCGCTGTGGTGGCTGTGTGTCTCGTCGCAGCAGCTTGCTCGCAGACACGTCCTGAACTGACCACCGGCAATAGTTCCGTTGCGGCTGGCTCTGGACAGGACTTCGTTGTGAATGTTGGGGATCGTGTCTTCTTCCTCAACAACCAGAGCTCCCTTGATGGTTCTGCTCGCGCGGTGATGGACAAGCAGGCTCAGTGGCTGCAACGCTATAAAAACTACTCAATTACTATTGAGGGTCACGCTGATGAGCGCGGTACCCGTCAGTATAATATTGCACTGGGTGCACGACGTGCGGCTGCAGTTCGAGAATATCTTGTTGCAAAAGGCATCAGGCCAACCCGCATCAAGACACTCTCCTACGGTAAAGAGCGCCCGGTTGCGACTTGTAATGCGGCTTCCTGCTGGAGTCAGAACCGTCGTGCTGTGACAGTTCTGAGTGGTCAGTAATTGAGTCTGAGTTGCTGAAATACAGAAAAGGCTTCCCTGATCTGGGGAGCCTTTTTTGTTGAAACTCCTGCAAACTTGCAGGAGAACAGAAATTGCCCGGGGAGAAGCTGCAAATAGGAGAACAACATTGAATGCGTGCCCTATTTTCGTCTTTTCCTCTTGTCAAGAGATGAGGAAATCCGACCCGGCCCCTGCAGGGTGTCTAAGGAGATGTTTGATGGCTCTTTACCGACGTATTGCAACCAGCTTTGTTGTTCTTGCGCTTGTAACCTCTACAGGTTTACCTGCATCCGCGCAGCTTTTCGGTTCAACTAAGAATGATGAAACCGCTCAAAATACTGCCCGCCTTGCACAACTTGAGGAACAGGTTCGTTTGCTGACAGGTAAGGTTGAAGAGCTTGATCACAAACTGCGTCTGACTGAAGACCAGCTTCGGCGCTCTCAGGAAGACGTTGAGTACCGCTTGCAACAGCTGGAAAATCCAGGCCAGACACCTCGCGTTGTCCAGCCTCCGGTTGTTCGGCCGCCAGATACTACGGCTCCTGCTAATCGGACCCAGAAATTTTCAACGCTGAACACGCCCGCTCAGGGAACGCACAGCGGTCCGTTAGATTTGTCTCAGATTGCACGCGGCAATAACACGGCGCCTGCTGATTCCACTCCGGCACCAGGTTCTGGCTCTCTTCAGTTCTCTGGCAGTGTGAATGAGTTGCTGAGCGGTGATCCGCAGTCGGACTACAACGCTGTTTATGGTCTGATGGTTAGCGGCAACTACCCTGCGGCGGCTGAGGGCTTTGATACTTTTCTTGGTATGTATCCTGACCATGAGCTGACTGCGAATTCGCAGCACTGGCTTGGCGAAAGCCTGCTGGCGCAGCGTCAGTATGAAAATGCAGCACAGGCTTTTCTAAAAAGCTATACTGATTTTCCTGAGAGTGAACTGGCTCCTGAAAGCTTGCTGAAATTGGGGACTTCCCTTACAGGTATGGGGAATGCGCCCGCTGCCTGTGAAACTTATGAGCAGCTTCTCGCCAATTTCCAGTTTGCAGCGCCTGCTGTGCTGGAGCAGGCCAAGGTTCAACAAAAACGTGACAACTGCCTCTGATCAGGTTGCTCTCTTTTCTTCCGAAGAGCTGAATGAGCTTTTCGGGGAGTATAAGTCTTTTCGCCGGATTGCCGTTGGGGTGTCCGGCGGAGCTGATTCTATGGCGCTGCTTTACCTTTTGAAGCAGTGGACACAGGAATTGGGATTTTCCGCTCCGGAGCTTTACGCTTTCACCGTTAATCATGGTTTGCGAGATGAGGCTGTCAGTGAAGCTGCTGGCACAGCGCAGTATTGCAGGCGCATTGAGGTGCCCCATGAGACGTTGCTCTGGGTTGGTGAGAAACCGACCTCAAATCTCCAATCGGAAGCGCGGGATGCGCGTTACGCTCTTTTGCGACAGGCTGCAGAAGATCACGGGTGTGAGGCACTCTTTCTGGCTCACCATCTGGAAGATCAGGCAGAAACTTTTCTTACACGCCTGGCTCGGGGCAGTGGGGTTTATGGTCTCGCGTGTATTCGCAAGAATCGCGAGATGGACGGGCTCCAGATCTGTCGCCCGCTACTCGAAATCAGCAAGGTTCGGCTTAAGTCGCTTTTGCACTCTGCCCATATATCGTGGTTTGAAGACCCCTCTAATCAAGATAAGCAGTTCACCCGCGTAAAATTTCGGCGTGCACAGCAGGAACTTGATGAGCTCGGTCTGACTACGACGAAGCTCTCTGAAACGGCGCGGCGCATGGCTCGTGCTGCCGATGCGATTGATGCCTGGGTGGAAGAAATTGCTGAGAAATCTTGTACGTTTCACAGTGCCGGACCAGTACGCTTTGACAGTTCGTGTCTGGAATACATTCCTGACGAAATCGGATTGAGGCTGGTTGGACGGCTCGTTCGCTATATTTCCGGTGCCCCTTACATGCCGCGCCTTGCCAGGCTGGAAGGGCTTTATGGGACCTTGAAAACAGAAGGTGGGAGCCGGGCTGCCACTCTTGGCGGGGTTCGGTTTGCTTTGGCGAAGCCCCATGACGGGTCAGTCTGGTTTTGTTTCCGAGAGGCTGGCCGTGCCGGGGTGCCTGAGATTGAGGTTCAGCCGGGAGACGAGGGAATATGGGATGATCGCTGGCGTTATAAAGCAGCGCCTTTTGCAAAAAACTTTAAAATCACTTATGTAGAAAAAGAGTTTCGCGGAAACTTTGAGCTGGAAATTCCTGCCAACTGGCTGAAAACAGCATTTCTGACAGCTCCGCTTATTGTTTTTGCTGACGGGGTATCCTACATGCCTTGGAAGAAGATTAGTCGAACAACAGCTGAGGCTGAGGTGAGATCACGGACCTGCGGAATTTCAATGGTCCCAGTGAACAGAGTATTTTGAAAAAAGGCCTGGTTCGCTGGCGCCTGGTAAATCTATGAATTTATGCTTTAAAGGAATGCTACTTGAACGTCTGGGCTGGTAAAGTCTGATGTAACGGAGTAATCAAGCCTGAATTTTAAGGGGCAATCGGCGAAATTCCGTTGGCCTTAAGAAAACTGAGAAAGAATTTGTGTCATTCTCAGGAAAACGTAGAAAGCCCATTGGGGTTGGCTATGATCTTGACAGAGACACTTGCGAGGATCGCCGCCACCTTGCGGTAAAGGGATCGAAATGAACACCAATTTCCGGAATTTTGCCCTCTGGGTGATTATTGGTCTGTTGCTGATAGCGCTGTTCCAGCTCTTTCAGAATCCGACCTCACGAAGCAACACGAATGAAATCGCTTATTCTCAGTTTATAAATCGAGCTGAGCAGGGTGATGTGCGTGAGGTTACGATTCAGGAACAACAGATTACCGGCAAATACAGCAATGGCGGTACATTCCAGACCTATGCGCCTAGCGATGCCAAATATGTTGAAGTGCTGCAGAGCAAAGGTGTTCTGATTAACGCAAAGCCACCTTCTGAGAACTTCTCCTTGCTGGGTGCGCTTATATCGTGGCTGCCTATGCTGTTGATTCTGGGTATCTGGATCTTCGTGATGCGTCAGATGCAGGGTTCTGGCGGTAAAGCTATGGGCTTTGGTAAGTCTAAAGCGAAGCTTTTGACTGAAGCTTCAGGCCGAGTGACGTTTGAAGACGTTGCGGGTATTGATGAAGCGAAGGAAGATCTTCAGGAGATTGTTGAGTTTTTGCAAGATCCGCAAAAATTCCAGCGTCTCGGCGCCAGCATACCGCGTGGTGTTCTGCTTGTGGGCCCTCCAGGTACTGGTAAAACTCTGACTGCTCGTGCAGTTGCAGGTGAAGCCAACGTACCGTTCTTCACTATTTCCGGCTCAGATTTCGTTGAAATGTTTGTTGGTGTTGGTGCGTCTCGTGTCCGCGACATGTTTGAGCAGGCGAAAAAGAATTCGCCGTGTATCATCTTCATCGATGAGATTGATGCTGTTGGTCGACATCGCGGCGCAGGCCTTGGCGGAGGTAACGATGAGCGCGAACAGACCCTCAACCAACTCCTTGTTGAGATGGACGGTTTTGAAGCGAATGAAGGTGTGATCATCATCGCGGCAACCAACCGTCCTGACGTGCTGGATCCAGCACTTCTGCGTCCGGGTCGTTTTGATCGGCAGATCGTTGTTCCTCTGCCAGATATCACAGGCCGCGATAAGATCCTCAAGGTACACATACGTAAAGTGCCTCTGGCTCCGGATGTTAATGTGCATTCACTCGCTCGCGGGACACCTGGTTTCTCCGGAGCTGACCTGATGAACCTTGTGAATGAGGCAGCATTGCTTGCAGCGCGTCGGACCAAACGTCTGGTCACGATGGCCGAGTTTGAAGATGCGAAAGACAAGGTGATGATGGGTGCGGAACGCCGTACTCTTGTCATGACTGAAGAAGAGAAAAAGTCGACGGCTTATCACGAAGCCGGTCATGCACTCGTTGCAATGCATATGCCCGCTTCTGATCCGGTGCACAAAGCGACGATTATTCCGCGTGGACGCGCGCTGGGTATGGTGATGCGGTTGCCTGAAAGAGATCAGATTTCTCTGACCCGTGCCAAGTGTAAAGCTGACCTTGCTGTTGCTATGGGTGGCCGTGTGGCTGAAGAAATGATCTTCGGTTATGAGAAGGTTACTTCCGGTGCTGCCGGCGATATTCAGATGGCGACCAAGCTTGCAAAAGCTATGGCAACGCAATTTGGTATGTCCGATAAGCTTGGCCCATTGCTTTACGGTGAAAACCAGGAAGAGGTCTTCCTCGGTCACTCTGTAGCAAAAAACCAGAATGTTTCTGATGAAACCCAGAAAATGGTTGATGCAGAAATAAAAAGCTTCGTCAATCAGGGCTATGAGACTGCAAATAAGATTTTGAAAGAACATGAGGACCAGTTGCATTTGATCGCTAATGGTTTGTTGGATTATGAAACTCTCTCCGGTGATGAAATCAGCAAAATGCTTGAAGGTAAGCAGCCTGTACGTGATACCGGTGATGATAGTCCGTCGACTCCACGTTCTGCCGGCGTGCCAACCGCAGGCGGAAAAAAACACGGCGGTGAAGCTACTGAAGGACTTAACCCACAGCCTCAGAGCTAAGAACCAGTTTTCCTTAAGGTGCTTTAAACATTTAAATGCCCGGCTGTTCAGTCGGGCATTTGCTATTGAAGTTCAACTGCCTGGCTTTTGCATTGATGAGAATTCGGCTTTGCTGGGGCGTCAAATTGCAGGTGAAGCGTAATAATCAGACACATCATTTGACAGGACCAGATGAGGGCAAGCGTGTATCACCATTTCGATTGGAATTATTGAGAGTGATACGCTCCGCATTTGAGAGTTCAGGGAATCATTAAATGTCGCGAAAATACTTTGGCACCGATGGAATGCGCGGTACGGCAAACAAATGGCCAATGACCGCTGAAGTTGCGTTGAAAGTTGGTATGGCTGCTGGTGTAGTGTTCCGTCGTGGTAAGTACCGTCACCGTGTGGTTATCGGCAAAGACACGCGCCTGTCTGGTTATATGTTTGAAAACGCCCTTGTTGCCGGCTTTACTGCGATGGGCATGGATGTCTTTGTACTTGGCCCAATGCCAACCCCGGCAGTTGCAATGCTGACGCGCTCGTTACGTGCTGACATTGGTGTGATGATTTCTGCGAGCCATAATCCGTTTGAAGATAATGGTATTAAGTTCTTCGGTCCGGATGGGTTCAAGTTGTCTGATGCGGTCGAACTTCAGATTGAGCATCTCATCGATAGTGATATGAGCCAGAGTGTACCGGCACCAGGCACTTTGGGTCGTGCAACGCGCATTGATAGTATGAAAGATCGGTACATTGAGTTTGCAAAGCGCACTTTACCGCGTGATCTGAACCTGAATGGCATGCGCATCGTGATCGATTGCGCAAATGGCGCCGCATATAAGGTTGCTCCTGCAATTCTTTGGGAGCTGGGTGCAGAAGTGTTCCCATTGGGTGTTGATCCAGATGGCTTTAATATCAACAAGGATTGCGGCTCCACCTCTCCTGAGGCGCTTGCCAGGAAGGTGCACGAAGTCAGGGCGGATATTGGAATTGCGCTGGATGGCGATGCTGACCGTGTGATCATCGTGGATGAAAACAGCAAGGTTGTTGATGGTGATCAGCTGATGGCAGTGATTGCCGAATCCTGGAAAGCAGATGGCCAGCTCTCGGCGCCAGGGGTCGTGGCGACCGTGATGTCAAACCTTGGCCTTGAGCGTTACCTGAATGGGCTTGGCCTTTCTCTTGAACGTACCAAGGTCGGTGACCGCTATGTTGTTGAGCGGATGCGTGAAGGCGGTTTCAATGTTGGTGGTGAGCAGTCCGGCCATATAGTGATGTCTGATTTCGGTACGACTGGCGATGGCCTTGTTGCAGCGCTCCAGATACTTGCTTGCGTGAAGAAGATGGAAAAGCCGGTTTCGGAAGTTTGTAATCGATTTGTTCCAGTACCTCAGGTTCTTAAGAATGTGCGCTATGCGAGCGGTAAACCTCTCGATGATAAAGCTGTTAAGGCGGTCATTAAGGCTGGAGAAGAAAAGCTTGGTAAACAGGGACGCCTTGTTATCCGGGCTTCCGGTACTGAACCTCTTATCCGTGTGATGGGGGAGTCTGATGATGCAAACCTTCTGCATGAGGTGGTAGATAGCATCGTAGGTGTAGTTAAAAAGGTTGCAGCTGGCTAAGTGCAGTTATTTAATTTATCAAGCTTTGAGGGCGGGCATTGCAAGATGTCTGCCTTCTTTGTTTAAATCTGCGGTACGCATAAGTAAATGTAAATTAACTTTCTTTTTTGCTTGATTTACCCCTGTTGGTTGTTTGTTAAAAAAATATTATGGTAAATAATACTGGTTAATTTATAGGTAATTATTTCTCATTAGAAACTTCTCAGGTTCTATTCGTTGGCAATCATCTTGCGCGACATGTACCGTTTGAGAGGACGTAAGCATGAAGTATTTTAATAAGTCGCTGACTTTCGCCACAGCTGCACTTGTTTCGTCTGGTGTTGCTTATGCAGCCGATCTCCCAGCGCCTGTATTCGGAGAGGAGCCTGAGCTGCCACAAGTCGAAATCGGCGGTGGCTGGTATCTGCGTGGCGATATCGGCTACAAGATCTATCAGAAACCAAGAGCTAAATTCTCTCATATCAAGTTCCATGATGAAGAGTTGGAACCAACCGGAGTTGTTGGTGTTGGTGTTGGCTATCGCGTGAATGAGCTCATTCGTACTGATGCGACACTTGACTATGAATGGGATGCAGATTTTACCGCAAATGCTGAATGTATCGGTGCTTGTAGTAGTTACAACAACTCCGATGAGTTTGCGACACTGGATGTCTGGACTGTCCTTTGGAATGTTTATGCTGACCTGGGGTATTACAACGGTTTCACTCCTTATGTCGGAGCCGGTGTTGGTGCATCCTACGTGAACGCAAAGGATGTCGGTGCGATCAATTCAGATGGTACAAGGGTCAGATATCCTAAAGGACATTGGTGGAATTTTTCATGGGCACTCATGGCAGGTACGTCCTATGAGATTGATGGAAATTGGAAGATAGACGCAGGCTACAGGTATCTGAACATTGGTGCAGTGAAGACAAAATCTTTTGCAAGCAACGGGACAGTCTCCGGTATCAAGTATGACGATCTCGCCGCGCATGAAGTGCGTGTTGGTTTACGTTATGAATTTGGCGGATCGTCTGAAGTTGGATATGATCAGCCGATTGTTGCAAAATACTAAATGGCAAGCTGGGGCGCCCCGGTTTGAATGCTGACCAGAACACTCTGGAGCCTGTCCCGCGACAGGCTCTTTTTTGATAAGGACTGGAGAATATGCTAAATTGAAATATTGGTTATCCACTGGCTTCATAGAAAATATATCTAACCCTGCACAGCGCTTAATTGATTGAATGTTGCTCTGCAAAAAATCTTTTATTGACGAGACAAGTTGTATCGCATAGACCCGTCGGTGGGACACCCCTCCCCAACGAGGGGCACCTATCTGAAAGGGTAGTCATTATGACGAATACGACAATACCGGCCACAAAACCGGTAAACCCGAACTTTTCTTCGGGTCCATGTGCCAAGCGTCCGGGCTGGACACCTGCAGTTCTTGCAGATGCGCCTCTTGGCAGGTCTCACCGCGCAAAAATTGGTAAGGCGAAGCTGAAAGAGGCTATCGAGTTAACTCGTGAAGTCCTCGAAGTGCCTGCTGATTACAAAATTGGAATCGTTCCTGCTTCTGATACAGGTGCTGTTGAAATGGCACTCTGGTCGCTGCTTGGTGCGCGCCCGGTTGATGTGGTCGCCTGGGAAAGCTTTGGTTCCGGTTGGGTCAGCGATGTTATGAAGCAGCTCAAGCTTGCCGATGCGCGTAAGATTGAAGCGGGCTATGGCGAACTGCCAGACCTCAACACCATTAATTTCGACCACGACGTGGTCTTCACCTGGAACGGTACTACCTCTGGTGTGCGTGTGCCAAATGGTGACTTCATTCCTGCAGACCGCAAAGGTCTGACCATCTGCGATGCGACTTCCGCCGCTTTCGCACAGGAACTTGAGTTCGATAAGCTGGATGTTGTGACTTACTCCTGGCAGAAGGTACTGGGCGGTGAAGCTGCTCACGGCATTTTGATTCTGTCACCCCGTGCCATTGAACGACTTGAGAGTTATACGCCTGCATGGCCGATGCCGAAGATCTTCCGTCTGACCAAGGGTGGTAAGCTGATCGATGGTATCTTCTCAGGTGCGACCATTAACACGCCGAGCATGCTTTGCGTTGAGGATTATCTGGATGCTTTGGGTTGGGCCAAAGAGCTGGGGGGTCTGAAAGCTTTGATTGCTCGTGCTGATGCCAACACTGCTGCTATAACTGACTGGGCTGATAAAACCGATTGGGTTGACTTCCTGGCAAGTGATCCCGTTGTCCGTTCCAATACTTCTGTTTGTCTGAAGATTGTTGATCCGGAAATCACAAAGCTGGATGATGATGCGCAAGCTGCATTTGCCATGGCGATTGTGGATATGCTCGACAAAGAAGAGGTGGCATTCGACATTGGAGCGTACCGCGACGCGCCGTCCGGTCTTCGGATCTGGTGTGGTGCGACGGTTGAAACTGCTAATGTGGAAGCACTTACTCCCTGGTTGGATTATGCTTTTTCTACTGAAAAAGCGAAGCTGGTTTCTGCTTGAAATTCCTTATTTCTGAACGAAAAAGTTCCGGTCCCACGGTGTGACCGGTTAACCTTACGCAAGAAGTGTATTTGGCTCCCGCAATATGTGAGTGGGTGGGTACATTCGTTGACCTGAAAGGTTAGCCCGATGGCTCCTAAAGTTCTTATTTCTGATAAGCTCTCTGATAAAGCAGTACAAATTTTCAAAGAACGCGGTTGCGATGTTGATTTCCTTCCAGACGTTGGCAAGGACAAGGAAAAACTCGCTGAAATCATTGGTGAATATGACGGGTTAGCGATTCGTTCCGCAACAAAGGCGACTGAAAAAATTATTAAGGCAGCAACCAATCTGAAGGTGATCGGTCGCGCAGGTATTGGTGTCGATAACGTTGATATCCCGACAGCAACTGTCAAGGGTATCGTTGTTATGAACACCCCGTTCGGTAACGCGATTACGACTGCTGAACATGCGATTGCGATGATGTTTGCAGTCACGCGTCAGATCCCGGCTGCCGACGTGTCCACCCAGGCTGGTAAGTGGGAAAAATCCTGCTTTATGGGTAACGAAGTTACCTCAAAAACATTGGGCCTTGTTGGTTGTGGTAACATCGGCTCTATTGTTGCGGACCGCGCTATCGGCCTGAAAATGAAGGTTATTGCCTTCGATCCGTTCCTGTCTAATGAACGTGCTGTCGACCTGGGAGTTGAGAAGGTTGAGCTGGAAGACCTCTTCAGGCGTTCTGACGTTATTACACTGCATACGCCGCTCACGGATCGTACCCGTAACATTGTTGATGCTGCTGCAATTGAAACCATGAAAGATGGTGTCTACCTTGTCAACTGTGCACGTGGTGGCCTGGTTGATGAAAATGCACTGCGTGCTGCGCTGGATAGCGGTAAGGTTGCCGGTGCTGCGGTTGATGTGTTCACAGTAGAGCCCGCTAAAGAGAACGTTCTGTTTGGTGCTCCAAATCTGGTGTGTACACCTCACCTTGGTGCATCAACCTCGGAGGCTCAGGAGAATGTCGCGCTGCAGGTAGCTGAGCAGATGTCTGACTATCTGGTCAATGGCGCTGTTTCCAATGCTCTGAACATGCCATCCATTACTGCGGAGGAAGCGCCACGCCTTGCGCCATTCGTAAAGCTGGCAGAACAGCTTGGTTCCTTTGCTGGTCAGGCCACAGAGTCTGGCATTAAAACGGTTCGTATTGAATATGAAGGTGATGTTGCCGAGATGAACGTGAAGGCTTTGACAGCTGCGGCGCTCACTGGAGTTCTTCGTCCTCTTCTGCAGGCTGTGAACATGGTTTCTGCTCCTGAAGTTGCCAGAGAGCGCGGCATAGTGATTGAAGATGTTCGCCGCGAACAGCGTGGTGCTTATGAAAACTACATTCGCCTAACTGTTATCACAGAGCGTCAGGAACGTTCTGTTGCTGGTACGGTCTTTGGTGATCAGAAGCCGCGTATCATTCAGATCAAAGGCATAAACATGGAAGCAGAGCTTGGTGAAAACATGCTCTATGTGACCAACCAGGATAAGCCGGGCTTCATTGGTCAGCTGGGGTCCATTCTTGGTGATGCAAAGATCAACATTGCAACGTTTAACCTGGGTCGTAAGGTTGAGGGTGAAGAAGCGATTTGTCTTGTTGAAATTGATGGTGAAATTGCTGAGGCGACCGTAAATGAAATCGCTGCAATTGAGCAGGTAAATCAGGCAAAGCTTCTGCATTTTCCTCGACAGAGCTGAGCTATCTAACAGGAATAGATCAGACAAGGCGCCCCTCGGGGCGCCCTTTTTGTAAGCAAAATAAACCTCAACCTCCGGTGGAGGACTGGAAGAGTTCTACATTTTCAGTAAGAGACCTCCCTGCCTGGGCCATTGGCGTGGCCTTTCATTGTATGAGCAGGGAGGTTTTTTATGGATACAGATCGGTTCTGTCGCAAACTTTTTTGGGTCTTGTGCGACATGCGGCTGATTGTCTACAACACAAGGGCTCTGCAACCATGC
>CANNAV010000062.1 GCA_947502585.1 uncultured Pseudovibrio sp.
TTTTACAGATCGACGATGGTCATTTCCATCAATAGTATCTTAATAACCCCAACTCCCCGGAACCCATAAAGAGCCAAAGTAAAATGTATACCTGAGGTTGATGTGCATAATATGTACATTTAATGATCATTGCGTCAAGTGCAAAATATGATTATTATATGTACATGACCGAGACACAGCTATCACCATTCCGAATGAACTTGCCAACAGAGCTAAAAACAGCCCTTACAGAGCAAGCAAAACGAAACAATAGAAGCTTATCTGGAGAAATTATTTTCCGCTTAGAACTTTCCCTGAAGCAATGCAGTACAGATATTGAAGGAAACACAGATATTGTTCTAACTGAGCAGGAAAGTGAAATCCTCAAAAGGCTATGTAAAACTGAGAAAAGGTACTTGGAATTACAAGAGCAGGTGGACAGTATTATACAGCTCTCACCTAAACTTGCTAAACGAGACTCTTGATCTTTAAAGGTGTCCACACTTACATGCCCGTTGCTCTGGAGGTTGCTGCCTCCTAGCCTCTCGCTTGCTAACCTTTTGAGGTAGAATTTTATGTCAAAGATTAATGACCCTCATTTTCACAGACTTGCGCGGTGTCCTCACTGTAGCGTTGCAAATCCTTTATTTACTAATCATTATCATACCCCTGAACCAATAATTGATGCAGAAGGTGCATTCGGCAAACGACATGGCTTATTTACCTGCACAACATGTGCTGAGGCCATTCTTGTATCATCAAGACAAGTCTCTGCAAAGTTGTTTAAGCACAACGACAGTCCAGAATTTTTTGAGATAAAAGTCGTTGTGCCTCATGCTCCTGCTGTAGATGAAGACCTTCCCGAAAGTGCAAAGAATTACCTCCAGCAAGCAATTGACACACAAAATTCGCCTGATGCATCAATTGTTGTTGCTGCAAGTGCTGTGGATGCGATGCTGAGGGCAAAGGGTTTAACAATAGGCAGTCTGTACACTCGAATCGATGCAGCAGAAAAGAACAATATCATTACTGGCTCTATGGCACAGTGGGCTCATGCTGTAAGGCTAGAGGCAAACAACGTGAGGCATGTGGATGACGAGAACCCGCATGCTACACGAGAGCAAGCTCAGCAAGTCATACAATTTGCTCAGGCTTTGGGAACCTTTCTCTTCACATTACAAGCAAAAATCGATGTAGGGCTAGAAACAGCGACTGCTTCATAATGCCTACTGAAGTCTCAACATCCCAATAAATAAAACCCGCCGTATGTGGCGGGTTAGTCAGTTGGGAAACCTGAAATGAAACACGGCTAAATCATCAAGCCGCAAGTTGTCTCATCTTATCTGAATAGATACCCGATTTAGGGCGAAACTGTCTAACGGTTTCCTCTCCAGCAAATGCAGTAAAAGTGTTTTTATTACATAACCTTACAACAATTTCCTCAAGCGCAGAATGAAAACGTACATGAGCCGTTGATTTTGCAAGCCCCATCTGGTCCAGCACCTTCTTTGGCTGGATCTTATAGGCGTAGCAAAACACCAGAAGCGAGAGCGCTTTTCTCTCTTCATTTCGCTTGATGTGATGCATCCAACCCCATGTCTCTTCCATGCGGGCAATTGCTGCAGCATCAGGCCCGGTCATGTTCCTGGCTCTTTTTTCCGCTTCGCTAAGCTTCTTTGCAACGGCATTCAAAGCCGCTTCCCATTGATCATCAACGCCCGGGCTGAAGTCCGGCCAGAAGCTTTGCGGTTGCCCCGGCCTGACACCTCTTACTTTCATCAGGCGCATAACAACCTGCGCTTCAATCAGGCGGTCCAGGATAACTGCATAGAGTGCTTGAATGTCGCTCACTTCGTGATCCTTTCCAGATAATCAAGGAGTGCATGACCTGCTGGCAGTAGGAGGTATCCAGTGCCTTTGACTTCGATTAGCCCCAGCTCAACCAACTTTTCTGGTTCCACCAGCGCCTTGTTGTATTTCATTGTCTTCTTTCTTCGCAGATCCATCAGGAACGCAATTTGCCCAAGATGAATAGGCGCAGAGTTTTCAGGAGGTACTGGCGTTCCATAAGGCTCAAGCCCTGCTTCAATAGCGGCACAAGCAAGGGCGATATGCTTGGGAATTTCTACTGCTCGTGACGGGTCGTCCCGCCTGTGCCCCAGCTCGTAAAGCCTTATCGTCTCAGGGGATACCCCAAGCGCGTCGGCGGCTGCACCCCGAGACTTGAAGCTACTTGCAGTCCGCCAATACTTGAATTCTTCAGGTGTCATATGGTAATCTCTCTTTCAGAGAAGGAAGGTAAGACGCTTTTCTTAGTCCGGCGGGTCCGGGCTTTCGCCCGAACCCGTTAGCTTTAGGCTTTAAATATCAGATAGATTTCGATTTGCAGACCGAGAAATCTGAACTTAAAACCCGCTTTCCGGATTTTCATATGCGTCTCACCTTCCTTTCTTTTTTGTCGGGAGTTAATTCCCTACCGACAACTTTATAATATGGTACTCAGAACCTATAATCAAGAATAAATATTGCCTGAGTACTCTTTAACGTTCTAGTAGCAATCTTTCATAAAAGCATCCCCTCTTCATATCTGCGGTCCTCTCGAAAGG
Organism: uncultured Pseudovibrio sp.; assembly: GCA_947502585.1. Lineage (GTDB taxonomy): Bacteria > Pseudomonadota > Alphaproteobacteria > Rhizobiales > Stappiaceae > Pseudovibrio. The sequence continues at coordinate 2,586 of CANNAV010000062.1, forward strand.
TTGTGGTTGGTCCGTCAAAAAACAGCTCAGCACATCGCCCACCTGACCCCATACGCACCTTGTCGGCGTGTATCTGGGCTCTGTCTCTCCAATTGAAAAGATCAGTTTCCCATCTGACGTGCTGTTCTGTGCCTTCCTTTGGCTCCTTACGAAGCAGGATAGGCTCTGGGCGGAAGAGAATGAGGATATTGTCTGCACTGTCTTCCATGTTTGAGCCACCAAACAGTTCTTTTCGTGTCAGGCGTTGTAAGGGCTCACGATCTGACCTGACCTCATGAGCGAGGGCCACAATTGGAATGTTGAGTGTTTTAGCCAATTCCTTTAGCTCTGAAATGACAAAGCCGCAGCGTGCCGGGATGTTCGCATCAAGCCGGGCATCTTTGACCCGTATTGCCTTGACGCTATCGACAAAGAGCGCTCTTGTGCCAAAGCGGGCCTTATTTGCCTTTGCACGAATATGAAGCTGCTCAATTGTCGTGTTTGAAGTGCTATCAATGTAAAGCGGGATATTCTTGCATTCTTCCTTAGCCATATAGACCTTTTCAAGCTCTTCGCTTGATAAGCCTCCCCGCCTCATCGCATGTGCAGTGACACCCGACATTGCAGAAACCGGCCTTGTAGCAAGCTGTTCTGAACTCATTTCTTTTGATTGAAAATCGACGGGGCCATACTCGCTGGCAATGAACTTAGCAATCTGGAATGCAAAGGCAGTTTTACCGCTTGCCCCCTCAGCCCCAATTACTGTCAGCTCACCATCAACTAAGCCACCGCCGAGAAGGTCGTCAATCTGTCGTAAACCGGTGCTTAATGCTTGACCTCCAGCTGTTTCAGGCTGTGCAGCGTTCTCGTAAACCACTTGAGCACTCTCGCCTAAGCTAATGACGTTTGCTTGCTGTGCCTGCCCTGAGATCGCCTGCAGCTCCTCAATGACACCCTCTGCTAAAGCAATTGCCCGTGTGTCCCCGTTCAGCGCCTTCTGGCCCTTCAGGAATGTCTCTGCAATCAGCTCTTTGTTTCTGCGGTTAAAGAGTGGCTTTGTCAGGTCTTCAATGGCTACTGTGAGCTTCCTGCCCTTAGCCGCAAGCGATTTGATGCGAGCCACCAGATCTGCATCCCCTTCATATGGGGTGTTTGTCTCTACTAAATGCAGATCGAAGCTGCCTTCCTTATGACAGGTGTCCAACCCGGTCCAGACAGCCTTCCAGATTGCATCATGGAAGTGTTCAGGAGTCATCTGATCAGCGACATCCCAATACAGCTCTGGAGAGGCTAAGAGGCGCGCTAAAACCTGCTGCTCGATTGGTTCAAGGTTGTTCATGCTGCTACCTTTTCGAACTGTCTAATTTCCGCTTCTTCCTTCTGAAAGAAGTACCAAGAGCAATTATCTTTGCCCTTGGTGGTTGTGCCGGGAATCCATCGCAGACGCCCGACGGGCACGATCAGGGAGCAATAGCGCATGTATGGCTCGCTCTGACCGGTGTAGGCCCAATCAGCATCAAACAGGAGCCAGGTGGGCACCATCACCCGAAGATGATCAATGATGCGGTGCAGAAGATAGCCTGAGGCTTTGTCCCTGCTCCATGGCGGGTTGGTGATGATTGCATCAGCGCCTTTGAGATCTTCGATTTCAATGCTTAAGACATTGCGCTTCTCAACCATCGGATAGCGCGGCTGAATGTCGTAACGTGCTTTGCATTCAAGCCCAGCTCTCAGGAATGGCCCAACAAGGTCACCCGATCCGGCAAAGGGCTCAACGAAGGAACGCACCCCGCCCAAGTAAGGCAGCAAAATCCGCGCTGCCTTCGGGTCGATGGTGCGGTACATGTCTTTATCGACCTTATGGAAGTTACTCCGCTTCCCCATCAAGCGGCTTCCTTCTGAAACTTAAGTTCTTCGGCGATCTCTTCGACTAACTGAATGCGCATTCCCACCCACCGCGCAACGTTGACCGCCCAGCTATTACCAAGGGCTTTGTAGCGCGGGCCGTCCGGGCATTTTTCAGACGACTTATTGCGGTATGGGATTTGAGTGTAGCCATCAGGAAACCCCATAAGGCGCTCACATTCAACCGGGGTGAGACGGCGCACTGCCTGCCCCTGACATACAGCAGCATGACCACCCGCGTTCTGATTGGAGTTGTTACCTGCCATGGACCGCATCGTAGGATGTGATCCATCCTCGATGTGTTGGACCTCCGTCCCTTTGCAGTCAAACGCGATCGGAACTAATGCACCTTGCTCTTGCGGCATTCTGGAAGCGCTGGCACCCAATCCGGCCAAGGGATGTGCAACATAGGTTTCCAGATCCGCAGCCAGGGAGGCGTTTCCTTTAGCCAGAAGAGTATGCGCCACTAGATCGGACGGTGACTTGTAATCGCGTGCTGAAACAGTACTGGCTATCGGGTCGCAACCGTATTCTCCGCTTGACTGACGGTCATAAGTGCAAGTTTTAATACCTTGGGCAAAGGTTTGCCGCGCTTGTCGGCTCGGCGGAGTATCCCCGAGCAGGCTTTGGGGCTCAGATAATACCGCTGCGGGATATCGCCAGTCTCCAAGATATCCGACAAGGAACACACGGCGTCTGCGCTGGGGGACGGCGTCAGGGTATCCGTCCACTCGCACGTATTGTGCATCGAGAACCCTGTAAGCCCACCCATACCCGAGTTGCCCCAACCCTCCGAGGAAGGCTCCAAAGTCCCGTCCTTTGTTTGATGAAAGGACGCCAGGGACGTTCTCCCACACCACCCATCGAGGCCGGTATTTATCAACGATGGCAAGGAAGGTGAGAGCGAGGTTTCCTCTTGGGTCAGCAAGCCCCTTACGAAGTCCCGCAACTGAAAAGGCTTGGCAGGGGGTTCCGCCGCAAAAAAGGTCAATTGGTCCAAGATCAGGCCACTCCTCAAATTTGGTCATATCTCCGAGATTGGGCACATCTGGATAGTGATGGGCCAACACCGCACTCGGGAACTTCTCGATTTCAGCAAACGCTGCGGCTTTCCAGCCTAACGGCTCCCAAGCAACGCTTGCCGCCTCAATCCCAGAGCAGACTGATAGAAACTTCAAGCCGCCACCTCATAAAGATCATTGTAAACATCCAGCCAGTCAGAGCCCGCCTCAGGCAAAGCTATGTCCAGCACTTGCAATCCGGTTTCCTGAAGATTCTGAGCCGCCCTCATCGCAGCCGCTTCGCCCGGCGCTGTCGCCCATGAACCGTCTGGCTTCTGATAAGCCTGATCCCCATCGCCATAGATGCGCAGCCGTTCAATACTCAGGGGAGGATCAAAGTTGATAAGGCCCGAGGTAGATAGGCAGGACCAACATGAGCGGCCTGTAAGCGCATAAACTGCAAGGGCAGTTTCTACCCCCTCTGCTATGCAGATCTCGTTGTCAGCAGGCTCAAACAGGCGCACAGCACCACCAGATACAGGGCCAAGGCCAAGCTTTGCACTCTCAACATTTGCCTTCTGGCCGTCCTTGGTGATGAAAATTCGCCAGATCCCGGTGAGATCGCCCATGGTGTCATCGACACGACAAACAAGAGCGGGAAGCTTTCCTGCGTCCGGATACTTCAATCCCGGGTGGAAACGCAGGCAGTCTGGCCAATGCATTCTTGGAAGCCCACGCCCCAGCAAGTAAGCCTCTGCTGGTGTACCCTCAATCGGCCTGGCCTGCTCCCAGAGCTTCAAGGCATACTCTGTTGTATCAGCCTCTTTTTGCTGCTGTTCTAGTGCCTGCTGCTCAGCCTTTGCCTTGGCTGCCTTCTGTCTTTCCTCTGCCCGCTTCTGAGCCTCTTCGTCCCATGTACCTTGACCACCAGGAGGCTTCTCACTGGTTAGAATCTCACAGGCTGCTTTAAAGTCTACGGACATACAGTGCATCATAATACCGATGGCATCGCCTCCACCGCCAGCACCTCTACAATTCCACTTCTGCTTGACTGGATTAACGCTGAAGCGGTCGGTGCCGCCGCATGCCGGACAAGGACCTGTGTGTTCCTTGCCTCCCCGCTTCAGCACTGCTCCGCACTTTTGAGCAGCTACCAGCAAGGGTGTTTTGTTTGCTTTGACTTTGTAGTCTTCCCACTGCTGATCAAGAGCGCTCACGCTGCCTCCTCCTTCTGCTCATAAAGGAAGGTCTGGCAGTGCTCACAGTAGGTCTGGTGAAGATCTACTGGAGCACCGCAGTAGAAGCGCTCTTTAATGGGTGGCTCACCTACCCACATAGGGCGTTTGCATTGCCTGTCTGTGATCTGAAGCAGGTTCACAGGGTTTGCATCAGGAGCTTGCGGGCGGGCTTCAAGGCTATGCTGGAAGCGATTGCCACCCTTGCGCCACTGGACAGAGCGCGAAACCCCTCTCTGCCCTGAGAACTCGCCTCCATTGCGCCTGACTACACCAAAGACAGCCCCCAATGTTAAGCCGGGATTAAAGGGTAAAAGCAGCTCCTGAATAGCTCTTGCTGTTCGGGTTCCATCAGCAAGGAACTTCACTGCCTCTATTTGGGAGAGCTGTGAAATATCAATCTCTTTTCTGGCAATCATAAGAACACACCTTGTTCTTGAGGTTCCATGACCGGCATCAGCAGCACCTGCAGATAGCCGGTTATCAAAATTCGGGTTTTTGGTGACGCCCCATCAATACCGGGGCCGCTCCAGGCAAGGCGCTGCAACTCATCAAGGTCGAGCAAGTCCAGCGCGTTCAGGAAGTCACCCAGCCTTCTTTCCCAAGCCGGGTATTTTGAGAACAGGTCGCTTACCGCGCCTATCAGTGAGCTTTTGAGTTCGATAGGTGGGTTTTCCATCTCGGAAAGCGCGTATAGAACTGCCCACGCATGCTCCCAGCCCCGCAGATTGATCATCTTCTGGATCCGCACTGCGGAGTGCGTCTGTTGAGGTGAGCAAGGCCCAATTCTGATCCGCTTGCTGGCGTGCAGTACCTCGATGCTCAGTTCTGCGCACAGGCTTTCCGCTCCCCTTGTGTCGGTTATCGTTACCGCAGGCACGTTCCAACCTCCTCTGAAGTTCGCGCTTCTCCCGCTTCAGTGTTTTGTTTGCTGATGAGGCGAGTTCGAATTGAACCTGATAGTAATGAGCGCGTGCTTGCTGCAGTTTCAGATCGGCGTCTATTGAGCTGCCGGGGCGGTTTGCAGCGATCTGAACGCTTGATAGGCGGCGCTCTGCTGCTTCCAGTCGCTCATTATCCTGAGACTTCCAAAGGTCCATTGCATTGCCCCGTAAAACTAATGTCTGCTGAAAAGATCGGTGGTCTGAAGCGCGTAGGAAGGCGACTGAGTTGCGCGGAAGTAATCCAGAATTCCAAGAGCTTCCGCTTCGTTGTCGTCCTTTGGCTCCCACCCCAAGAGCCTGCCCCGGCCTATTGCCTGCTGCTTGAACCAAACTCGGCTGTCTCTGGTGCCTCTTGGCGCTTGCCCTCTCCCGAGGTAGTGCTTTCGCCACGTCTGCATTGCAATCTTCTGATACGGGATCTGGTTCGCGACAGCTGCCATCTCGCAAAGCCGATGTTGCGCGGGTTGCCACTGCTCATTGCCCCTGTTCATCTGCTTGCCGCTGATTGCTGCAAGCTCGTCCTCAATTGCAAGGTGCGTGACGCCAAAGCTTTCGATCTTACCTAGCAACCAACCATAGAAAGAAAGACTTCTGCCACCGTATCCGCCTGTTTTGTCTTTAGCCCCGCAGTCAAAAACTCCTGAGACTGGTTTAGAAAGACCGGGCTCCCAACGAGCCCAGCCAGTCTTCACACCAAGGTCAAGCGCTAGGTACATCAGGCGGCCTCGGGCTGGTCTTCATTGTCATTGGCTGCCCAACCTAGTGACAGCTCCATCTGATCAACCAGCTCGGCTTCATCTTCGTCCATATTGGACACAACAGCTTCAACCTGATCCATCAGCTTTTTACGCTTCAGCACCGCATTAAGTTCTTTGGTCGGAACGCCTTTGTCGCGGGCGGCCTGCTTGATTTCCTTGATCGTCTCACGGTTGTCTTCGCACTTGGCCATGTACGCGCCCTTGTCGCTTTCCATCGCTCTTTCAATGCTTTGGATTTTCTTGATGGCCTCCGAGAGGGCCTCTTTATCGACTTGATTGCTCATGTGCTGCATCTCCTCAAAGGTGGGTTGAAAGTATTTTAGCCCGCGCGACCTGCTGTGTAGGACGTTGCGAACTGCACGGCATCGTTGTAGGTGTAGTAGCCAAAAGCCGAGTATCGGCCCTCGGAATCCCAAAGGTGGACTCGGTACATCAAGCGTCCATGCTCATCCCGGTACAGCGTAACTTCAGGCGGTTTTCTATGAGACATGCGTCCTACTCCGCTTCCGTCATTTGCTGGCTAGCGTTGTAGCTCGCGTCGTAATTGCGCATCAGCTCCTTGATCTGCTCAAAGCTCTTCTTGATGCGTTCGTGTTCTTTGGGGGAAATTTCGCCGTCTTCTGCGGCCCGCACGATCTCTTTCATGCTGTCGCAATGCACGGGCACAACATTCATTGCCGCAGCTGCCGGGTTCAGTCTGGCAACCCCTTCAGCCTTCTTGCGCACTTCATAACCGCAAGCCTCAAGATGGGCCTTGGACAGGCTTGGTTGCAGGCCAATGGCAGCCATCTCGCGCTCAAGATAGAGAGTGTCCTTGAGGGTCAGGCTTCGGGCTTCGTTGACTTGGTAGGTCTTGCGGATTGTGCCTGAGGAATGCCCCAAAACTTCAGCTGAACTCTCAACGCCAAACGCTGTCACGAGGTTCTTAATCTGCGTGCAAATCCAATTGTTGAACTGGTCAGATGTTCTCGGTGCGTTCATGGAGCGCTTTCCTGTATTTTGCCCCCATGACACAACCGGAGATAGAGGCTACCTTTATGTTGTTCCAAACGGCAGGAGGCCACCAAGTGAGGCACTACTTCCAAGAGAGGCCTCCTGCCACATCACACCGGCTCAAATTGCAAGGAGCTACCAGCGTGAATACAGAGAATGTAGTTGAGCAGATGCTTTCTGACCTGAAGGACAAAAGCCCTGCTGGAATTCCGGGAACTCTCGAACAGAGAGTTGACTTTCTAGAGGCCTTCGCCCTTGCCACATTGCGTGTTGTGGGCACGGAAGAGGCTTTTGAAATTCTTCGCCTCACACACAACCAAGCTTGGGGGCAGCACATCCTTGATATTCAGGCCGAATATCAAAGGCAGATCCTCGGCAACGTTGGTTGATGACAGGGCGGCTGGCTGGGAGAAGACCAGCCGCCCTCGCTAGGCACAAGGCCTAGGCCGCTTCCGACATGTCACCCACATGGAGGGTAAGGAGATAATTTGCATCAACACCTTTAAGCCCCTTCTCTGCTGCGAGTTCGATAAATGCAGGCCAATACTGGTTTGGTATTGAGCTCCGTCGCTTCATCTCAGAGACGGTGGAGGTGTTGCGCTTGCCGAGCCTCCGTGAAATCTCAGCATTGCCACCTAATGCCTCTATGAATTCAGGAATTGTCTTCATCATATCAACATTTGTACATTTTTTATGTTGATCATGTCAACATGATTTATGTAGGTTGTTGCGTTTTATTTGGTAGTCATGGACATGCATACACGACTCAAAGAAGCCCGAATTAGAGCTGGCTACAAATCAGGCGCAGCTGCTGCGCGTCGGTTAGGCCTTGCAGCAAGCACTTACAACGCTCATGAGAACGGGCAAAATGAGTTCGGCCCTGATCATGCAGAAGCCTACGGCCGTGCATTCAAAGTTTCTGCTGGCTGGCTCTTAACGGGCAATGGTAGCATTGAGCCTACTTCTTCAACTGCTTATCCTGATCCAGAAATAGATGACCTTTCAGAAGGCACTAAAGCCCACTCACCAATCTCTAATAAAGCGCGTATCAAGAGCTTGCTTCAACCTGATCAAATACCGCTTTACGGTGATCTGGATGGATTCGGGGATTACATTGCTGCACCTCAAAATCACATTGATATGATCGAAGGACCACGGCACCTTGTTGAGACACTAGGTGCGTATGCATTACGTATGCCGGGGACTTCCATGGAGCCAAGATACCATGAGGGCGAAACGTTGTTTGTGGTGCCTCGCACAGCAAGACCGGGGCAATATGTAGTAGTTCAATACCTGCAAGAAACAGATGAGTTTGAGCAAGCAATCTGGCAAGTTGCGAGATATGAAAAAGTCACAGGAGCAAACCGGGTTTTTTCTCGCTACAATGGCCCCGATCTAGTCATTCCTAATGAGAAAATCAGGGCCATACACGAGATTATTGCGACAGGTGGATGGTGACGCAATTCCTTCCTGCCCTTAAAGGCCAGTAATCCTTAAATGGAAATAGTAATCATCATCTTGTGGGGTAATTGTGTAACTGACCTCTTGCGTGTTCGCTAGAGAGTCTTTAATTGCCGCACCGCAGGTTCTTAACTCGGTCTCTGGATCGAAGGAAACTTCGTTGATATCTGTGATGGCGATCACTGTTGCACCATGAGTGTTTAGTGGAATGCCTGGGTAGATATCTTCCACCATAGTCTGTGAGATCTGGCTATCGCAATGAGGCGTTCCAAGCCCCATGTACATATTCGCATTCAAGTTCTCTGTGACATAGAATGCTGCAAAAAATGCAAGCAGCCAACCCAAAACCGGCAGCAGACCTTTGCCCGTTCGCTTTGCTCTGAGATAGATATAGATTGGCGCAAGAATTAGTGCCAAAATTGTCAAACCCCGGGCAACATCTTTGCGCCCACTGTTATCCAGCGCCCGAATATCAAGTAGTGCAAAGATTATGTTCGGGACACCGTACAACAGAACAAGGCTGACATCTGAGCCGACCAAGCCCGGGTTTGTGTCCCTCAAAATAGTCTCAATCAGCGCACCCAAGAGCGGAGCGCACATCAGACTATAAAACCAAATGCTTGGGATTGAGTTTTCAGGTACCGCCGGGGGGCCATCTGAGGAACTTGCTCCGACGACAGTGCCCAGCTCTTTCCAGTCGCCACCAAAAGTTGCAGTCCAAACTAACGTATTCTTAGGCAAATATCCCGAGCTATATTTCTTCTCCAGCTCAGAGAGCGGCACTGGGCCAACTCGCTTGCCATCATCGACGAAGAACCAATCACTCGACTTCGCCTCACCCTCAAAAGTACCACTCATAAATCTGCCTCCCTAAAGGGGGCACTCTATGCAGATTCGGCATTTAGGTTTGCTGAATAGTTTTGATCAATCGAAGTTCAGACACGAGTTTTCGTTGCTGCTTTTCCACCGCGGCATAGAGCACTGAAACCTCAGGCATACGGTTGTTCATTTTCAGGCATTGCAGCCCCCCTTCATAGAGCGCTCCTACCCAAATTTTCTCACGCTTAAAGATATGAAAAAGCGTCGCCGCATTAGTCTTTGCCACACCCGGTGAATAGGTAGCGTAGTTTTCAAAGACAAACCTAATTGCATCTCTGATCTGTCGTTCATCAGCGGTTTGAAAGAGCGCCATAGAGCTCCGCGCCACTCCACTAGCCAGACTCACAACCAGCGCATCATTAACAGTGCCCTCAGACTGTCTGCGACCTTGAAGTGCATCATTAAGGCTCTGCATCGCTGCGGCATGTTCGCCACATAGATCCAAATGAGAGGACGCCTCAGTATTTCTCGCAATCTCATTCATAGTTTTTCTCCTTGTCCATTCTCAGCAAAAAAGGTCAGCACCAGACACACGCACACCGCGACCGAACCCAGACGCATCCCTTGCAGGTCGTTCGGGATACTTCCCATCCATAATTTCCTGAAACTTCCCCTTCCGTAGAAGGAAATCAAAATTAATGACCCAGCCCTGATCATTTTCACCCATGAGGAACGGGCACTTTCCAGCCTTTGAAATAACCTCAGCGAACGTCAGCCCATTTGGAAGTTCTTTAAGTGCTCGCTTGAACTCTCGTCTTCGCTTGTCAGTGAGCTTCGTCGGCTTTGGTAAAGGTAATGCTGAAGGTGACTTAGCCGCGTTGTATTCTTCAATTGACCTGCAATAAAAGTCATAAGCCTCCCGCACCTCATCTGGCGCGTAAGCGACAAAAGAATCGACGACAGGAGATTCTGAATCTTGTTTTTTGTTTCCTTGTATATTTGTTATCTTGTTCCTCTTTGTCCCATTCTGCGGCCGATCTTTGTCCGGTTTTTGGCCCTCGGCTTGGTCCAAGTTTGTCCCGCCCTCTCCATAGGGCATCTGATAATCTGCATAATTACAGATAGTTATGACAGTTTCCCTTGTCCCACCTTCGATCGCTATCATGTCCCACTCTACGAGTTTCTGAAGAAATCGGCCGACCTTGCTCTTTGAGCAACCCCACTTTGTCGCAAGGAACCTTTGGGCATAGCTCAACTGCCCTACCTTGAGTGGCAGCTTCCTTCCCTGCCGAGAAATTGCAGTATCGCGCCATGCAGCTTGGGAAATCAACCAGCACCAACATCCCCATTCCCACGGATCTTCGAAGGCTCCGTGCTCGAATAACGCTCTATCAACACGTATCCATCCCGACATTCCACACCTCAATCTGTAGTTCTCACACCAACATAGCTACATGATTTTTAGAAATCAACATTATTAGTGTTGACATGTTGAATGTTGGAAGCTTATGTTGATGTCAGTAAGCAGAATGAATCACTCATAAACAGGTTGAGCAAAATGGACTTCGAAACAGAAATCCTAGCGACCTTGGACCTGTCCTCCAACGGTTTCCTCTATGCCGAGCAAGTGATTGAAGCGAAGATCAACCTTGCCCTTGATGATGACTATGAGGGCTTCGTTATTCAGAAAATCAGAGTTGAGGAAGCTGGCTCTGACCGTGAGAAGCGCCTTGATGTCAAAAGCGAAGGTGAAGAGCGCATTCTATGGCTCATGCTTTCCGCAGTTGTTTACAGCTGCGAGCACATCTCGGAGCAATTTTGGGACGCCTACAACAGTGAAATGAGGATGGCAGCATGAAACACTATGTGTTCCCCTTTGAACTTGTTGCGATGTCAGCATGTTCAACTAACCGCGCCAAGTTTGGCGAGATCATAATCCTCGCTGAAATCGAAAAGGTCTATGAAGACCAAGAGCTGGAAGCCCGTATCTTCCTCCCTTGCTTTGGGATGAGCGATCTTGACTACTCCCTGTTCCCCGCCAGTCATCGCCGCTTTGACAGTAAGGGGCGCCGGTATCTTGAACTTGATCTGACCGACTCCGGCTATGGCGAAATGGATGCGGCTATCAGATCAGAGCTGCAGGAACACCTTGAAGACCTGCGCGACCGGGCGAAGAAAGATGGCTCTTTGCTTGTGCATGATCCTGAGATTGACGACTATCGGCCTCTGCGTGACTTCAGCAACGCTCAATCAGTCGTTGATCTGCGGGCCTATCTAAACCGCGACCTTGCGTCGGCCGCGTAACAGCAGCCAACGAACTTAGCCCTTGGCGGGCGAACTCACACACAATCCAACACCACCCAACTGCGGAGCCTGTCACTCCGCAGAACGCCACAACTTTGCTTTGCGAGAGGAGTGCCAGGCAATGCCAGACCCACCGAAATAGGCGAAAGCTTCCCTTTGAATTCTTCTTTCTGGTGTGACGAGCGCTCCCCCGAGGCGCTCACTTAGTTGGATCGGGAAAGGCCACAAGGCCCCAAGACCAAGAGGTTAGGAAGCTGAACGAGATGTAACAGGCCGGGCAAATATATGGGCTGCGCTTCACCCCTAGCAGTCCCGCCCCTCTAAGCGCACTTCCGGTGCGTTTTGATGGACGAAAGGAGGTTTCAATGAGTGATGCTTTTCTAGTTTTCACATCCGTCATGGTGCCCTTGGCAATCACAGTTTTCGCAATCTTTAGCACCTTTGGCCTTTGGCTCATCGGCTTGGTCACCTTCTCTAACTGGCTTTTTAGTTGAGCATATGAAGGAGAACGCCATGCATGAAATGACCCATGGGGACTGCGAGCGATGGGCTCAAAAGTACCGCGACATGTGCCTCACCCATCAGGAAATTCATGAGCGAACCGGGAGTGCCGGCTCTTTGAGCTTCGCTCGGCAATATGAGCGCCTCGCCAAGCACTGGCAGGCAAAAGCAGACAGCTTTGAACAGAAGGAAGCAGCCTGACATGAATGCCGTAACCGACAACGAAGAGTGCAAGAAACTTGATCTTGCAGACCTTCGCGCAAACCCTGAGAAGTACTTCAACGAAGAAGGCTTCAGCTTTGATGCTCTCAAAGCCGCGATTGAGGCAGAAAACGCTACTTTCACGCTAGACCTACGCACTGAGAAAGGCCGGAAGACTATCAAGTCATTCTCGCATCAGTGCTCTACGCTCAAGAGTGCAATTGATGGTGCAGGCAAGGAGAAGGTGGCTTCCATTAAAGCGCAGGCCACCGCCATTGATGCACGGCGTAAAACCATGCGCGATTTTCTTGATGCGATGCGCGATGAGCGCCGGTTGCCACTTGATAATTGGGAGGCGCAGGAGAAGAGCCGTGTTGAATCCCATCGGGCAATCATTGAGGGAATGATCCAGAACGGCTGTGTCGCTTTCAATGAGAGCTCTGCCGACATTCAAAAGCGGGTCGATGCAGTGCGTTCTGTTGATGTGACTGAGGGCGCAATGCAGGAGTTCGCCGCCCAGGCCAGCTCAAAGAAAATCACCACTCTCGAAAGCCTCGACAGGCATCTGAAGCAGGCCCATCATACCGAAGAGCAACAGCGCAAGCTGGCTGCGCTTGAAGCCGAGAAAAAAGCTGAAGCAGCCAAGGCCGAAGCCGACCGTAAGGAACGCGAAGCGGAAGAAGTGGCAAAGCTTGAAGCTGAGCGGGAGAAGACCCGTGAGGCCGAAGAACGGGCTGAGAAAGAACGGATCGAAGCCGACAAGGCCAGAGCGGCTGCGAAGGCTGTTGCGGAAGCTGAAGCAAAGCGCAAGGCCGAAGAAGATGCAAAGCTGAAAGCTGATGCAGATCGCGCAGCAAACATCGAGCACCGCAAGAAGTTCAACAATGCAGCGCTGAAAGCAATCATGGAGGCGGCTGGCATTGGCGAGGATCGCGCCAAGAAGATTGTGCAGGCCATCGCCTCCGGCGCCATCCCCCACGTTTCTATCAAATACTGAGTTTCACATGCAGGGTTTTGGGTTTGGGGCAGCTCTTCCTGCTGCCTTCAAGTGGGGAGCAATAGCTTTTGTTGCTTCTCAGTTTTTCACTCACGCTGACCGCTGGGTCGCTACAATCGCGGGATAACATCATGGCTGAGAAAATTTGGGATACCTTCACAATCACCGAGCAGGGCCTTTATGCCGAGCTGCCGATTGAGAAGTATCATTCCCACATTTGCGTTGGTCCTTCCATTTCCTCCAGTGGACTGCGCGCAATCGCTAACGGCTCTCCGGCAGAGTACTGGGCAACTTCCTATCTGAACCCTGAAGCCGAGCATCGTGAAGACAAGGACCACTTCCGGCTCGGGCAAGCTGCGCACACGCTTTTTCTGGGTGAAGGCAAGTTCGACGAACAGTTCTCTGTAAAGCCTGCCACCTACGTTGATCCAAAGACAGGTGCGGAGAAGAAATGGAACGGCAACGCCAACGTTTGCAAGGAATGGATTGCAGAGCAAGAGCAGTCAGGTAAGCGCCTCCTCTCAGCTGAGCAAATGCATACCTTGAAGGGTATGGCAGGCATGCTCCCCTGGCAAGCTAACTGCCCGAACTCTGGCCTGCGCAACTCAGGTATCGTTTCCTCTGGCATCCTTGACGGACTAATTGAGCGATCTCTGATCTGGCAAGACTCAGAAACAGGGGTTTGGCTCAAGGCTCGCCCCGATCTGGTCAATCTCAGCGATGCATTTCCAGTTGATCTGAAGACCACACGAGAAGCCCGCAAGGTGCAGAACTCCATCGCAGACCTAGGCTACAACATGCAAGCCGCACTGGTGGCAGAAGGTCTTCGCGAAGTCTGTCAGCTTGAATGCTCTGGCTTTGCCTTTGTCTTCGTGGAAACCAAAGCACCTTATGCAGTTGAGGTAGTTGAACTGGGTGTTGAAGATATTGAACTGGCACGCCGTGAGCTGCGTCGCGCTGTGAGGATCTTTGCAGAATGCCTTACCAAGAACGAATGGCCTGCAAATGCTGGTGAGCCTGTCACGTGGGCAGCGCCTCAGTGGTATTCCTCCAAGCTAGAAAACCTCGAAGCAGCAAACGATCTGCCCATGTTGGAGGATGTTGCATGAGCGCTCTTCCTACAATGAAGAGCGGAGGCGGCGTTGCCGCCATCGTTCCACAATCTTTTGATGAGGTTTTCCGTCTGGCTAGCGCAGCAGTCGCAGCCAAGATGACGCCAGACTCCATTGATACAGCAGAAAAAGCAACCATTGCGATCATGCAAGGCCTCGAAGTTGGCATGACACCAATGGTGGCCCTGCAATCGATTGCTGTAATCAACGGGACACCTTCAATCTGGGGGGATGGTGCTCTGGGGCTTATTCGCGGATCAGGCCTTTGCGAAAGCGTCAAGGAGTGGAAAGAGGGAGAAGGCGAGGGGCTGGTCGCTTACTGCGCCGTGAAGCGCAAGGGAGAACCTGAACCAATCCAGCGAAGTTTCTCATTCGCAGAAGCCGGGAAAGCTGGCCTCCTCACCAAAAAAGGGCCTTGGCTCCAGTACCCTGCCCGCATGATGCAGATGCGTGCGCGCTCTTGGGCCCTACGTGATGGATTTGCAGACGTACTCAAGGGCTTAGCGATTGCAGAAGAAGCACAGGACTTTGACCGCCGAGTTAAAGCCGAGCCACAGAAAAGTACATTGCAGGAGCGCCTGACAGCCCGTAACGCAGCACAGATTGAAAACCAGCAGGAAGGTTACAACGCTGCTGCTGCAACAATTGAAGGTGAGATCCTCGCCGCTACTGATGAAACCCAAGCGGAGTACACTGCCTATGCACATGAGCAACAAGCTGAAAGGAGAGAAGCTGGCGATCAGGCAAGCGAAAAAGCGCAAGAAGCTACTCAGCAAGACGGACAATGCAATCCTGAGACTATCAAGGGCGGTAGGCAAGGAGCGCAAGGGACGAGCGACAATCCACTCTCTCAAGGCGCAACTGCGATCTGGTCACAATTAGACCCTGAAGCCCGTAAGTCTCTGGATGAAGACTCCAAAGCCATACTCAAGCTTTTGATGGAAGACCTTGCCAAGGTTAGTAATCCCAAAGCAGCGAAGAACGCCCTCACAGGCCACCAGAAGAGCATTCGCGCAATTGGTGAAGCATCCTTCAGCGAGCTTTGTCAGGCAGCTGTAGGTACTCGCTGCGCACAGCTTGATGGAGGTATGTGATGGGCTTCCGTTTACGCCGCCCCGATACTGCATTCTCCCTCGATCTTTCAGGGAAGGAACACTCGCACAAAAAGGATGAAGGCCACCTGGCCTTTGTCCGCAAGCTCCCCTGCCTCATCACTGGCCGGTATGGTGTTGACCCCTGTCACGTACGCTATGGCGACCCGCTCTACAAAAAGCCGCGAACCGGCAAAGCCACCAGGCCTGATGATTGCTGGGTCGTTCCTATGATCAGGGAAAAACACCATGAGCAGCACGGTATGTCTGAGCTTCTATTCTGGAAACAGCAAGGCATAGACCCTTTAGCAGTAGCAAGGGACCTCTACGCGGTCTCAGGTGATGAAGAGGCAGCAAAACGTATTCTAACGGTGGCAAGAGTGAGGAAGACAGCATGACAAACATCTATGACCTCGACTTGTCACCCAACTTAAAAGTAAGAGCAAGAGGCTCAGGAGGAAGTCGCATGGACCTGCCTCCCTCTCATCTTCACAGTGAACACTATCCGCATGTGGCAGCTTTACTGGTTCGGTGTGGAGCCTGTTCGCTATGGCTCAGCCCTACACCAGGATGATGAGCAATGAAGTGCCCCAGCTGCGTAGGTACTGGCCGCGGGGATTACTTCCACCTTGCCCTGCATGAATGCGAGAGATGCGGTGGAACCGGTTCGATTGTGCAAATGCCGAGGTTACTCCTCCCAAGCGCGAATGCGTCGCCTCGGCAAGAGCGGCTCAGGAAAGGCGCACCTGAGCCGCTTCCTTCCCCCTCAGAATCTGGAGAAAAGTATGCAAGCAACGCTCTTTGATATGCCAGCCAAACCGCGCAAACCACGAGAGCTCAAGGCTCATG
>CANNAV010000063.1 GCA_947502585.1 uncultured Pseudovibrio sp.
AAACCTAAAGAGAAATCCCACGATGGCTATCTCAATTTCTAAATCAGATAATTTACAGCACTATAGGGACACAATCAGTTCCAACTCCGGCGAAAACGCAAAAATCTCACCGTCCTGGCGTCGAAGGCCAGTTACCAGGGCACCATACGCCCCCATGGATGCGCCGTAACAGATGACGCGCTCCGGGTTCTTCTGTGCAATAGCGTCGTCAATCGCACAGTCAATGCTTTGTTCCGCACTCAGGTACCATTGTGACTGGGTATCATTCAGAAAGACACAGGAATGCCGCGTCTTTGCAAATAAACGCTCCAGCCCGAATTTACCTGCAGGTATCCGGATCTGAGAGAAAACAAACACCAAAACACCGCTTCATCCCCCGGACTGGAATTTCACGTCCAAACCGGGAGAGGACAATTGGGGCATTGTTGTAAGACCCGGCATTGTGCGGAGGTTTAAGTCTTTTTGCGCTTGAGATAAACGCCACTACCGGTATCAGGTGTTGAAGACGTGTCGGATGACTTGCCTGGTGATCGGCGTGGCGGTGCTTTTTTATCCGGGGTGGCTGAAGACTTACCCTTTGGCTTTTGAGCGAGCTTACCGCTGCCCTGGCCTTTGCGCTGCCCGCCAGGCTTTTGTTTTTTGCCCGCCAGCTGTGCATTGCTGCGCGCACTCTTTGGCTCGCGATCTGATGGAAAGAAGGTGTATCCATCCATCTCGGGGATCTTCTTGCCAATCAGCTTTTGAACTGCCCGCAGCATTCCGCGGTCTTCGGGCAGACAGAATGTAATTGCGTTTCCGCTCTTGCCCGCTCGCGCCGTACGGCCAATGCGGTGAACGTAGTTCTCGGTCGCATTCGGCATGTCAAAGTTGATCACATGCGAAATGTCTGAAACGTCGATCCCGCGAGCTGCAACATCAGTCGCAACAAGGGTTTTCAGTTTACCACCCTTGAACTTATCCAGCGTCTTCTGGCGCTCCGCCTGAGACATGTCACCGTGAATAGCTGCCGCTGGCATGCCGTCTGCATTCAGCCTAGCGGCAAGCCGTGCACTGCCTTTCCTGGTGAGCGTAAACACAAGAGCACGTTCGCACTCTTCCGTTTCAAGCAGTTTCCTCAGCAGAGGATACTTGGCGTTATCTTCCAGATGTGCGATCTTCTGAATTACGGCATCAACGGTTGTTGCTGGTGGCGCCGTGCTCACTTCAACAGGATCGCTGAGAAAACGGCCTGCGAACTCACGAATTTCAGCAGGCATGGTTGCTGAGAACAGCAGCGTTTGCCGCTTTTCCGGCAGCAAATAAGCGATTTCTTCCAGCTCTGCAATAAAGCCGAGATCCAGCATCTGGTCCGCTTCATCCAGAACGAAAATTTCCAGCTCATCAAAACTGACACCGTTCTTGCGGTGCAGATCCAGCAAACGTCCTGGTGTGGCGACCAGTACATCCAGACCACGCTGCAAAGCGCGGAACTGTGGAGGAAATGGCACACCGCCAACAACGCAACCGGAGTACATTCTGGTGCGGCCCGCATAGACCTTGATGTTCTTTGTAATCTGATCCGCCAGCTCGCGGGTTGGCGTCAGAATAAGGCTGCGCACGCTCTTTGGTGCTGCGCGATACCGGCTCTCAAGCAAGCGCTGAAGAAGCGGCACTGCGAAAGCTGCGGTTTTACCCGTTCCGGTCTGAGCAAGACCAAGCAGGTCTTTCCCTTCCAGAATGGACGGAATAGCGTTTTCCTGAATAGGTGTTGGTTCGCTGTAACCTTTGGCTTTCAGCGCAATCTGAAATGGTTTTGCAACACCAAGTTTGTCGAATTCGGTCAAACAGTGATCTTTCGGGTGAGCAGAGTGTCCGAAGCCGGTTCTGCTGATTTCATCATATGTTTTGCGTGCCCCGGAAAAGCAGAAACCGTTTTTGATTCAGGATACGCGCGAAACAAGCCTGAAGGAGTTTACCTTAGGGAAATCCAGCACGTAAGCAAACTGTTTCAGCTAACTTTACTGGAATAGTCTCCGGGGCTTGGGTTGATCGGGCTATTAACATAGACCCGCTACATTAAGCCAGAATTATTGCAGGAGAGCATGATATTCTGATTGTTCTGCCAAGGAAAGACGGCAACTCTGGTCAGGCCAGTCCAGCTACTTGCATGTTTCAGGTTCTTCTTTATGTATGGGTACCAAGAATAATGATGCTGCTTTTATGCCCTCCATCATATAAATGGCCTGCTGTTAATAAAATTAAAGATTAGGATTCGAGCTTTGATTGATGCAAATTTTGAAGACTTAGAAGAAAGCGCTGAGGAAGCTTCGCGGCTTCTTGCCAACATGGCGCACCCCAAGCGCTTGATGGTGTTGTGTCGACTGGTACAGAGCGAATGTACTGTAGGCGAACTTGCCGAAGTAGTTAATCTTAGTCAGTCTGCGCTGTCACAACACCTTGCCAAGATGCGTGCCAGCAATCTGGTTTCCACCCGTCGCAGCGCCCAGACAATCTACTACTCTCTGGCTAGCCCCGAAGTAGAATCCGTTCTGCAAACTCTTTACGGGATTTATTGCGCTCCTCAGGAAAAAGCATAGCAGGGTCTGCCTTAAGGCCCAGCTATAACCACAGAGCTGCCATCCCATCTGCGTTTCTTTTCTGCATTCGGCAGCTGGATGAACATATGAAGATCCACCGGAATTTCATCTTCAGACTTCAGACCTGAGAACTCACCAAACAAACGGACGGCTTCTTCGTCCAGTGCACCGCCGATATACAGATTGGAAACCTCTCCGTTGGCATCGGAAAGCAGGAACCGTGTTTCCCAGAGCCAGAACACCTGTCTGTGGTCCGGATCACTTTCATAAACCATTGTCAATGCAGGCAAAAATCCCGCATTGGTGTGTGGTACCGGAGGCAATTCGCCTGCGGGTGTCTCACCTTTCAGGTAGCCAGTTGCTGTCGGAACAGACCATTCCGGTGCCTTGCGCCAGCCAAGTTCTGTCAGCTGTTGTTCCAGTTGTTCCGGCGTGCCGGACCACTGCAGAGTAAGCGGCTCTTCCAACTCACCCGTAATGGAAACACGCCTGGCAGGCAATAAACGCCAGTCCTGCAGGCGCCAGCTTGATTTCTGGATTAAAACAGGCTCACTGTGCGGCTCATAAGCTTCTGAAGTCGTCGGATAACGGGTGCTGATGTGCCAGACTGAAGCAATCGCCAATGCGCCCAGCGAAATGATAGTCAGCGCTGTTCTGCCGACTTTCTCATTATGAATATGGCCAAACACAAACGAGAAGAAGCAAACTGTACCGGAGCCGAACAAGAGGCCAGCCATCACGTCCGAAAGCCAGTGAGCACCGAGATAAACCCGCGAGAACCCGATCAGGATCGCAAAGGTTGCCGCCACAGAATAAATGATCGTCTTGCTCAGGCGAGAGCGGTCATGAACCACCAGAACCGCGATAATTCCGACCAGAACCGTATTGATGGTCGCGTGCCCGGATGGGAATGAAAACGCATCTGCACCTGAGTACAGCTCAATCGGACGATCCCGGCCAATCAGCGCTTTGGTGATCACCACAAAGATTGAAGAGCTGACAATCGCAATAACAAAACCCGTCGCTCTGCGCCAGGCCTTCCGTCCAAACAGATAAAGCCCAACAGCCAGCGTCACGGTTGCGGTGACACTACCATCACCCATCATGGTGATTATAACCATGACTTTATCGATGCACGGCGTCCGCGCGATCTGGAAAAAATTGCTAATCGCAAGATCTGCCCGCGCCATCGGCATTCCCGGCGCCACAGCACCAGTAAACCAGATGAAGCCGGGAAGCGTCGCAAGCAGAAAGAACGCAGACACCAGCATACCCACACTGCGTGGGTTTTCAGGGTCATACGTCCGCGAAACCCATTGGCTGAAGCGATCAGGACGGCGTGCAAACCAGTTTACAATTGCCTGATGAGACCCGCCAACGATTGGTAGAATAAACATGATCAGCCAGCGGATCAGCGCCACGGCAATCAAAAGGACCAGCAGCAAACCACCGATAATTATCGCCAGCCGAGTATTGAACTCACCAATGGCAAACAAAGCAGAGCCAGCCATCACACCAGGGACCAGATGAATTGCGGCCCATGCAAAAGCAGATGTTACGTTGAAGAACGTAAAGCGGGGAAAACTCATGTCCGCCATACCGGCTATTCCTGGCACGATAGACTTAACACCTGGCACAAAGCGTCCAATAAAGATGCTCTTGCCACCGTGTTTGGCGAAATAGTCCTCACCGCGCTGCAACCATTCAGGATATCGGCTTAATGGCCAGATGGTGCGCACTTTGTCTTTGAAAAAGTAGCCAAACCAGTAGGAAAACGCGTCGCCGGTTACAGCGCCTGCTGTTGTCCATAAAAAGATACTCAGGAAGGGCAGCTCACCGAGGCCAATAAGCGTTCCTGCCCCCACAAGTACAACCGTGCTGGGAAACACCAGTCCAATCAGGAACAGCGCTTCACCCATTGCGACGATAAAACAGATAAGACCGGCGAAAGCCGGATTTGCAGCAATGAAATCAACAATATGACTGAGTAGTGTGGTGACGAAATCAACGTTCACTGAAAAGTCTCTAGCTCTTTCTTATATTAGTTAGATCGCCTGGTGATCGCCTGAAAGGTATACATAGTGCCAGTGTGACCAGAATATGGCCTGCATTTTGTTACATTTATATGCAGGCATCTGGCCCTTTGGAAGCGAAATAACAAGCCCTGATCCCTTCAAAAAGCATAATACTCCCAGTAATCAGACCCACACGTTAATTCTAATGGCTAAAAACATCGTTTAGCCCTTTAAGCAATAATACAGAATGGCTATTCTGGGCGACGAAGCCGAATGAGAATAAGTAACATTTTACGCCCTGCCCCAGATGCGAAGGTCACTTACATGTTTCAGTCTGCAAACATTCCTCAGACAATCAGTAAAGAACTGCTTCATAAACGACTGCCTGAACTCCGTGAGGAATTGTTGGGAGTTCAGCATAAGCTGAGAGAAAACAAAGCCTTTGCAACGATCATTTTGCTCGCTGGCGTAGATGGTTCGGGTAAGGGCGCGGCAATCTCCCGTCTGTATGAGTGGATGGATACCCGCTATCTGTTCTGCAACGCCTACCATGAAGAGCTTAGCGAGTCCGAAGCTGCACGACCAGACTACTGGCGTTACTGGCGAGATCTTCCTGCACGTGGCCAAACCTCAATTGTGTTTGGCTCCTGGTATCAGCAGCCTCTGCGCGATGCGGTTATGGGCAAAACCGATGATGCGGAGCTGGAACGCCAGCTGTCAGCCATCAACCGTTTTGAGAAAATGCTGGCTAACGAGAACATTCTCCTTCTGAAGTTCTGGTTCACTCTTCCAAAGGAAGATCAACAGGAACGCCTGAAACATATTAAAGCCAAAGGAAAAAAAGGCCGTAACTTCATTGAGGAATGGTCCGGCGCAGAGCACTACCGCGCCGCTCAGACCGCTGGCGAAAAAGCATCCCTGCAAACCAGCACCGGTTACGCCCCTTGGTTTGTGATCCCCTCTAAGGACCCGGATGTTCGCGATCTGGCGCTGGCCGAAACCATCGCACAATCCATGAAAAAGAAGCTGGAAAGCGGCAACGGCCATCCGATTTCAGCTCCGGCTGTCGTCACGACCCTGTCGCAGGCCAATGCGGTGGATGCGATTGATCTGTCAGCCACCATCTCCAAAGAAGACTACAAGGAAGAGCTTGCAGAACTTCAGGACAAGATGGCGTACCTGACAGACCGCAAGCGCTTCAAAGAGTTCGGATTCATCTCGGTCTTCCAGGGCAACGATGCAGCGGGCAAAGGCGGTTCAATCCACCGCCTCACCCGCTCCATGGACCCGCGAAACTACAAGGTGCACCCAATCGCCGCACCATCCACGGAAGAAAAACTGCACCCGTATCTCTGGCGGTTCTGGCGTCGCCTGCCGAAAAAGGGTCACAGCGCCATCTTTGACCGCTCCTGGTACGAGCGGGTTCTTGTTGAGCGTGTGGAAGGATTCTGCTCTGAGGCTGACTGGATGCGTGCCTACAACGAGATCAACGCTTTCGAAAAAGAGCTGACAGATTCCGGCTTTGTCCTCTGCAAGTTCTGGCTCGCGACTTCTGAAGAAGAGCAACTGCGCCGCTTCAAAGCTCGCGAGGAAACAGCCTACAAGAACTACAAAATCACCGAGGAAGATTGGCGCAATCGCCTCAAATGGAGCGAATATGCCATAGCTGCCGGTGACATGGTAGACCGCACCTCAACACGTTACGCCCCATGGACGCTGATTTCTTCTGAGGACAAGCGGTACGCGCGCATTCAGGTACTCAGAACCACCGTGAATGCCCTTGAAAAGGCGATGAAAAGGAACGACAAGGAGAGGTAACTCAGCGCCCTACCTTTACAACACTTCGCAACTGGTCCTGTTGCGCCTCGCCATGTAACTGGGCATGCACGAAAAGCACCACATGGCTTTCCATGCAGTGTTGAAGCTAAGGGTCCCGAAATCGGGATGAGTAAGGCGAGCAGGCAGTGCCTGTACTACTTGTTTATGAGTCTTCGGCACTGCCTGCCCGCCTCGCCCGGGCTTTCTTGTAAGGAACAGGGTTGCCTCTTTACCTGTAAGGTACGATAATAGACTTCCCGGAAAGACTGTGGCTTACCCAGACCCGTTTCCATGCCCGAGCAATTCCTCCGTCTTTGACAGTTACATCAGTAAAAGCAGCTTTTATTGCCGGTACATCCGCAATTGTCGCCGTATGAAACCTGCAAACTTGGGTCCTTCCCCAAACCATGGGGTCGCGTCTGAAGTTCGGCTCACCGGAACACCAGATAGATGCGTTACCTCTCCTGGCAGCCTCGCCCGGCCCACGCCTCACTGACGGACGATCCGCCATGGGCATGTCTCTCAGACCAGGGGAGAGAACCGGGAGGGGGATTAGTTTTTATGGATTGCTACGCAGGTTCAAAACTACTCACGCATTAATGCCCTTCATACCTTCGGGAGTGTATCGCGCACCCGCGACAGGAATACCTGCAATAGCAGCTTCCAATGCGTCCACGTCCTCTGAGGACAGCTCGGTATCAGATGTCGCAGCATTTTCTTCCAGATACTTCAGTCTCTTCGTCCCCGGAATTGGCACGATATTGTTTCCCTTTGCCAACAACCACGCAAGGGATAACTGAGCAGGCGTACACTTCTTCTGGCTTGCGGCTTTTGTGATAACTTTTGTAAGGCCCTCATTGACGAGCAGTGCGTCTTTCGAAAATCTCGGCAAGTCTGGGCGAAAATCACCCTCTTCAAACCTGGTTTCCGAATTAAAAGTGCCGGTCAAAAAACCTCTCCCCAAAGGAGAGTAAGGGACAAGTCCAATGCCCAGCTCTCGGCATGCAGGCAGGATCGCGCTTTCAACCTCACGAGACCACAGCGAATATTCTGTCTGTACAGCTGCAACAGGGTGAACCGCATGTGCCCGGCGCAGCGTGTTCCCGTTGATCTCACAAAGTCCTATATTGCCGATCTTGCCTTCCTCAACCAGCAACAGAAGCTCGCCCATCACATCCTCAATGGGTTGCTCCGTATTAACCCGATGGATGTAGTAAAGGTCAATGTAATCAATGCCCAGTCGCCTCAAAGATGCCTCACAAGCCTGTCTTGCATATTGCCGGCTGTTCTCAATCGTTCTTTTGTATTCTCCGGGTTCGCGCTTGATGCCGAACTTAGTTGCGATTTTGAGAGGTGCCTTCGTTTCTTTCAAAAACCGGCCAATCAGCTCCTCATTGTGGTGAGGACCATACATGTCAGCCGTATCGAAAAAATTGATGCCCAGCTCAACAGCTCGCGCCATCACACGCAGGGACGCGCTGTCATCGCGTGAGCCATAAAACTCACTCATTCCCATGCAGCCCAGACCAAGCGCTGAGACGTTGAGTTTAGATCCAAGTTGGCGAGTTTTCATCAGAACCTTCCTTGTTTTGCTGATAAATACCTGCCATATTTCAAAAATGGAAAATAGGAGCAAAAATGGAAAGCTGATTTCCACTAACGGAAATAAAATTCCGCATGATCTTGTCTGGGATGATACGAAAGCCTTCCTCGCTGTTGCAAGAAAAGGAACGCTCAGCGTTGCTGCTCAGCACCTGAACATCGGTATCGCAACTCTGTCCAGAAAGATTGACCGCCTCGAAGAAGCGCGGAAAATACCTTTGTTTGTCAGGCATCAATCCGGATACCAACTCACGGAGGATGGCCGCGAACTGATGGCGAAGGCCGAAGCATTGGAAACTGCGGCCGCAGCGTTTGCTTCAGAAGCGAAGGCCCAGGCTGGCATTTCCGGAAAACTTCGCCTTGCCACGGCAGAAAACCTCGCCACTCACCTGATTTTGCCTGCTCTGCCTGAACTGCGCACGAGTTACCCGGAGCTTCACATCGAAATCCTGACTGATGTAACCTCAGTCAATCTGCACAGGCGAGATGCAGACATTGCCATTCGAATGGTGAAACCTGAAAGTGGCAATGTCACGCTCCGCCGCCTGGGAACGCTCGGCTTCGGCCTTTACGCGAGCAAAGAATATGTGCTCAGGCGGAACAAACGCGCAAATCCTGAAAGTTATGAAGATGATGACTGCATATCCTGGAGCGAAGCGCAGGCCCACCTTTCGTCAGCACAATGGATTCGACGTGCCTTAAACGGCCGTCAGCCCGCAGTTTTAACCTCATCACTCGCTACACAGGTGGTCGCGGCTAAAGCCGGACTTGGTCTGGCAGTCCTCCCCCATTTCCTTGCAACGGAAGCCGGGCTCTTATGCGTGGATACCAACATCGGCGTTGATCAGCAAATTTATCTGGTCATGCATTCTGATCTGTCCCATTCGCCACGAATGCGCGTTCTGGCAGATTTCCTCGCAGACCTGATTATCAAAAACCGGGCCAGATTAAGTAGCCCGTCTCAATAGGCTGCTCTTCTTAAACCACATTCCGCTCAAGCAGCGGCCTGTTTGCTACCAGCCGTTCAACGCCTAGCTCGGAAAGGTCCAGCGTTTCATAGCGGCCTGTCACGATATGCTCGGCAAGTCCGCGTCCCACCGCAGGGCTCTGCTGAAGGCCATGGCCGGAGAAGCCCAGCGCCAGGTAAAAGCCTTCAATGCCAGGCACCGGGCCCGTAAACGCGTTGTGGTCGAACAGGTTCACATCATAATGCCCGGCCCACGCAGCACCAGGTCTGATAGCCTCAAACGCAGGAATACGGTTGGCGAGTGTTGGCCAGAGGTGCTCTTCGAAGAAAGAATAATCAACTTCATAGTCAAAGCAATCCGGGTCTTGCTCTTCATCCGGAGCACTGCCGCAAATAAAGCCAGTCCCTTCAGGGCGCACATACGTGCCGTTCGGGTCAATCAACAAAGGCAGACCCGGCACCGCATCCCGGCACTCAAAGGTAAAAATCATCCGCTTTTTAGAGTGCACCGGTGCTTCAAAACCAGCTTCCATGCAAATCCGGGCACCGCCCGAGGCCCCGGCAGCATTCACCACAACACCCGCTTCCACCCGCTTCCCGTTGGAGAGTGTCAATATCCAGCTACCGCCTATGATTTTCTCAAGATGAACCACCTGATATGGCTCATAAGGCACGTTCAGAGAGCGCGCTTTGCGGCGGAAGGCCTGCATCAGGCCGTACCCGTCAAACCAGCCCTCACCGGAAAGACCATAACAGCCAGCGGACAAATCGGAGGTGTTCAGCCACGGAAACTTGACCTTCAGCGCATCCGCGTCGAGAAATCCTATGTCAGCTCCCATTTTTTGCTGAAGCACATGGTTCTCTTCCAAAATGCTGCGTTTGTCATGCGTAGCGAGGAAAAGATAACCTCCCTCAATCAGATCAACACGCGGATTTTCGCCGTCAACTTCCAGAAGTTCGCCAATGTTGCGCAGGAAATCGATGCCATAGAGCGAAATATCGATGTTAACGGCAGAGGAGAACTGTTGGCGGATAGAGGCCGCAGAAAGTGCTGATGCACAATGTTGATAGGATGGATCTTTTTCAAAGACCGCAATACGGCCATCGAAGTCGTCGCGCTGTGCAAGATGGTACGCCACCGATGATCCGATGACAGCCCCCCCAATTATAGCAACATCAATTGATGCTATCGCCATAGTTACACCTGAAAGCAAGAGCGCGTTCCGTTTGGTCGCACTCGACCAAACCATAGGCATTCGCTCAACTAAAAACAGTTAGAGTACGGGGCGTGAATACAAATGAACGCAACGTTCTCGGATATAAATGAAAGAGGTACAAACCGACGCCCGATACAATTAGGCGGGTATTTGCGAGCGCCGGTCTGAAAGGGAGACGAAACGCCTCCCGGATTTTCCGGGCAACTATACCCTTGTTCAGAGCTTAAAAGAAAGCCTGAAGGCCAGTCTGCGCACGACCCAGAATAAGGGCATGAACGTCATGCGTGCCTTCGTAAGTGTTGACGGTCTCAAGGTTCTGAGCATGGCGCATCACCATGAACTCCTGGGAGATACCGTTGCCACCGTGCATGTCCCGTGCCTGACGGGCGATATCCAGTGCCTTACCGCAGTTGTTGCGTTTCACAATGGAAATCATCTCAGGAGCAACGCGACCTTGGTCAAACAGACGGCCAACACGCAGAGAAGCCTGTAGGCCCAGTGAAATCTCGGTCTGCATATCTGCCAGTTTCTTCTGGAACAGCTGTGTCTGCGCCAGCGGACGATTGAACTGCTTACGGTCCATGCCGTACTGGCGAGCGCGCATCCAGCAATCTTCTGCGGCGCCCAGCGCGCCCCAGGAGATGCCATAGCGAGCGCGGTTCAGACAGCCAAACGGTCCTTTCAGGCCAGAAACGTCAGGCAGCAGCGCATCCTCACCTACTTCCACGTTGTCCATCACAATTTCACCGGTGATGGAAGCACGCAGAGACAGCTTGCCCTCGATTTTAGGCGCAGAAAGACCTTCCATACCCTTCTCAAGAACGAAACCGCGGATCTGGTTGTTATGCGCTTCAGACTTCGCCCAAACCACAAACACGTCTGCGATTGGGGAGTTGGAGATCCACATCTTGGAACCGGTTATGCGATATCCACTCCCGGTTTTTACAGCGCGGGTGCGCATGCCAGCCGGGTCAGACCCTGCATCCGGCTCGGTCAGACCAAAACAGCCTACGTACTCGCCGCAAGCAAGCTTCGGCAGATACTTCATGCGCTGCTCTTCAGAGCCGTACGCATAGATCGGGTACATCACCAGCGAGGACTGCACACTCATCATGGAGCGATAGCCGCTGTCCACACGCTCAACTTCCCGGGCTACAAGGCCATAAGCCACATAAGACGCACCTGAACCACCGTATTGCTCAGGAAGGGTCACGCCAAGCAAGCCCTGCTCGCCCATCTCGTTAAAGATGGAGCGATCGGTCTTCTCTTCACGGTAAGCTTCGATCACGCGTGGCAGAAGTTTTTCCTGAGCGTAGGTACGCGCGCTTTCCATGATGAGAATTTCGTCTTCATTCAACTGGTCGCGCATAATAAACGGGTCTTCCCAATTGAAGACGCCTCCGCCGGCTGGGTCACTACTCATGCTCAGGATTCCTTATTCAACGTCAAACTTTACGCCTTGCGCAAGTGGCAGAGCGCCGGAGTAGTTGATGGTATTGGTCGCACGACGCATGTACGCCTTCCAGGCATCAGAGCCAGCTTCCCGGCCACCACCTGTTTCTTTTTCACCGCCAAACGCGCCGCCAATTTCAGCACCGGACGGACCGATATTGACGTTTGCAATGCCGCAGTCAGAGCCAGTCACAGAAACAAAACTTTCTGCTTCGCCTATATCCTGGGTGAAGATTGAAGAGGACAGACCAGCGCCAACACCGTTTTGAATCTCAACCGCTTCATCAAAGTCGCTGTAGCGAACGACGTAAAGGATCGGAGCAAACGTCTCTTCCAGTACAGGACCAACCTGACCAGGCATCTCAACGATTGCAGGCTGAACGTAATAGGCATCCGGGTATTCGTCCGCCATCACTCGCCCGCCACCATGAACAATGCCGCCAGCTGCTTTCGCAGCTTCCAGAGCGTACTGCATGTTGTCGAAAGCGTCTTTGTCGATAAGCGGACCGATCAGGGTACCTTCTTCGGTCGGGATACCGATCTTCACAGAAGCGTATGCCTTGATCAGGCGCGGGATCAGCGAATCGTAAACACTGTCATGCGTGATCAGGCGGCGCAAGGATGTGCAACGCTGGCCGCAAGTGCCCATTGCAGCAAACGCAACGCCGCGCAGGGTCAGATCCAGATCAGCGGACGGAGTCACGATCGCAGCGTTGTTACCGCCCAGCTCAAGAATGGACTTGCCGAAACGCTGTGCAACACGTGGACCAACCTGAAGGCCCATGCGGGTGGAGCCAGTCGCAGAGATAACCGGAACGCGCTTGTCGTCGACCAGTGTTTCACCAATTTTACTGCCACCCTGAATAACTTCCAGCAGGCCCTTTGGTACATCATCACCAAATTTTGCAGCAGCCCGCTCATAAAGCGCCTGCACAGCCATTGCAGTCAGCGGAGACTTCTCGGAGGGTTTCCAGACAACGGAGTCACCACAAACAAACGCCAGTGCTGCATTCCAGGACCAGACCGCGACAGGGAAGTTGAACGCAGAGATCACACCCACAACACCGGATGGGTGCCAGGTTTCCATCATACGGTGACCTGAACGCTCAGTCGCAATGGTCAGACCGTAAAGCTGACGGGAAAGCCCAACTGCAAAGTCGCAGATATCGATCATTTCCTGCACTTCACCCAGACCTTCTGAGGTGATCTTACCTGCTTCCAGGCTCACCAGCTTGCCAAGGTCATCTTTGCAGGAGCGAAGCTCCTCACCCAGCAAACGCACCAGCTCACCACGACGTGGTGCAGGCAGCTTACGCCACTCTTTGAAAGCATCATGCGCACGACCAATAGCAGCGGAGGTTTCTGCCGCGCTGTTCTCTGTGATCATCGCCAGTGTTTCACCGGAGTTTGGAGAAGTCGCAGCAAGTGTGCCACCTTCCAAAGCAGCGCGGGCAACTCCCATACGCTCCATGAGTTTAATTGTTTCTTCTGCGAATTTCACTGTATCCAGACCTACGGTCATTGAAGTCCCCAACCTGTGAGTGATGCTAAACTCGTATTTCAGCAGAGTTTCTCTTGTCTGGGTCACTGGTAAAAGCTACGTCTTTTCCATTATTCATTCGCATATGGAATGACTGATAATTTCGTCTGGATCTTGCATCTCGAAGAAAACAGCCTAATATCAGTAGGATATTTATGTTTTCCGGCTCGTTTACGGCCCTGTTTTAAGATGAAGATGATGCCAGATAGAACGAAATTTGCTCATGCTGGTTATACCTGACCTTGCGATTTCAGAAGTTTCGAGCTGTTCACGGCATCGTGAGAGGTCAGGATGAAGCGTGGTTTTATCCCACCGATTGACTGTTTGATTGCATTCGAAAGCGCAGCGCGGCACGGCAGTTTCACCCGCGCAGCAGAAGAGCTGTTCCTGACCCAGGGGGCAGTCAGCAAGCAGGTGCGCCTTCTGGAAGGTCGCCTGGGTGTTGAGCTGTTCAAACGGATTCGCCAGCGTATTGTGCTGACAGATGCAGGCCGCATCTATTTGCATGACATCCGTGGCACACTGGAAAAGATGACCAGCGCCACCCGTCAGGTGATGTCCTTTGCGGGCAGTGCGGATGTGCTCAACGTCGCCGTGCTCCCAACCTTCGGCACTCGTTGGCTGGCCCGCCGTCTCCCCCGTTTTCACGAGCGCTACCCGGAAGCCAGCTTCAACCTCTCCGTCAGGCTACGCCCCTTTGATTTCTCGACAGAACCGTTCGATGGTGCGATCCATTACGGAGAACCTGTCTGGGCAGGAGCCATTGCAGAGTCGCTGTTTCAGGAAGAAGTCATTCCGGTCACCTCCAGAACCTTCCGTGACAGACACAGCCTGCACACGCCGGAAGACCTGATTGATGTTATGCGCCTGCACCAGTCAACACGGCCAGATGCATGGCAAAAATGGTTCTCTCTGGCAGGTGTAGAAACAGATGGCGCCTTCCAGGGCCCGCGCTTCGATCAGTTCACCATGATCTCACAGGCTGCCGCCTCCGGCCTGGGCGTGGCACTGGTGCCAAAGTTCTTTATTGAGGAAGAACTTGCCGCAGGTGCACTGGTCCGCCTCTTCGACATCAGCCTGAAACTTTCCTCCGCCTACCACTTCGTCTACCCGGAAAACCGTACCCTGCGGCCGGTCGTAAAGTCCTTCAAAGCATGGCTTCAGGAGGAAGCCCACGAACAGCAACTGGACCGGGAGACATTACTGCCGCAGTAGATAATGGAGCATTTTTCATCCATATATGAGTTAAAGACCGCGCATTAAGCAAGGTTCAGGCTTCGTCATTTAATTTTTCGTATCATGGCGGTTGCAGTGGAACGAGCGACCAGTTTGTCATTTTGCTTCAACTCTCCCACATAGTAACACATAGGGATCCTCCTTTAGAGATCACATAACCATAACCTGTCAGGCGACCAATGCGCACTGGCGCGATGAAGTTTATCTTCAGTTCCAGAGTGGGAGCGAATTCGTTCTCATCCAACATTGCAGTTAAAGCAGGACCCATTGCATCATCCAGTATTGCTGCCAGAAATCCGCCTTGAATATTGCCTACAGGATTAGAAAATTCCTCTTTGCCATCAAATTCGACAATAGCTGTGCCTGCTCCAGGATCAACTTCTATGATTGTTACACCTAAAGTTGCAGCCACTCTTGGTAGTGGAAGTTCGCCACCCGGCATTTTCTGAAAAATGCCCTTTCCCATTTATTCCCCTCTCGACAATAATATGTCCGCTGCTCTCTGATGACTATCGCCTTATAGGAAAAATCGGGTCAGTCAGAATGAAGACTAACCAGGGCTCCTAAACAGGAAAACAAAAGCAGAACCTTTATCAGACAATCTACGGTTTTCTCTTCAAGCATTAGCAGTGATCAGAATCTTCCCGGGAATGCTATGAGATGCAGTTTTCGGAGTTCAGAAGATCGCAGTTTCGGGTTCTGTGCGCCTTAACCAGCCCTAGCCCAGCTCAAAACTCGCAAAACTGTAGATCTTTTCCAGAGGTAGGTTTGGGTCCTGGCCCTTATACATTCTCACGGTAGCGAACACGGGTGATAGTTCGTAGCGCTCTGCCAGTTCGACGGCATGCTCATTAGGCAACGGCAGGTCAATGTTGATCACCTGCCCTTTTATGTTGCCAGCAAGGGCGCGGAACAGTAGGTCAGCGCCTTCCGGTGTTTCAGCGACCAACGGGCCGATGCGGTATCCATCTCGGGCCGCGCGAATAACGCCATAGCCGCGCACTCTCCCCTCTTCAACCAGATAAACGCCCCGGCGCACAGGGTTCAGTGGCTCCATCCAGCGTTTAAGAAAAGCGGAACGCTCTGCCGGAAAATAGTTACGGTCATATCTTATGATACTCGGCATAATACCCTTTCCAATGATGGAAATACGCTGATCCATGGGCGTGTTAACGTAAGACAACCCGCAGTACCTCATGTTCTGATGAACTGGCCTGAAGCCGGACCTGGCGTAATTGTCTTGCTCTTCCACCACGCCATCAAGGCCAATCGTTCGTCCTTCCAGCCGCCGCATGGCAGCGTTCCAGATGGTGGTACCAAGGCCCTGTCTGCGAAATTCCGGATGGCAGATGTAAAAGCCAAGAAAGCCAAAGGTCTCACCGTACTGAACGGCGGAGATCATAGAAACCAGCTGATTGTTCAGAAAACAGCCGAGAAAACCACCGGGGTCTGCCGCGTAGTAGGAAGGCGCATCATCTTCACCTGGATTCCACCCCTCCTGGGCAGCCCACTCCAGCATGGTCAGAATGCCATCCTCATCCATAACGCGAATTTCAGTATGCAGCGGTGCCATCGGAAGCCTCTTTCATCAACCCGGCAAAGTTGAGGTGCAAACAACAGACGTAAGAGACCCAGCGTAGCGCAGTATGGTTAAAAAGGAGATGAATGGTTTTCATCCAATTGAACCGTATGAAAACTGCGGACCGCAGAACTTTCTGAGGAAATGAAGCCGGAGGCTATAGTAAGCAGGTGGAGCAGCCGAAAAGTCCCGCGGTTTAAACTCACCAGTGCAACAGGTTGTTGAGTGCCAAGGAATAGCTGATTTGGGCTTTTGTTGCCAAGGCATTTTCTCGGCTGGTTGTTTATCTTTTCCATGATCTGAACAATCTGTGCATGGCTCAGATCATCCGCGGGGCGCTTTAAGGTTCACTCCCTGATGAAACGGATGGGCATTGAGGCTTTGGACGAAGCGTTGCGCAAGCACGTCAAGCCGGAGATCTTCAATAGCGATCAGGGCTCTCAGTTTACCTGTCACGCTTTCACCGATGTGCTGAAGCGCGAAGACATCAAGATTTCCAGGGACGGCAAAGGAGCCTGGCGGGACAACGTGTTTGTGGAACGACTGTGGCGCACCGTCAAATATGAGGAGGTCTATCTCAAAGCCTATGCCAGCGTCAGGGAGGCGAGAGTATCTCCTGGCAGACACATCGAGTTTTACAACCAGAAAAGGCCACATTCATCGCCTGACGGACTGACCCCGGATCAGGCTTACTACAACTATACACCGCAGCTCATTGAGCAAGCGGCGTAGCAGGAGCGCATCCACTTAAGAAAAGCGTTTACCTGTCCAAACAAACCGAACCACCTCAATCTCCAGGGGGTTGAAATGTAGAGTCAGTCATCAATCAACCCGATACGCTGCTATTTCAAAAGCCCCATACACCAGATTCAGTTATAGCTCAGCAATCTCATTTGCTACTTTGAAGCAGAAGAGTAAGAAAAATGGAATATGAAAAGTGAATGTCAACAGGCCCTAAACCTCGTAAATCCGGACCCTCATAATTCGCTGAGGCACCTCCTGTGGGATCAGTCTATAGTTCCAGGCTCGGTACAGGAGTATTAAAAGGGAACGAGATGACAGATTTAACAAACAACCCTGTACAATCTGCAGAGGCTAAGGAGCGGTTGGCGCCAAATGACATTTCGTGCTCTCGCGGCATGGCAAAGTGGCTCACCAGCCATCAGGTCTCGCTTGCCGTTTCCTCCTATCAAACCGGGCAGTTGTTCCTTGTTGGTGTCAAAGCCAGCGGCGGAATTCACGTTCATGCCATTGGCATGGGCCGCGCTATGGGCCTGTGGGCAGAGCCGCAACGCCTGATCCTGGCCACGACCAATCAGGTGATCCTGTTTGAGAATATTCTGGGTAACAACCAGCGTGTGGGAGAAGCGGACAAGTATTATGTACCTCGTGTAGCACATACGACGGGTGAACTGGATGTTCATGACATCGTGGTCACGGGAGACGGTGAAATCGTATTCGCAAACACCATGTATTCCTGCCTCTCGACCCTGCATCCCATCCACTCGTTTGCTCCCTGGTGGACACCGGCCTTCATCTCCAGACATGCTGCCGAAGACCGGTGTCATCTGAATGGAATTGCTCTCAAAGATGGCAAACCAGCCTATGTGACCATGGTCAGCCGTTCGGATGTGATCAATGGGTGGCGGGACCGCCGACACGAAGGCGGTTGCCTGATTGATGTGGAGAGCAATGAAGTGATCACAGACAAACTCTCAATGCCGCACTCACCGCGCTGGCATAAGGGGGAGCTTTGGGTGATCAACTCTGGTACGGGGTATCTCGGTGTGATTGATCTTGTCAGCGGTGCGTTTCAGCCGCGCTGCTTCCTGCTCGGTTTCGCGCGCGGACTGGCGTTTCACAACAACCACGCCATTATCGGTCTCTCCCTGCCGCGAGACGGGTCATTCAAAGGGTTACCGTTGGATGAGGAACTGGAGAAGCGCGATGCAGATCCGTGGTGCGGCGTCCAGGTCATCAACGTTGCTACAGGGGATGTCGTGGAGTGGATCCGGTTCCAAGGTGTTGTCAAGGAGATGCTGGACGTATGCACCTTGCCGGGTGTTCACCTACCATCGGGGATATCACCAACCTCCCCCGAGGTGAGTAGCCTGCGTACAATTGCAAGCGCTTCAAAGAACGTGGAACCCGCGTGACCTGAGCGGAGGAAGCGCCTTATCATAGATTGGAGTTCGTCCCTGATCCCGGATGGCGTTGGTGCAGAAAGAAAATTCAGCTTACAACCGCCCTTACCCGCTTTACTCAGGTCGTACTGACGCACTCGAACGTCGGACGTCTAAGTGCGGTCATTTTGTTGAGGACGGAGACATTGGTTTTGGGCATGGTTCAAAACTACGGTTTTTAGTGAGCACTGGGCACAGGTTTCCCTGCCAAAAAACGATATAGAACTCACAGCATAAATTAGCTTGATCAGGCTGATGTGTCAATCAGCATTGAAAATTGACAGGGTGATTCAATGAAAGTGCGGGCTGTTTTCGTTTGTCAGGAATGATATAGCTGTATTCCGATTGTCCTGTAC
>CANNAV010000064.1 GCA_947502585.1 uncultured Pseudovibrio sp.
TCCTTCCATGGAACTGGAAACCTCTGTCAAAATCGCACAGTCAAGAGAAAATCGGGGCGCATTGAGCGGGCGGTTACCTTCCAAATTATTGGCTCGTGTTTATTTGCCATAGGTCTGGTCTAATACCTCCGTCTTCTGACGGATCAGGTCAATACCTTGAGCGCTTTCATGGATAGAGTTCCGGTCTTTGATTTTGTCGCGCGAGAGCCGGGATTTGAAAGGTCTTCGGTGCTTGCGTCGGCGGTGCAGATATTGCCATGACTGACGCGCTGTCCGAAAATTTGCTCTGGTGACCAGCCCTCAGTCAGAGACTGAATTACAAAAACCTGTAGTTTTTCTTCCGCTTCGGGATCGCATTACGCTGTCTGCGCTGAATACACGCTCCATCAGCGTGACGCGCACTGTAGCCACCACGAGGCAGACAATTCCGGTAGAGTTCCCGGCTGATGGATGACGGGTTGCGGTGGAGAGCCTGAGCAATAGCGCTGAGCGTAGCCCCTGCGGCTCTCATGGACCCGATCTGGTCTCTTTCTTCACAACCCAATGTAGGTAGTGTGCCATTGTAACGCCCATACTTGGATTATACACCATGGCCAGTATCGAGGGGCCAAGGGTGTTGCACTTCACTACAGATCTCACGCGGGTTCTATGCAGCATCGCCTCTAACTGCGCGGCTTCAGGTTTTCAGGGTCGTAGAGTGGCACATAGCCCACACCGGCAACCTCAACCGGGTAGATTTCATCAAAGTAGGAAACTTCCAGCCTTCTTCCTTTCTCACAGTATTCTTGCGGGAGATAGGCCAGAGCAATGTTTTTCCCGATACTCGGGCCATAGGCAATGGAGGTGGTGTAAGAGCGTCGTCCCAAGTCATCCACAAGTGTCTCACCTGTGTCTGGATGCATCACAGGAAGGTTGCCGATCGGATAGCGTGCAACACCATCTTTGTCGGTATTGTCTGTCATCACCAGCGTACACAGCATGGCAGGCTGGACCTCGCGTGCGCGATACTCCACATGTTTTTCTTTACCGCGGAAGTTGGCAGCTTTTACCTTTGGCCGGGATAGGTCGGCTTCAAAAAGATTGTATTGCGTATGCAGGTCAGCATTTTGCAGACGTAATGATTTTTCCAGTCGCCGCGAGTTCGCATAGGTCTCTACACCCACCGCAATCACGCCAATCTCGCGCAAAGCATCCCAGACAGCCAAACCATCTTCATAGCGCATATGCAGTTCCCACCCTTGCTCCCCAACATAAGAGATGCGGAAGGCCGAGACGGATTTACCGACAATGGTGATGTCACGAATGGATGCAAACGGAAAGTTCTCCGGCGCAAGACATTCCGGATCATTAACCACCTTTTGCAGGTTTTCACGGGCGTTCGGCCCCCATATACCAATCGTTGTGTACTCCTCGCTCACATCTGTTACTGAGACGTCCCAGCCATTATCATCCGCTACACGCTGCATATAGACAAGGTCGCGTGGTCCTGCGTCCGCTCCATTCACCAGTCGGCAGCGGTCTTTCATTCGAAAGAGGGTGAAGTCAGCCCGCACATGGCCATCATCATCCAGCATGTGCGTGTAAATGCCCTTGCCAATGGTGTTATCACCGCCGACTTTTGCAGCACATAGCCACTCCATCAGGGTGACGTGATCCGGGCCGGAAATATCGGTCATGTGGAAATGTGAAAGATTGATGATGCCGCAGTCTTCGCTCATCTCCAGATGCTCTGCATTGGAAACGCGCCAGAAGTGGCGATTGTCCCACTCGTTTTCCCGTTCAGGCACACGGTTGCCATGTTTGTTCAGCAAGTGCTCATTGGCAGCATAGCCGTGGGCACGCTCCCAGCCTCCAAGTTCCATGAAATAGCCGCCCAGCTCAACTTCCCGCTCATAAAACGGAGAGCGCCGGATACCACGGGATTTGGCGAACGGCTCGCGGGGGTGGACAGGCGGATTGTAAATCTTCCTGGCTGTCTCCCAGCACCGGTCATGGATGTATTGCTCGTTGAGCTGGAACTCGTTGAATCTGGTAAAGTCTACGGAGCTATGGTCCACATGGGTTTTGCCATAGGTCATCCAGTCTGCAATGAGCTTGCCCATGCCGGGGCCGTCTTTGATCCAGATGCCAACCGCATACCAAAGCCCGCGCAGTTTCCGGCTTTCTCCCATGGATGGGCCGCCATCGACTGAGGTCTGTAAGAGCCCGTTGAAGGAATGGCTTTCGTTAAATCCAAGTTCAGAAAGGACTGGTGTAAGCTCCATCGCCTTTTCAAGAGGCTCAATCACATCCTCAAGCACCAGATCACGCTGGGAGGGAGAAAGACGAGCCTGTTCTTTTTCTAAAATATCACGCGGATGCACGAGACGTGGACTTTCCTCGTAGTAGTAGCCCCATTCAATCTGGCCTCCCTCGGTGCTCCTGGGATCACCCGTATCGCGCATATAAGCGGAGTTGCCCTGATCCCGCAGCAACGGCATACCAATCTCAGCACCAGTGCCTTCAAATGCGTTGTAAGGGCCGAAGAAGGTGAGGGGATGATCCACTGGCATGACCGGCAAATCTTCACCTGCCATCTCCGCAATGAGACGCCCCCAAAGGCCTGCGCACACCACAACATGGTCAGCATGGATGGTCCCGCGATCTGTCTTTACACCTGTAATGCGGCCTTCCTCTGTGATCAGCTCCAGCGCGGACGTATTCGCAAAGATCCTGAGTTTGCCCGTCTCAACACTCTGATCAATCAGCTTGCCAGCAACGGTCTGGGAACGCGGGACCACAAGGCCGGCATCAGGGTCCCACAATGCGCCCTGTATCTGATCCTCTTCTAAAAGGGGGAATTTCTCTTTGGCTTCAGCGGCGCTGATGATGCTCACACTGGTGCCAAACGCTTTGCCTGAATCCACCCGGCGCCTGAGCTCGGCCATGCGTTTGTCATCATTCACACGCGCCACTTCCAGCCCGCCGATTCGAGCGTAGTGTCCCATTTTCTCGTAAAAGTCCATGGAGTACGTGGTGGTCCAGCACGTCAAAAAATCGTGGCTGGTAGCATAGCAAAAATCCGAGGCGTGGGCTGTCGATCCGATGTCTGTGGGAATGCCGGACTTATCGATGCCTACTATGTCGTCCCAGCCATTTTCGATGAGATGATGGATGACGGAAGCTCCAACAATACCGCCAGCACCAACAATCACAACTTTCGTTTTGTCTGGAAAAGCGGACATGTTTTCGATCCTTTACTTCTATAAATTCTCGGTTTGTTTGCAGAGCAGTGTTGGCGTTGTGATGTGACTTCAGGAGGTAAAGACCACCGTGCTGCTGTTGTTCAGCATGACGCGGCCCTCCAGATGGTATTTGACGGCTCGTGCAAGCACACGGGATTCAATATCCCGGCCTGTAGCCACAAAATCTTCTGCAGTCATGCCATGTGTCACCCGTTCAGTTTCCTGCTCGATGATCGGGCCCTCATCCAGATCCGGCGTCACATAGTGAGCGGTCGCACCAATCAGCTTTACGCCGCGGTCATGGGCCTGATGATAAGGCTTTGCACCTTTGAAGCCTGGCAGGAACGAGTGGTGGATGTTAATGATCATGCCAAAGAACTTGCCGGACAACTCATCGCTCAGCACCTGCATGTAGCGGGCAAGGATGACGAGTTCCGCATTTGTTTTTTCAATGAGATCACTCAGCCTTGCTTCCTGCTCAGGCCTGGTCGCCCTGGTGATCGGCCAGTGATAAAACGGGATGCCTTCGTGGTCCGCAATGCCTTGACTGTCCGCGTGGTTGGAGACAATGGCAACTACATCAGCATCAAGCCAGCCCACTTTGATCTGGTAGAGCAAATGCAGCAAGGCATGGTCAAATCTGGAAACCATGATGATGACCCTGGGACGACGTGAAAAATCTTCCACCTTCAGTCGCATTTTGAACCGGTCAACAGCCGGAGATAATGCCAGTTCAAGTGCAGCTTTGTCGATAAGCTCAGGCACACGCGCGGCAACCCGCAGGAAGAACTGATTTGTTTTACGATCACAGAACTGGTTCGCCTCGACAATATTTGCGCCGCGTGCAGCCAAGGCTGATGTGACCGTCGAGACTATGCCCGGCTGATCAACACAAGTGAAGCGAAGGATGAAAGATGTATCACTCACTGAACCGGTTTCTCCCAAACAAATTCCCAGATGAAACAAAGTGTTTTGCCGATACCTTTGCTTTTCATACTCGCAATCTGGAGAGGTTTTTCCGCCAGAAATAGGAGATATGCGTCACATCGGGGTGACCCCTACGACATTTGGATCATGGTCTTTGAGAGTATCATGGCTGTTCAGTTTTTATGTGAGTGCAGAAGGAATTTGTAGCCAGGATGACTAAAATTAAGTATTAATACGTTATGAGTTTGAGCTTGTTCACTGAAGTTCATAAAGCCTGCCTTCGAAAGCTCTTCAGGATGCCCGGCGCTGTGAACACACCCGGGCAATTTGATGGTCAGCATGGGTCAGGCCAACTGGAAAAGTACGCCATTGAAAACACGTTGAAACTTGCGGGACCGGATAGGCTCAGATTGAAATAACAATGAAGTCATTGCAGTGTTTCCATCTGAATTTAAAGAGAACAATCTTGTATGACACAGGCACAAACGCATCCAGCCAATGTTTCGCGGACTTCTGGTTCCAGGCAGGAAAAGACACGGCTCTCTGTCGGGTTCATTCTGGCTAAACGTTTCACGCTCTGTGCCTTTGCCAACTTTGTGGATGTCCTGCGCCTCGCAGCAGATGAGGGGGATCGAAGCCGCCCTATCCTGTGCAAGTGGACGGTCCTGTCAGACACGATGGACCCAGTCCCGTCAAGCAGCGCTGTCTTTGTTCATCCCAAAGAGCGTTTAGGAGATCCGCGACGTTTCAACTACATCGTCGTTGTTGGTGGTCTCATTGATGAAAGCACGGATTTTAGCCCGGCCTACCGAAACTTCCTGAAAGAAGCAGCCGTTGCCGGAATTCCCCTTGTCGGTGTCTGTACAGGCGCTTTCCTGCTTCACCGGGCTGGATTGCTGAATGGTTACAAAAGCTGCGTCAGTTGGTTCAGTCATACAGATTTCAAAGAGCAATTTGACGGACTTGACCCGGTAACAGATCAGATTTTCGTGGTAGATCGGGATCGCCTGACGTGCGCAGGTGGTGTGAGTTCTGCCCATCTTGCAGCCTATCTGGTGGATAAGCATGTCGGCAGCGCCCATGCAAACAAAAGCCTGCACATCATGATTATTGATGATGCACATCAGGCAGAAAAGCCTCAGCCTGGTATCCCGCTTGATCTGAAAACGCAAAATCCGATTGTCCGGCGGGCGCTGCATATCATGCAGCAAAACATCGACACACCTGTCTCCATTCAGGAAATTGCGCAGCGCATGGGCAAAAGCAAACGTCAGATAGAACGGTATTTCCGTATGTCTTTGGAAACGTCGCCACAAGTCGCGTTTCTCAATATTCGCCTGGATCTGGCACGTCATCTGATCGAGAAGAGCCAGAAGTCGGTTGCACAGGTCGCTGTTGATTGCGGGTTTTGCGACTCTTCCCATCTCAGCAGAATGTTCCGTCGCCGATATGGCTGTACACCGCAAGTCTTACGGCGTCTTCCCGTAACTAAAGAGCAAATTGCCTGATGAAAATGCCGCTGAAACCATCAGTCTACAGCGGCATTTAAGATTTCAAGGTTCACTCAGCCAACTTAGCGGGGCTCGCTTACAAGTCCTTTCCAGATCGCAACGCACATGATGAGCAGGATGACCGTGAACGGCAGCCCCGTGGAAATCACCATGGATTGAAGCGACTTCAACCCGCCTGCAGAAAGCAGCAATACGATTGCAATCAGTCCTTCAAACAGACACCAGAACACACGCTGAGGCACAGGTGCATCCACTTTGCCACCAGCTGCAATTGTATCAATCACCAGAGAACCGGAATCGGAAGAGGTGACAAAGAAGACGATCACAAGCACGATACCGACAAAGCTTGTGATTGCTGTCCATGGCATAGCTTCCAGCATTGTGAACAGCTGAACTGGCAGAGCGGCTTGCTGAACAGCAGTGTACCCGTCATTGACAATCTGGTTAATCGCTGCGCCGCCAAAGATGGACATCCAAAGAACGCATACCAAAGATGGAATCAGCAGCACGCTGACGAGAAACTCGCGCACAGTACGACCACGGCTCACACGTGCGATGAACATGCCCACGAAAGGCGACCAGGAAATCCACCAGGCCCAATAGAAGGAGGTCCAGCCTTGCATAAAGTTGACGTCTTCACGGCCAACCGGATTGGAAAGAGCTGGCAGATACTGCAAATAGGCGCCAAGAA
This sequence comes from uncultured Pseudovibrio sp., assembly GCA_947502585.1. Taxonomy (GTDB): domain Bacteria; phylum Pseudomonadota; class Alphaproteobacteria; order Rhizobiales; family Stappiaceae; genus Pseudovibrio. Next base: position 6,354 of record CANNAV010000064.1, read on the forward strand.
AGTTGAGAGCATCCGGCAGCAACACAAGGCCTGGGCCAGCAATAATAACAAAGAGCACCAGCAGAGCGGCCAGTCCCATGTTGATCTGAGAAAGCAGCTTTACGCCAGCTTCCAGACCACGAATAACTGAAACAAGCGCAATCGCGGTAATTGCAGCAATCAGGATGACCTGCCAGGTGCTGTCAATTGGCATGCCAAACAGCTTGTTGAAGCCTGAGTTTGCCTGAACAGCGCCAAGACCGAGAGACGTTGCAAGACCGAACAAGGTTGCAAAAACGGCGAGAATATCAATGATATGTCCAGGCCAGCCCCAGACACGCTCACCAAAAACCGGATAAAAGGCAGACCGGATTGTGAGCGGCAAACCTCTGTTGTAGCTAAAGAATGCAAGGCTCAGCCCAACAACAGCATAGATCGCCCATGGGTGCAGGCCCCAATGGAAAACAGAGGCAGCCATACCCAGACGGATCGCTTCTTCCTGTGTCGCTGCGGCGCCAAGCGGCGCCCAATCCGTTCGCACGCCGTCAGCGCCAACAGTTGTACCCCCCAGTGAGGATGCGAAGTGACTGATTGGCTCAGACACGCCGTAAAACATCAACCCGATGCCCATTCCGGCAGCGAAAAGCATGGAGAACCAGCTCAGGTAACTGAAGTCTGGGGTAGCGTCCTTTCCGCCCAGACGCACCTTTCCATAAGGGCTGACCACGATCACCAGGCACAGGACTACAAAAATGTCGGCAGCACCAATGAAGAACCAGTCATAGCTCCTGGTAACGGTAGAAAAGAACAAGCTGAAAACCGAGTTTGCCTGCTCGGGCAAAAACAGGGTGTAGGCGACAAAACCAACGACAGTTAAAGCTGAAATAGCAAAAACCGGGTTGTGAATGTCAAAACCGATTGGTCCAAATTTCCCTTCAATATTGTCCTGGCCAAGACTGTAATCCGAGCCTTCCACATCCTCCGATAGACTATCCAGAATATCCGCCGGAGGTCGGTCGGAATTGCGTAAATCAGTCATGAAGCTTCTCCTGTGTTGGACCTGTACTATTTCGGTCAGGAGAGATCCTTGGGTTGGACCCTTCTTATTGTCATTATTAAATCGGTGGGGGAGTGCCAAACATTAAAGGTCTACTTCAATGTCTGACATAGGCGTTGTGCAGCAAATCAGTATTTTGCCCTGATCAATCTCTCGTTTTCGAATGCCGCCGTTATGCTGCATATCGGTTTCACCCGAAACGAGTTGAGATTTACATGTTCCGCAAATCCCTCGCTGGCAAGATGCTATGGGCAGGATGCCTGCTTCGCGGGCAGCAGAAAGAATCGTCATGCCCGGTCCACACTCAACCACATGTCCGGTTTTGGTGAAAGTGACACAATAGGTCTGGTCGCTGATTTCCGGTGAAGTTATCTGGTCCTCAAAGGTGCCGGCTGTCTCAGCGCCAAAGTCAAAGCTCTCTTCATGATAACTGGTCATGTCAAAGCCTGCTTCCTGCAGCATGTTCTGCACGCCTTCCATGAAACGGGCAGGGCCGCAACACAGGATCTTTCTCTCCTTAAAATCCGGCGACATGAGAGACAGCATCTGAAGGCCCAGACGGCCTTTAAACCCGCTCCAGCTGTTACACCCGGATGTCGTGCTGCAGGTAAAAGAGAGCTTGAGCGCCGGGTTCTGAGCAGCCAGCAACTCCAGTTCATATCTGAAAATGATATCTGCTGGTGTGCGTGCTGCATGAATAAAATGCAAATCGGTCGGCTCTGCAAGATCGCAGGCCGTGCGGGTCATCGACATCATGGGTGTGATGCCACTCCCTGCCGAAATAAATAACAGCTTCTCGTCTTGTGTGGCGTCCGTGGTGAACTCACCGGCAGGGCCGGAGACATTCACTTCCTTGCCCGGTACCATGTTGTCCAGCAGCCAGTTGGAGCCAGGGCCGCCTGGTACCCGTTTAACTGTAATTTCAACACGATAAGGCCGCGCAGCAGAGGCGGAAATTGTATAGCTGCGCGTAATCATGCCTGCGACCGGAAGCTCCAGGGTGATATGCTGGCCGGGATAAAACCTGAAGACCCGCGGTTCGCGGGCAGAAAACAGGAACGTTTTTACATCATGCGTTTCCTGCCGCACCTGCCGGCAGACCAGGACATCATCCACCTCCGGATCCCACATGGGAATCCGTGTTGCTTCGGTGAAATGTTCCTCATCGTAGTCCGTGACAGTCTTCAGATCATCAAAAGTTACATTTTGGGTCATGCATCCGCCATTTCAACATCATCGGCAGACATGTGTGCTTTGTGGCGTTCAATATACCACTCACACAGCGCTTCCACATGGGGCTCGGTGTATTCGGAATAGGGGCCTTGCTCATAGGCCGTATCTTCCGTGCCAAGCTGTGCCAGGCGTACTAGATCCGCATCCTGCTGGTTGGTCATCATCCAGACCTGTTTCAGGTTGTCGAGGTTGTAATCCTCTCCTTCAATAGCGTCCTTGTGCACCAGCCATGTGGTCCGCACAAGTGTGCGATCCGGCGACAAAGGCAATGCTGAAAAGGTCACGATGTGATCGCTCATGAAATGGTGCCATGAGTTGGGGTTATGCCAGAAGCTCAGGCCTCCAAGTCTGGCGTCTTTGAAGTTTCCAAGCAGTTTCTTACAGGCGATCCTAGTGTCCAGAGTATGGGATTCACCTTGGCCCATCAAAGGCAGGCGAATGCAGCGGAAGCTGGTGGCATTGGCGAGCTTGTCCACCTCGGCAGAAGGCAACCCGGCTGCCTCCCAGCGCTTGTGCTCGCTCTCTAGCAGGGCCAGGTACTTGCTCACATCCGCAGTCCGCCTTTCATCCATTTCATCGGGCGAAAAGCCAAAGCCAAATTCAGAGAGCGGAACTGTGAGCTGCGGATGTGTTCCTTCGCAGTGATAACACTCACGATTGTTCTCAAGCGTCAGCTTCCAGTTGCCTTCCTCGATCAGATCGGCGGTGTAAGCCACCTTGCAACTGGCCAGATCATGAGGCGCGATGTAAGTTTCCATAATCTGCGCCATCTCTTCGATGTCCTCTGGCGGGTCGTTAGCAAGGCAAATAAAGATAAGACCGGCAATCGAACGCACATGAACGGTTTTCAGGCCATGACACGTTTTGTCGAAATCCTTGCCCATATGCTCGGCCAGAATGAGTTTACCATCCTCGTTGTAGGTCCACCCATGATAACGGCAGACAATATTGCCAATCGTGGCTTCAGGCTCGTCAATGAGCCTGGCACCACGATGCCTGCAGATGTTGTGAAAGCCGCGGATGTGCATGTTATCGCTGCGTAAGAGCAGAACGGATGTCTTTCCTATTTCAACAGTAATGCAATCGCCCGGTTCCGGAAGCTGAGGTTCAACAGCTACAAAGATCCAGTGTTTGCGAAAGAAAACCTCCATGTCCAGATCAAGAATGTCGGGAGCACTGTAGAAGGGGGCGTTGAGGCTTTTGCCCTTTTCGCGGTGAGCTATAAGATCTTTAATATAAGGTGGAATGCTCATGTTCAGAAACCTCGGCTTAAAATGATGCCTGGAAAGATGACCGGGGCAGGTTGCTGAGATGACCAGGCGTCAGGCCTGACCGGTTGAAGGAACGTCAACTACCTCTGTATGAGGTGATATAGAATTAACACTATTATTCAGTTTCTTAGATTGACTAGCTAAAGTGAATTCAGAAAATTCCGGCGAGGCATAACCGACATTCAGCCACACATTATCAAAACGATCAGATTGAACAGAAGACGGCTCAATACAGACAAGCCAGGAATTTGTCGATTTGCGGTAAGGCTTGTATTTTGCACAGGAACTGGAAAATGACGACTGATACACTTTAAGCCTCCCTCTTGCAGTGTGACAGTATTCAAAAATTTTCACAGAACATTTCTTAGCGTCAGGCCCAAGAAAATTGAGAGTAATTAGGAAGCCTAGTTCGGATTAATCTCATGGTGGCAGGAAGTTTGAGGCAGATTGCCAGTAGAAATGCGACGCGATTGCGATGCGCGTTCTGTGAACTCAGGTCAGGTTCAACCACACTGTAATCTGACAGGCTGAATAATTGAGTTCCCTGGGAGAAATGCCGCAAAATTATTTAGACGCCTGATTAAAACATCGAACAGGCCGCATATAAAAAGGAGATAAAATTCAGACCGGACTGAAGAGGCATAGGATAAATGCGGTAAAGAAAAATGCAGTTTTAGAGCACGTCGCGTTCGTTTGTATTCACAGGTCGCGCTCTATACTCTTGGTCTTTGAAAATCCGGTTTTTGTCCTGATGCTTTGGTCTGATTGGATTCTTCCTTGATCATGGTTTGCAGTAGGTTTCTATCATTAGCCGAGAGGATTTAATTGGAACGTGTGGTGCGTCGTCACCGTGCAGACCATGGTATTGCGCGGTGGGCCAATGCGATATTGCTTTCACGTGATGGTGAGAGCTGCGCGCAAATCTCCAGGTTTCCCTACCTTGATGATGACAGTATCCGTTGCCGGTACAAAGTCTGTCGGCAGGATGACTGGGAATTTTTGTCTTCTGACGACTGGCGCGGCGGTCAACCGCTCATGACGAGCGACCAGGAAACGAAACTTTGTGAATGGCTTGAGGGCTTGCCGTTGTGCGGATTAGGTGCGGGCGCATAACGCTGAGGAATTTGCTCTTCATTACTCCCATTCTGGTCGTGTCAGGCTGCTACGGCGCTCAGGTTTTGAATATCGCAAGCCAATGACCCTGCCAACGGTTGCTGACGAGGCTAAACAGACGGCAATTCATTACCATGTATGAGAGCCTGCTAAATGCCTTAGCAGGTGATGAAACGTCTGTTTTACTGATGCTGTGCATCCTGAATATCACAGCAAGCCCGTCTTCGGCTGGACACGAAAAGGACTACCCCCGTCAAAACCACCGCAGGCCGAAAAAGGATGAATATTCACGGGGCGTTATGTCCTGAAAACTTCGATTCTCCCTTCGTGGAGCCTGTGCCAGTGGATGGTAATAGCGCGGTGCAGCTGCCTGAAAAAAATCAGGCAAACAATCCCGACAAGTCAGTCATTCACGTCATTTGGGACAAGGCTGCCTGTCACAGAGACGAAGCTGTAAAAAAATGGCTTGCACGCGCAGGATGTCGCATTCACCTGATCCAGCTACCTACTTATTGCCCCCACCTGAACCCGGCAGAACGCATGTGGGCCGTCCTGCATCAATACGTTACGCACAATAAGTACTGTTCGATCCCGATGAAGTTCACAGAGGCCGCAGTAAAATTCTTCCGGAAAACTATTTCAAAGAACCGGCGGCAGTTTACAGATCAGGTCACTGACAATTTCCGCATGACTTCACATCAAAATTTTTGGGTTTCGGAGTGAAACGAGTATAATCACTTTGTTTGTTTTGGAGACTGGTCTGGATACCAGGCGGGACACGTACACCGAAGAATCTAATTCATCAGCGGTAGACGATATTCTGTTTACCGAGTGGCAATCTGGCTTTGTTGATCCCTATATATCGGCGTTGGATCAGCTTGAAGACTTCACGCGCAATTTAGCGTTTCAGCATCTGACTGCCTCAGGTATGGAAAGACCGCCTGTAATGGAATGGATGCCCCACCTGGAGCTCTGAACTACTGCCATACCGTAGGGGCTGATTTAAAGATCAGGAAGCCTCTCCCGTATCAGGAGAGTAACCGCTTCTAACGGTTCAGGTGAAGCGTTTCAGGCCTCCACCTGTGATTGGAGGTCTTTGATTTGCGGAAGGATGCCAGACACAATATCCCCAAAATCATAGTACGGGAAAATAAGCGCAAACTGTCTCAGTTTTGGGGCAGGTACTTGCTGTCATCAGACCCTGATGCCCTGGGTCTATCGCCAATAAAACCATATAACCTCTGATATTTTTGTGTCTTAGCTCTATAGGTCGGGGTTGGTGCTCTTTCAGTATGCCTGAATTAAGTTGGAAGCATTCCAGAGAATGACTCGCGCAAACGGTTGCGCAAACGGTTGCGTAACTCTGGTACGCCTGCTAACGTCCCTTCAGTCAAGATAACGCTGAGGAGCTGCACAATGAAGAAGGGCGTACTTTTAAACGCTCCGGTCTCTGGCTTAATCTCTTGCATGGGCCATGGGGATGGCCTTTGTATTGGAGATGCCGGACTCCCAATTTCCAGGGATGTCGAACGGATTGATCTTGCAATTACAAAGGGTCTACCAGGTATGCTGGAAACGGCACGTGCGATTACGGCTGAGATGCAGGTAGAACGGGTTGTCATTACTGGAGAGCTGATTGAAAACCAGCCAGCCTATCATTTGCGATTGCTTTCGCTTCTTTGTGAAATCGAAAATAACCAGGGCAACATCATAGCAAAGACAATAGTCTCTCATGAGGAATTAAAGGCATTAACTGGTAAGTGCCGGGCAGTGGTACGCACGGGAGAATGCACACCTTATGCCAATGTGATTTTCTATTCAGGCGTAACGTTTTGAGGAAAATCTAAATATCCATTCTGGCTTTGGGAGAGGACATCCAGTGACAACCCTTCTTGAACTTCAGGGAATTGAAAAATCCTTCTCCGGGATCAACGTGCTCAAATCCGTCGATCTGACGATCCGTGCCGGGCGTGTTGTTGCGCTGGCAGGTGAAAATGGAGCAGGCAAATCGACCTTGATGAAAATTATCTCGGGTATCTATCAGCGCGATTCAGGCACCGTGTTTTACAAGGGTGAAACAGTAAAATTCGCCACAGCACGTCAGTCCATGGATGCCGGAATTGGTATTATCCATCAAGAACTTAATTTGCTGCCTGAAATGTCTGTTGCTGAAAACATTTATCTGGGCCGGGAACCCACCAGGCTGGGTAAAATCCAGTGGGATGTGATCGAACGGGAAAGCAAAAAATACCTAGCGCAACTGAAGCAAAATATTGACCCGAATACACCACTGGGCAAGCTTTCCATCGCGCAGCAGCAAATGGTTGAGATTGCGAAAGCGCTTTCGCTGAATGCTGAAGTGATCATCATGGATGAGCCAACAGACGCGCTCACCGACATTGAAACAGCCATCCTGTTTGAAGTCGTGGATGAGCTGCGGGCGCAAGGCAAAGGCCTCGTCTTCATTTCACACCGTCTGGGTGAAATATTCGAGATGTGTGACGACATCGCCATCCTGCGTGATGGTGAGATGGTTCATCAGGGGCCGGTTTCACAGATGACCGAGGGCGACCTGATCCACCACATGGTAGGCCGCGAACTTTCCGACCAATATCCGTTCGTGCCAGCTGCTCCAGGTGATGTGCGCATCGAAGTAGAAAAACTGACCGCCCACGGCGCAAAAGAAGTCTCCTTCACCGCCAGCGCTGGGGAAGTTGTCGGATTCGCAGGCCTTGTAGGGGCAGGGCGCACGGAACTTGCAAAAGCGATCTTTGGCGCAAACCCGGTTGAGAGCGGCACAGTAAAGATCGACGGCAAAGAAATCCGTCTTAAATCCCCGCAGGATGGCGTCAAAGCACAGATTGGCTACGTCACTGAAGACCGCAAACAGGAAGGACTTGTTCAGTCTCAGGAACTGGGCATTAACATGTCTCTTACAGGGCTGGAGCGATTCTGCAATGCGCTGGGATTCGTCAATAAAGCCTGTGAAGCTATCACTATCAGCGAGTATATCGAAGCCTTCGCCATCAAGACAAGAGATGCAAACACCATCATCTCCAACCTGTCGGGCGGCAACCAGCAAAAGGTGTCCATCGCCAAGTCACTGGTGCCCGAACCCAGGGTTCTCATTCTTGATGAACCCACACGCGGTGTCGATGTTGGCGCAAAACGCGAGATCTACACGTTGATTAACAAGCTGAAGGCCGAAGGGCTCTGCATCCTGTTGATCTCCTCCGATATGCCAGAGCTTCTGGGTATCTCTGACCGGATCCTCGTCTTGTCCGGCGGTAAGCTGACCGGATCGTTCGCAAGAGACGAAGCAACACAGGAAAACATTATGCGCTGCGCCGTTGCTGGCCAAACGAACGGGTAAAACAGATGAAGCTCAACGACTTTATCAGTGATAATAAATCTCTGATAGGCCTGATTATCCTGATGGCCGCAGTGTCCTTCGCCAATGCCAATTTCCTTGGCATCGACAATATGCTCAACATCCTGCGTCAGACTTCGGTCAACGCCGTCATCGCCATGGGAATGACTTTTGTGATTCTGACAGCAGGCATTGATCTGGCCGTTGGCTCCATTCTGGCCTTCGCAGGTGCCATCTGCGCAAGCCTCATCGGCATGGACACACCGCTCATCATTGCGCTGTTCATCACCATTATGGTGGGTGCAGGCCTTGGTGCCACCAGCGGTGTAATCATCAGCTACTTCAACGTCCAGCCATTTATCGCAACTCTGGTCGGCATGACCATGATCCGCGGCGCGACACTGGTCTACACACACGGTCGCCCGATCTCCACCGGCCACTTTGATGTTGCTGAAAGCTTCTATCAGTTCGGCGGCGGCTACATGTTCGGCATTCCGAACCCGGTGATCGTAATGGCAGTCATATTTGCGCTCTGCTGGTTCATTCTCAGCCAGACCCGTTTCGGCCGTTACGTTTACGCCATTGGCGGCAATGAAAACGTAGCCCGTCTGTCCGGCATCAATGTCAAAAAAGTCAAAGTTCTTGTCTACGCCCTCAGCGGAGCGCTCGCAGCACTGGCAGGTATCATCCTGACAGCACGACTTGAATCTGCACAACCAACGGCAGGTGTTGGATACGAGCTTGACGCAATTGCAGCGGTCGTTCTCGGCGGCACAAGCCTTGCCGGTGGTAAGGGGCGGATCTTCGGCACCATTGTGGGTGCCCTCATTATCGGTGTGTTGAATAACGCACTGAATATTATGGATGTTTCATCCTACTACCAGATGATCGCAAAAGGCGCGGTTATCCTTCTGGCGGTTGTCGTTGACAGCCGTGGCAAATCAAACTGAACCCAGGGAGGTTTTTATGAAAAAATTAGTGAGTTTGGCAGCCGGTGCTGCTCTGCTTCTCGGCTCCACAGCAGCCTCTGTGGCACAGGACACAATGGCTTTGGTCGTGTCTACTCTGAACAACCCGTTCTTTGTAACATTAAAAGAAGGGGCTGAAGCCCGTGCAAATGAGCTTGGCTATAAAATTGTTGTTCTTGACAGCCAGAATGACCCTGCAAAAGAACTGGCAAATGTGGAAGATGTGCTGAGCAAGAACGTTGCGATTCTGCTCATTAATCCAACGGACTCCGACGCTGTTTCCAGCTCCATTCGTGCTGCAAACCGTAAAAACGTACCAGTGATCACTCTGGACCGTGGCGCTGCACGCGGTAAAGTGGAATCCCACGTCGCTTCCGACAACATCCTTGGCGGCGAAATGGCTGGTGAGCTGATTGTTGAAACTCTGCGCGGAAGCGGCAAGATTGTTGAGCTGCAAGGTGTGCCGGGAACATCTGCTGCACGCGATCGCGGCACAGGCTTCAAAAAAGCACTGCACGGTGCATCCGGTGTTGAACTTGTTGCTGAGCAGCCCGCAGATTTTGACCGAACCAAAGGCCTGAATGTGATGGAAAACATCCTGCAGGCACAGCCGGAAATCGATGCCGTATTCGCACACAACGATGAAATGGCTCTGGGTGCAATCAAGGCAATTGAAGCGGCTAACCGTGACATCCTCGTTGTTGGTTTTGATGGCACTGACGACGGAGTAAAAGCTGTTGAAGAAGGCACAATGCTGGCAACTGTTGCCCAGCAAGCTGGCATGATCGGTTCCATCGGCGTAGACACTGCGGATAAAGTTCTTAAAGGTGAAAAAGTGGACGCGTACACCCCAGTGGCGCTGAAACTTGTAACCAAATAAGTGCGAGCAAAGTGAATATGGTTGGGTTTGACGTAAGCGCCAGGCCCAGTCCCTGGAACCGGAGCGGAAATGGTCAGTATTAAGGATGTTGCTCAAGCTGCAGGGGTATCCGCATCAACAGTTTCTCATGTGATCAACGAGACGCGCCATGTTGCACCCCTGACCAGGAAGAAAGTCGAGGAAGTTATTCAGCTGCTCGGCTTCCAGCCAAGCATGATGGCACGAGCGCTCAAGGTAAAACGCACCAACATCATCGGCATGCTGGTTTCAAACAGCTCCAACCCCTTCTTCGCAGACGTGGTTCGCGGTGTGGAAGAGGGATGCTACCAGCACAATTTCAGCCTCATCCTGTGTAATTCAGGTCATCAGTCTGACAGACAGCTGGCAAATCTCAACACCTTGCTTCAGCGCCGCATTGATGCCCTTCTGGTGATGACCACCAAGACGGATCCGGCTCTGTATCAGCAACTCAGCAAGCTCGGTAAACTGCCAAAGGCAATCCTTGATTCCGCTCCGCACCCAAACGCATGCACCCTGCAGGATGACTCCGTACTGGGCGGCAGACTAGCGACAGAGCATCTGATCAAAAGCGGATTGACCAAAATCGGCTGTCTCATGGGGCCGCTGGATCATCCACGCTCGATTGAACGTTACAAAGGTTACAAATCTGCCATGGAAGCCGCTGGTCTGCCTGTTGAAGTAAAGTGGCAATCCACCGGCTTTCTCACTGCATCCGGTGGCTATGAAGGCATGAAGCAGATTTTGGAAGTCGATAGCCAGCCAGAGGCCATCTTTGCCTTCAATGACTTGATGGCAATGGGTGCGTACCGGGCCATTAAGGAGCGGGGCCTGCGTATTCCCGAAGACATCTCCGTTATCGGGTACGATGACGTCGAATACACTTCTTACATGGCACCAACCCTGACAACCATCAAACAACCAAGTTTCGAGCTTGGGCTGAGCGCTGCTCAAACGCTGATCAATCATCTGGAAGAAAAAACTGAAATGCCACAGGTCATCAAACTGGTTCCTGAACTGATCGTGCGCAGCTCTGTTATTAACTAGGAAGTATTTATGTCCATCGTCATTGTCGGTTCCATCAATGTTGATATCACAACCCGTTCTGACCGTTTACCGCAGCCGGGCGAAACGCTGCATGGACACAGCTACGCCATAAACCTGGGCGGCAAAGGCTGCAATCAGGCTGTTGCTGTTTCCAGACTGGGTGGTGAAGCCAAGCTGGTAGGCCGCATAGGCAAAGATGGCTTTGGTGATATTGCTGCTCAGCGTCTGGGTGATATGGGCGTCTCAACCGAGCACGTGCATCTGGATGAGACCCACGGCACCGGCATCGCGGTTATCGGCGTAGACGCAAACTCTGAAAACAGCATCATCGTCATCGGCGGCGCAAACCTTGCCGTTGATGAAAGTGATCTGGAACGCTCTTCTGAAGTGCTGGAAACCGCGAAGATCATGCTTATGCAGCTGGAAATCCCGGTTGAAACCTGCCTGAGCGCAGCAAAGAAAGTTCGTGCGTCTGGCGGTAAGGTGATCTTCGATCCAGCCCCGGCACTAGTTCAGGGCCTGCCGGAAGGTTTCCTGCAAAACGTGGATGTTGTCACACCAAACGAGACTGAAACCGAAATCCTCACCGGCTTCCGTCCAGCCAACGCGCAAGAAGCAGCCCATGCGGCGAACTTGCTGCTAGAGCAGGGTGTCTCAGCCGCAGTGGTGAAACTGGGCGCACGTGGCGTCTACTTCAAGGATGAAACAAGCGAAGGGTTCGTGGAGCCGTTCAAGGTGAATGCGATTGACACAGTAGCAGCGGGAGATTGCTTCAACGGTGGCCTGGCCTATGCGCTGTTCAGCGGCAAATCCCTGGCAGAAGCGGTGCGCTTTGCAGCGGCGTGCGGGGCACTTTCCACCACCAGACACGGCGCCTCCACATCCGCGCCAGTTCTGGCAGAAGTTGAAGCGATTATCCGCACTTAATACCCTTAAAAAGAATGACGGTTCTCCCGCCATTGAGTAGGAGGCTTAACCGCTGTATTATAAGGAGAAATAGATTTCACAAACCATTGATAATGAAGGGAATATAATTTTCCAGATAGGCAGTAAGAACGACCACAGCACCTGCCGGAACTGCAAAAAAACCGCGACAAAACGCAATGGAACAGCCCCGGTACGCACGATCAGGCACCGTTCGAATTTCGCCGGAAATGTGTATCTG
>CANNAV010000065.1 GCA_947502585.1 uncultured Pseudovibrio sp.
GATTATTTGAAAACTGACTTTAACTACAATAACCATTATATTACAATGACTAATGCTTCTACACAATGGAAGCAGAGCCAGTTCATACACCAGAACTGCCTATAGCTCTTCAAACTGACCATTTACATATAAGAAACGAAAACTACTCCCCAATATAGAATGATAGCAAAATATCTGTTGATGCGTTCTTCTTTGAAACAACATTCGCGCCTAGTTTATATATGTAACGTAAAGTTGCAGTGGAGATATTTCTATTCCAGATGTCGTTTCTTAATTTGAGTGAGTTTTGCCGCGTGTTGGAAATTGTAGGTCTATCAGTTCGTGTTCCCGGTGCTTCAAGTAAAGAAGCACTATGGCATTTGCTGAAATCAGGACAGAACAGTATTTCAGAAATTCCTTCCGATCGCTGGTCGCATTTCAGATATCTGCATCCACGTATTTCAGAGCCGGGTAAAGCGTATACTTTTAAAGCAGGTGTTCTCGATAATTTGTGGGACTTTGATCCTACAGCTTTTGGCATTTCTCCGCGAGAAGCTGAGCAAATGGATCCTCAGCAACGCATTCTGCTGCAGCTCACGTGGGAAGCGATTGAGGATGCAGGTATCTCGCCGGACACCATAGCCGGTGATCATGTAGGCGTCTATGTAGGAGCATCTGCGCTTGATTATGCTAACGAAAGCCTGTTTGATCCAAATGTGGCTACCGGTCACTTTATGATCGGCAATACACTGTCTATCATTTCAAACCGCCTCTCTTACATTTTTGACCTTAAAGGCCCGAGTTTTACTGTCGATACAGCTTGTTCATCTTCTCTGGTTGCACTTCACGAAGCATATCGAGCTTTGAGTTCTGGTAGAATCGACTGTGCCATAGTCGCAGGCGTGAACGTGCTTGCAAGCCCGTTTCCTTTCATAGGCTTCGCACAGGCAACTATGTTGTCTCCGGATGGGCAGTGCAAAGCGTTTGATGCAAATGGGAATGGATATGTTCGCTCAGAAGGCGGCGTAGCACTTGTCATAAAAAGAAAAGACGCTCCACGCTGGAAAGGCCAGCGGTCTCATGCAGATATTGTTGCTGTCGATGTAAATTCAGATGGTCGTACTGTGGGCATGTCGCTTCCATCTGACGTAGAGCAGGCAAACCTTCTCGACCGTATCTACAAGGCGCATGGGATCGACCCTAATCAGCTGGCATTTGTTGAAGCGCACGGCACAGGAACCCGGGTTGGCGATCCGGCAGAAGCGGGGTCAATCGGCCGCAAAATTGCGCAAAAACGGCGCGCACCGCTCCCAATCGGCTCTGTTAAAACCAATGTTGGCCATCTGGAACCTGCTTCCGGACTTGTGGGGCTGGCGAAGTCTGTACTCGCACTCCAGAACGATTATTTCCCGGCGAGTCTTCACTTCAAAGAGCCGAACCCGGACATTGACTTCAAAGCGCTCAATATTCAGGTCGCGAGCGAAGGGGTAGAACTGCCGCGCAGTGATAAACCGAGGTATGCCGGGGTGAACTCATTTGGCTTTGGTGGAACGAACGCACACGTCATTCTCCGGGACCCAGAGTTAACACCAAACAATATCGAACAACTGGCACTGCCCAAAACAGTAAACTCATTGTTCTTGTCAGCACCGACAAAGAAAGCGCTTGTTGAGCTTGCAAGCAGCTATGCATGTGATGATGTGCTGACAGAACAAAGCAACTTGAAGATTTGTGCAGCAGCTTTCCATCGCAAACGGATTTTCCAGGAAAAAGCCGTGTTTACCGGCACTGACGTCGGAGCCCTCAAAACTGCCTTGTCTGACTTTGCAAGTGGCCAAAAGAATGCAAATGTCGTTTATTCAGGTAAAGCTGCAAATTCAGGCAAATGCGCTTTTGCATTTTCTGGTAACGGAGCACAGTGGCCTGGCATGGGCCGCGATGCCTACGCGGCCAATAAGGCCTTCAAGATTGCTTTTGAGAAGATTGATGAGCTTTTCAAAAGTCTTTCCGGCTGGTCATTGAAGACCCAGCTATTCAGTGAGCCCCTCGAAGAGGATCTGAAAAAGACCAGCATCGCACAGCCATTGCTGTTTGCGGTCCAGGTTGCTCTTTGTCGGGCTCTTGAAGACTATGCATTAACGCCAGACATGGTCCTGGGCCATAGTATTGGCGAAGTTGCAGCGGCATATGTCGCAGGCGCTCTCACGCTGGACACCGCTGTGGCGCTGGTCTATCATCGCTCAGCAGAGCAGGAAGTTGTCGCAGGCTGCGGAACTATGGCAGCGCTCGTCCTGCCTGCAGATGAAGCCCGGCAGTTTATCTCCGAAAGCGGGTTTAGCTCCCTTGAAGTCGCTGCGGAAAACAGCCCGAAATCTGTTAGTCTGTCCGGTACAAAGGAAGATATAGACGGGTTCGCTAAGTTTGCACGCGCCCACCATATAGCCTTCAGAAAAGTCGCGCTGAACTACCCATTCCATAGCCAGCTTATTGAAACCGTTGAGCAACCATTCCGTAACGCAGTCGGGACTGTGACCGCAAAGTCCGGACAGATTCCATTTATTTCCACCGTTTCCGGCGCAGTCGCGGAGGGCAAAAACCTCAATGCGAACTATTGGTGGTGGAACCTTCGCAAGCCAGTGTTGTTCTCCAAGGCCGTTGCTACGGCTTTCGATCTTGGTGCTGAAACGATTATTGAGATCGGGCCTAAACCGATTCTGCAAAGCTATTTGCGCCAGGTTGCCGCTGAAAAAGGCGGGAAAAGATCCGTTCTATCCAGCTTGGCGAACGAACAATTTGACGGAACAGACCCGGTTATAAATCTTGTCGCCCGCGCATTTGTTGCAGGTATCAATGTTGATACAGATAAACTCTTCGGTAAAAACCCGGATGATCCGATCAACCTGCCAGAACTCCCCTGGCAAAACAAAAGCTTCCGTTTTGAGAATAGCTCCGAAGCCAATATGGGCCTGTTCAGGGGGGGGAATCACCCACTATTAGGTTGGCGTCCAAACGAAACCTATAATGTCTGGACCACTCACCTAGACCGCTTTACAGTTCCCTTCTTGGAAGATCACGTCATTAACGGACGAATGATTTTCCCCGGCGCAGGCTATGTTGAAATGGCTCTGGCTGCCGGTTTCTGCCTTTATGGAAGTGATGCTGTAGAGCTGCGGTCTATGGATATTTTGCAAGCGCTCGTTTTGAGCGACGAGTATCTGAGCGAAGTTCAGACTGAAATTTCTGAGGAAACAGGGACCGTTAAGATTTCCAGCCGCATGCGCCTGAGCGGAGACGATTGGACCCTCCATGCTGTTGGCCGGATTGCTAAACTGGAGGCCCCTGCACCAGACATTCAGCTGAACTTTGAAGCAGCCCAACTCATAAGCACGGGCGAGGAAATTTATAAGGCGGCGCTCAGGTATGGGCTTGATTTTGGCCCACGTTTTCAGCGCACACAGAACGTCTCTCAGGTAGATGCGGGTACATTCATTGTCCACCTGTCTGCCCTTGAAAAGAACGAGCAGGCCGCTTCCTTTGGCATTCACCCTGCTGAACTTGATGGATGCTTCCATGGCCTGCTTTCTCTGTTCAAAGAGGCAGCAACACAAAACAGTCGCCCGAAAGCGTATGTTCCAATTTTCTTTGATAAGGTTCGCCAATATCAGACAGGCGCTTCACCAGCCTATGTTCGCATTCAGGTAAAGCGCGCCTCTGATCTGTCTATTTTGGCGGACTTTCAGATTTTCGATGAAGATGACAACGTTATTATCACAATTTCCGGCGGGCGATTCCGGGCAACAGAACTGGGCCGTAAAGATAATCCGTCTGACCTGATCTATCGCGTCGAAGCAGAACTACAGAGAAACCCGGCGACACCACTTGCAAAACTTAACCACAGCTTCCCGGCAATTGAAGATTACGTTGCAGAGAAATTCCGAACAGTTGAAGATGAAGCTGAGCGCGAAGCGTACTTGCTACTCAATGCAGCCGCCCAAAGAACTGCATTTGACATTATTTCAAAGCTGGCCGATGGCGAACAGATTATCTCTGTTGACGATTTGCCAGATAGTCATCGTCGGTATTTCGTCAATCTTTTGACGATCCTTCAGGAAGCAGGAGCTGCAACGGAATGTGGTTCAAATCGCTTTGATTTAGGCAGCGATTTTGAGCTTCCCGATTTCGATCTTCTCGTCGGAAGCGTGCTTGAAGAAAGCCCGCAGGATGTCGCCGCAGCAACCATTCTTGCAAGAACGCGTAAATTCGTTCTGGATAGTCTCGATCTGGGTACTTTGGGGAGCGATGGCTTCGAGCATTCCAGTGGAATGCTCGAGCAATACTGGTATTCCTCTCCGGAGGCACTGTTACGCAGTCAAAGTACCTCTGATTGGCTGAGAACAGCGCTTGAAAGTTGGGATACCGACACACCGCTTCATGTGCTGGATTTAAGTGGTTCCGGTTTGAATCTGGCGAAACATATTCAACAGATAGCCCCTGGTCACATCACAAAGATTTCGATTGCCGACAGCAATCACAAAAGCGCCGCGCGTTTGTCTGCCAGTGTACTGGACGAACCAAACATCACTGTATTCGACACCAGCAATCTGGATAGTAATTACACTTGGGACGCTGCATTCGAACACGGACCATTCGATGTAATTGTATCTTCGGGTCTTCTCCACGAAGCGTGCCAGAGCGAAGAAAATCTTTTTGAGAAGCTTGGGCAAGCACTTACAGAAGGTGGCCAGTTCCTTGCAATTGAGCCTCTTTCAGATGTCTTTCACGATGTGGCCTTCGGATTGTCTAGAGATTGGTTTGCGGGGGCAGTTTCTGACGAATATCCGGTTGGCCCACTAAAAACAAGTAATGGCTGGCTGGATGAGTTTAATGCTACTTCATTTACGGCTCCGGTTGCAATTGAAGCACTCAAGGATGGCGTATCAATTGTTCTGTTGAATGCAACCGTAAAGCCTGCAGAAGAAAGCAAGCAGTTCAATCCCGCTGCTGACTTGCCAGAAAACAATGCCATGGTCATTCTGGCTGGCAATTCTAAGCTGGAACAGGAAATTGAAAGGGCAATTCAGCATGATGACCGCTTGGCCTCCTGTAGCATCAAGGTTCTGGATGCTGATAGTGAGCAATTTGATCTGAATGAAGCCAGCGGCTGGAAAACTGCACTTGCTGGCTCTGCGTTCCTTGACGCAGAGCGGAAAACCATCATTCATCTGTATGGTCTGGCTGAAGCAGGTGATGCACCTGTCGACCAGGTCATGAAGCGTTGCGCAACTTGTGTTGGCCTCGTGAAATCCTACCCGGGTTTGACTTGTCAGCTTGTACTTGTTGCACCGGGCGGCAGCGGTCATAACGCTGATCTCGAAGCGCCGGCCCAAAGTGCTGCATGGACGTTTGCTCGTGTTCTTGGCAATGAGGCTCCTGAGCTGACACCGCTTGCCCTTGATGTTTGCGTCGAAAAAGGGGCGGAGAGCGTTGCCTCTGATATTTTAGAGGCTGTTTTCTGTGAAAATGTGGAGAATGAACTCCATCTGCCGCAAAAAAGCCAGGTAGTTTCGCGGATTAAATCCGGGTTTGGTAAATCCACCTTGAAGTCAGCAGAAAATGTTGAGCTGAATTTCTCAGAAGCAGGCTCTTTAAATTATTTGAACTGGCGTGGACAGCAACGGATTGAGCCCTCTGACGACCGTGTTGAGATCAAAGTGGCCGCAACGGGTTTGAATTTCCGCGATGTTATGTGGACTTTGGGCATGCTTCCCGAAGAAGCGCTTGAGGACGGCTATGGCGGACCAAATCTAGGTCTGGAGGTTTCAGGGACTGTTACACGTATTGGCGAGAACGTCAGCGACCTTGTGGTTGGTGATAAAGTGGTGGCACTCACATCCGGTGGGTTTTCATCTTATGTCACCTGCCCTGAGTTCGCTGTCGCAAAACTGGATCAGAACCAGGGCCTCGTATCCGCCGCAACTTATCCAGTTGCATTCCTGACCGCTTACTATTCACTCATTCACCTCGGTGAACTAAAAGAAGAGCAATGGGTTCTCATTCACGGTGGCGCAGGCGGCGTTGGCCTTGCAGCACTGCAAATTGCAAAGCATGTAGGTGCAAAAGTCATCGCCACCGCCGGGTCCGAGGAAAAACGTGAAATTCTTCGCTTGCTCGGGGCCGATCAGGTTCTTGATTCCCGCAGTTTGGAATTCCCTGAAATGGTCATGGAACTCACGGATGGAAAAGGAGTGCATTACGTCCTGAACTCCCTTGCTGGAGACGCAATGGAAGCGAGTATCAATATTGTACGCCCGTTTGGTCGCTTCCTTGAGCTTGGCAAACGAGACTATTATGCGAACACCAAGATCGGCTTGCGTCCGTTCCGTCGAAACGTCTCTTACTTCGGTATCGATCTGGATCAAATTCTTCTGCATGATAGCAATCTGTCACGCAAACTCATTGAAGATGTCTTCGGGCTAATCAGGGACGGAACCTTCACGCCATTGCCTCACCGCGTGTTTGAAGGCCGCAATGTGCAGGATGCCTTCAGGCTCATGCAACGATCCGGACACATTGGGAAGATCCTGATCACACCGCCAAAACCGGAAGAAGTTAAGGTTCCGCAAGAGCGCAAATCTCTCAGGTTCGCTCAGGATGGCCATCATGTTGTGATTGGTGGTCTTGGTGGCTTTGGTCTGGAAATCTGCCGCTGGCTGGCTGATAATGGTGCGCACCGAATTACGCTCACTAGCCGGTCTGCAAAGGTAAGTGAGCAGCACGCTAGGTTGTTTGAGGCTTTGGCAGAAAAAGGCGTGACGGTCTCCGCCATCAGCTGCGATGTCACAGATAGAGCGGCTATAAATACCCTGCTGACGGAACTACGTCAGTCGGCTCCAATCAAAAGCATCACCCATGCGGCAATGGTTCTGGATGATGGCATCATTCAACAACTTGATGAGAAGCGGTTCCGCAAGGTTCTGGTAGCTAAGATACAGGGTGCCAGCCTGCTTGATGAGTTGACCCGCGAGGACAAATTGGACCAGTTTATCCTGTTCTCTTCTGCAACAACCCTGATCGGAAACCCCGGCCAGTCTCATTACGTCGCTGCTAACGGATATCTTGAAGGACTTGCAAGGGCCAGGCGCAAGGCTGGCAAACCAGCGATTGCTGTCGGCTGGGGTGCAATCGGCGATGTGGGCTTCCTTGCCAGAAACGCTGAGGTTTCCGACAAACTTTCCAGACATCTGGGTGAAGCAACTATTACGGCTCGCGAAGGTCTGGACATTTTAAAGCTGGCCATGGAGCAAGATGATGGGTCTGCGTCAGGTGCCGTTGTTCATATCGGCCGTTTTGCATGGGCAGCTGCTCACCAATCATTACCACTTCTGAGTAAGCCCCTTTTCCGCGAAATCGTGGCCAGCAACGATGCAGATGGAGACAGCGATGGTGCCGCCGATATTCTGTCTCTTATTGAAGGGAAGTCAGATACAGAGGCCAAAGAAATTGTCACTCATATCCTTTCCGGCGAAATTGGCCGTATTCTGCGCCTTCCAGCAGAAGACATTTCTCATCAACGTCCACTTGCGGAGTTCGGGATGGATTCCCTGATGGGGCTTGAACTCAGAATGGGAATTCAGAAACGCTTCAATCTGGAGATTCCACTGGTATCTATCTCAGGCGGAACGTGTTTGGATGATTTTGCTGCACAGATCCTGCAGAAACTTCGTAAACGCGAGGGTGGAGAGGCTTCCGCTGAGGATGGCTCACACAGCGTTCTGGCCAGCCAACACCTTTCTGATGATCTTGATGAAGCTCAAAAGTCAACCGTTCGCGAAATCCTTGATACCCATCAGGGTGAAACAGCAAGAATTTTGAATTAATGGCCAAATCAGACATGAAGAAATTAAGCAAGGACGACCGGTTGAATGCTTTGAGCGTTGTCAGGCGCTCAAAGTCTGCACTTCCAAAGCAGAAGGCCGTCAAACCTCAGGCAGCCCCTGAATTTGCAGATCTTCCGGGTTTTAAAGAAATTCGCCTTCAGAAGACGGTGGCTGATCTGTTGCAGATCAAAAACCCCTTTTTTCGTGCGCACGACGCCCGCGCTGGAGCAACGACGCTGATTGACGGAGAGACCTACCTTAACTTCTCTTCCTACGATTATCTGGGCCTGAATGGGCATGAGAAGGTTCACGGAGCTGCCAAAGCTGCCGTAGACCACTATGGCATTTCAGCCAGCGCCAGCCGCGTGGTTGCTGGTGAACGTGCGATCCATACTGAGCTCGAAAAGCTCATTGCGCGGATGCACCGTGTTGAAAGCTCAGTTGCTTTTGTGAGTGGCCACGCAACCAACGTTACCAGCCTCGGTCAGCTGATGCAGCCGGATGACCTAATCATTCACGATAGTTACATTCACAACAGTATCGTCACAGGCGCAAAGCTCTCTGGTGCTGTTCGCCAGTCCTTCCCTCATAACAATTTTGACGCTTTGGAAAATCTTCTGAAGCTGCGCGCCCACAAGCATGCTCGTACGCTGATTGTGGTCGAAGGCGTTTATTCGATGGACGGTGACTATCCCGACCTTCCGCGTCTGGTTGAAATTAAAAAGAGATACGGCGCCTGGCTCATGGTCGATGAAGCACACTCTATCGGCATTCTTGGAGCGACCGGCCACGGCCTGGCTGAGCACTTCCAGGCTGACCCAAAAGATGTCGACATCTGGATGGGTACATTCTCCAAGACATTGGCTGGATGCGGCGGTTACATCGCCGGCTGCAGTGACCTGGTTGATTACCTCAAATTATCAGCTTCTGGTTTCGTATTTAGCGTCGGTATTGCTCCCCCCATAGCAGCAGCGGTTTGCGAAGCCATTCGGCTCATGGAAGCAGAGCCTCACCGGGTGCAGACAGCGCAATCAAATGGGAAATATTTTCTAAAGAAAGCTCAGGAGGCAGGACTTGATACTGGTGTCAGTCAAGGCTGTGCAGTTGTCCCGATTATGATGGGCGATTCACTGAAGGCGACGGTTCTGGCTGCGCGTCTGCTTGATCGCGGGCTCAATGTACTGCCAATTATCTACCCGGCAGTTCCAGAAAAATCAGCTCGACTGCGCTTCTTTATCACCTCAGAACATACTGAAGAACAACTGGATCAGGCTATCAAACTGTTGAATGAAGAAATAATGAATTACGATAACAACCCCATTTCAATTCAACAGGTTATGTCTGCCTAACTTGCAATATGAGATTAGATCAGCGCTGGTAATTGAAGCGCTGATTTACCAGCCTTCGCAACTTCCACGGCAGCAGTTTTCCGATACGAATACCTAGAGCCAGTTGCCATGGGAACGCATGAAGCGCCGTTTTCCGTGCAATCGCTTTTTTGATGGAAACAGCAGCTTGCTCAACAGTGTATTCATAAGGTCGCCAACTCTTAAACTGATCGGCCATCGGCGTCAGAATATATCCCGGACAGACCACGGTTACCGATACCCCCCACTTATACAGATGATCCCGCATCGCTTCCCCATACGCGATCACTCCCGCTTTTGAAGCTCCATAAGCTGGACCATCAGAAATCGGCTGCATTCCTGCCAGGGAACTGATTAACGCAATTCGCCCGCTTTTTCGCCGCTGCATATATGGCGCAATCGTCGTCAGAAGATTAACAGCTCCTCCAAGGTTGGTTGCAATCTGAGCATGTGCTGTTTTTGCCGTTTCTACAGACCCATCAATCTCATGTGACCCCGTTATCCCTGCATTGGAGATAACTAAATCGAGAGAAATGCGTTGCTCCAACCCGTCAATCCAGTTTTGAAGCGCCGTCGCATCACAAATATCAAGCACTTTCCAGAATACATGACTCCCTGCCCGCTCAACCTCACGCACAGTCTCAAGCAACCGCATTTCATTTCTGCCAGTAAGGCAAAGAGTTACTCCTGCATTCGCATAGGAAACTGCAAGAGCTTTACCCAAACCTGAGCTGGCGCCTGTGATGAGAATCGATCTCGGAGAAAACATAAAATTGAGCTCCAAACAGCGCTTATTTCATTGTTTTGGCAAACAAAAAGTTAACGCACAACCCAGATTCTCCAAACTTCATCAGAAGCACAACTTTGTCCATAGAAAACTACGGCTAATTGGTACGGTTTCCATTCCCCAATTTGAATTCCATCTCAAATTGAGATAGTAGTATCATTTGGGGCCGGATATTATTGGCATGTGTATTTTTGAGCCGACAGCAAAGTGGATAGAAGTTTTATGAATTTATTTCCTACTCCGACCAGCCTATGGTCGGGTCAAGTATTTTCAGGTTTCTTTAAGTCCTTTGCAATCATCGCACCCGTCATAGGTATTTTGTCAGGCTGTTCTGCGCTACCCTCTGCAGGGCCGATATCATCGGAGATTCAGAATACCTCTTCTGACCGTCGCACAAAACCCTTTGACTATCATCTCATTGATCTTGATGATTCAGTTGTATCAGTGCTTTCAGCCTATCAACCACATGGACTGTCAAAAGTCTTCACAGGTGAAAAATGGGCGCCAAAGCGCATTGTTGGCATTGGTGATATTGTATCAGTAGTCGTTTGGGAGCAGGGCAATGATCGGCTGTTTGCACCTGATGGACAGGCCGGAGGTGTAGAACTCGGGCCGTTCGTGGTAAACCAAGGTGGTGCAATTACGATACCGTATGTGGGGAAGGTAAATGCACGCGGAAAATCTGTTGAGCGGCTTCAGGATGCGCTCCAGATTACGTTAGATCGCAAAGCAACCAACCCACAAGTCATTGTTACATTAAAGCAGAACGCTAGCAGCCTGGTCACGGTGAATGGGGATGTCAGAAAACCTGGTCAATATTCTGTGGACCTTAGGGGCCAGCGTTTACTCGACGTTGTTGCAAACGCAGGCGGCAGCTCATCACCTGCAACTGAAAGCTATGTCTCTTTAACCCGAAAAGGACGCCAGGCTAAGCAATTACTGAGCACTGTCTTCGAGAAAACCGATGAAAATGTCTTTGTGCGCCCAGGTGACGGGATTTTCGTTACACACGATCCACAAACCTTTACGGCTTTTGGCGCTGTGCCCAGGATCGGTGAATATCCAATTCAGGCATCAAATGTTTCACTCGTTGAAGCACTGGGTCGTATCGGCGGCCTAGACCAGAATGCTGCAAACTCACAAGGCCTCTTTGTTTTTCGTTATGAAGAGCCTCAGGTCATTTCCCAGCTGAAGCCCGAGTATCTGGGAACAAGTTCGGGCAAGGTTCCTGTGATTTACCGCTTAAACATGCGGGATGCACGATCCTATTTCAAAGGACAGCTTTTCTCGCTGCGAGATAAAGATGTCGTCTATGTCTCCAACGCTTATGGTGCTGAACTTAACAAATTTATCAGGATTTTAAGCGGTACATTAGTCATTGGAAAAACGGCAACCTCCTTCTGAACCTGAGTATGTTTGAACACAGAAGCGATCTGTCGGTTCTTTCCGAGCAAAAACACGCTTCTAAATTCGGTTGGCCGTGGTATATTCTAGGTAAGTTTTGCTATTTTCATTTTGAAAAGTTAGGCTCACGCCTTAAGCCACGACCAAGTTAACGATTGGAAAGTGAAGACCCGGCATGGACAAAGGGACAACAGCAAAAGTTGCAGAAATTCGCCCAGCATCGCCGGAGACTTCTGACAAAGAAACACCTTCGCAAGCAGACGCGCCTGCAAAAAGGGCCAAATCTCCGCTCAAAAAGGTCGAATCTGTTGTTTCTCTTCCTATTGAAAATAAATTGCATGAAGCAGATGCAAGGGCAAAAGATTTTTTCAATTTTCGTGGGTTAAGACCTCAGCAATTAAGACGGCGAATTCTTACACTCTCATTTGCACTTATGGTTCTTATTCCAAGCCTTCTTGGCGCTACTTATTTCCTGCTAATTGCATCTGACCGGTATTCTTCGACTATTGGGTTTTCTATTCGTGGAATGGATGGAGCTTCTGCCGGGGGGGACTTCCTAGGTGCCTTAACCGGATTGGCGAGCGTGGGTACGACAACCACTGACTCGTTTATTTTGATGGACTACCTGAAAGGTAGGGAAGTCTTGGAGCGTCTGTCCAAAGACGAGAGTATACTGAAACACTTCAGCGAAGAGAATATTGACTTCATCTATCGCCTTGATCGGACTTTGCCCATAGAGGAACTCGTCTGGTATTGGGACTCTATGATTACAACGAGCTTCGATAATACATCGACTATTATCGAAGTAGAAGTTCAGGCATTTTCGCCGGAAATGACTGAACGTATTGCTTCGCGTGTACTTTCCTACAGCTCGGAGCTCGTAAATACACTTTCTCAAAATGCCCGTCGCGATGCAGTAAAATTTGCGGAGGAAGAAGTTCATCGTGCAGAGTTGAGATTGAAAATGATACGAATGCGCATGAAAAACTTTCGTAGCGTAGAGAGTTCGATTGATCCTACTAAGAACGCCGAGGTGCAAATTGAACTCATTGCAGGTCTTGAAAAGCAACTTCTGGACACAAGATCACGTTTAGCGACGCTTGTAGGGACGATTGATGAAAGCTCACCAACAATCCGGCAGTTGCGGAAACAGGAAGAGGTTCTGGTCAAGCAAATAGTTAATAAGCGCGACGAAATCAGTGGAAGAAATCCTGTTCCATCACAGCAGGCAGCCCACGGCACTGATCGCCTGTCTTCCCTATCGTCATTGTTAGCGAATTATGAAGAGCTCTTAGTCGAGCAGGAGTTTGCCCAGCAAGCTTATACTGCAGCCCTTGCTGGATTAGAGCGTTCACGGGCGGAAGCTGATCGTCAACAAAGATATCTTGCTGTTTTCCAACCTCCGTCAAAACCACAGGAGGCAATCTATCCCAGGCGCCTGATCAATTCGCTTATTCTTTTTCTTGGGTTACTTGCAATGTGGGCGCTTGCTACTGTTATAGCTTATTCAATCCGTGACCACCTGAAATAGGTTTTAGAAAGCATGGACGGCGTTATCACAACACAAGTTAGGGTTATAGGCGCGTTGGTTCTTCGCGAAACAAGGACTGCATTCGGGGATACTCAGTTAGGGTATCTTTGGGCGATTGTTAACCCGGCTCTCAGTACGCTTGTTTTGGTGCTCATTTTCTCAAGTTTGGGAAGGTCTCCAGCTTTTGGAACAAGCTTCGCACTTTTTTTCGCAACTGGAATTTTGCCGTTCCAAACCTACTCAAAGCTATCGAACTCGCTTATGACAGCGATTAATACGAGCCGGGGACTTTTGAGTTACCCGCTTGTGAATGAAACCGATATTCTTCTTTCAAAATACATCTTGATCGTACTGACGTATCTAATGATCATTATCCTGTT
Source organism: uncultured Pseudovibrio sp. (assembly GCA_947502585.1). Classification (GTDB taxonomy): domain Bacteria; phylum Pseudomonadota; class Alphaproteobacteria; order Rhizobiales; family Stappiaceae; genus Pseudovibrio. The sequence continues at coordinate 13,326 of CANNAV010000065.1, forward strand.
TTTTTGGTTGATAATTTGGGGAGATGAGGCTCCGTTGCCCGTAAGAGTTGAGGAATGCGCATCGGCATTTCTGGTGCTTACATTACTTGGATTGGGCGCTGGTACGACAAACGCTGTTTTATTCAGGCTTTGGCCAACCTGGAAGCAGTTGGAGTCTATAATAAGCAGACCACTATTTTTTCTTTCGGCCATCTTTTACGTCCCGGATGATTTTCCGACTCATGTTGTAAAGGTGCTTTCCTGGAACCCTGTCCTTCATGGAATAGAGTGGTTTCGCGAAGGTTATTATGGTAATTATCACAGTAGTGTATTGAGCAAGTCTTATCTTATTACCTGCGTAACTATTCTTTTAGTATTAGGCTTCTTCGGAGAGAGATTGTATCGAAAGAAGTCTATCTGATGATCAAATTCCAGGATGTACGTAAAACATATCGCCTTAAGGGGGTGACTAAGACTATCTTAAAAAGCGTAAGCACTTGTTTTCCCGAAGGAAAAAATATTGGCATCTTGGGGCATAACGGAGCCGGAAAGTCTACGTTCATGCGTTTGATTGCTGGTGCGGAACTGCCAGACAGTGGTCGAATTAAACGTAATGTAAAAGTATCCTGGCCTCTTGGCTTCGGAGGTGGTTTCGCCGGAAAGATGACAGGCATTGAAAACGTGCGTTTTGTTGCTCGGATGTATGGTGAAGACACAGAACGAATGATAGATTTTGTTGAAGACTTCTCCGAACTCGGGCCATCTATGGCGCTCCCGATCCAGACTTATTCAAGTGGTATGAAAGCACGGTTAGCATTTGGCGTTAGTATGGCGGTGAATTTTGAATGCTATCTGATCGATGAAATCACAGCCGTTGGAGATGCACGATTTAAGCGTAAGTGTGATGATATATTTGAGACAAAGCTTAAGCACGCCAATATCATTATGATCTCGCATTCAGAGGCCACAATCAAGAAACTCTGTGACAGCGCCTGCCTGTTGCATGAAGGCGAGTTAACCATGTATGACTCTGTCGATGAAGCACTTGCTCAGCATCGCAAAAATCAGCTGAAGTAATTGAGTATAGGTGTTATGGCGGATCGATCAGTTCTTATTTTACAATCCCATCCTTCTGCCTTTTGTCGTGCCCTTGTTAAAGAATTTGATGCCCACGGGATCAGGTATACCATAATTAATTTTTCGCTTAGTGACTGGTATTTCCGCGTCGGACTGGGTGCGAAAGCCTATTGGGGTCGGTTGAAAAACTGGCAAACCAGGCTGGAGAATTTAATTGATGAGAATGGCGTTACGGACATTCTCTATTATGCAGATCGGCGACCGTATCACCGGATTGCGCATAGTGTTGCTATGCACCGCGGAATCAACACGTATGTCTATGAGTTTGGCTATATGCGCCCGGATTGGATCACGCTGGAGCGTGGTGGAATGGGAGTGTATTCGCACTTCCCGAATGATCCGGTACAAATAAGGCAAAGTGCCTCCGACTTAGCGGAACCGGAAGTTACAAACCGCTTTCCGTATGCGTTTTTGCAGGAAGCGACCAATGAAGTTATCTGCAATCTGATCCCGATTTTCTTCCCGTATCTGTTCCCGTTTTATCAGCGGGATCGTTACTATCATCCATTCAGAGACTATTTCAGCTACGTTCCGCGCCTGATGCGCCAGAAACGGCTTGGGCAGGAAGCGGAAGAGGCAATCAATTTGCTGATACAGGAACAGGCCGAGTATTTTGTTATCCCAATGCAAATGCAAGGCGACTATCAGATCCGGCATCACTCACACTACAAGCATCTGTCCATCTTCATTCGTGAGCTTTACAGCACGTTTTCACAAAGTGCTTCAACTGCAAGCAGGCTGGTGTTCAAACTTCATCCGTTTGACAACAACGTTGAGAACTGGCCGAAGGTTATTCGCGAAATCGCGGCCGAGTACGGTTGTCTGGAGCGCACGATCATTATTGATGGCGGCAATCTAAATCAGTTGCTACAACATTCGCGCGGGTGCGTGCTTGTGAACAGTACGGTTGGCATGGAAGCGTTGAAAAGCGGCGTACCAGTGAAAGCCATGGGTATTGCTGTCTATGATATTGCCGGATTGACGGATCAGCGGTCTTTGGATAACTTCTGGAGCGAGCCTGCTCTACCGGATACTGACCTTTATCACGACCTGGAAAAGCTCATGGCGCATACCATTCAAGTCCCTGGAAGTTTTTTTAATCCCACAGGTCGGAAAGTAGCGGCACAAGTGTTTGTGAAGCGCATACTGGATGATGGCGTCAACGGAAATGGCGCGTTTGTTGAAACGCCGCCGCGTCTGGCACAAGCCAGGGCCGCCGGTGTGCCCATCCCGGCAAATTGTTACTGGAGTGACAAATGACTTCAGAAAGTAATCGCTGCATATTACTGCTGCAAGGCCCCCTTTCCAGGTACTATGCACGGATTGCACATCACCTGGAAAAGCTGGGCGCCAAAACGCTCAAGGTTCAATTTTGTGGAAGTGATGTCCATGACTGGGAACAGACGGAAGCCATCCATTTTTCAGAGCCTGCTGAGAGGTGGGCTCTTTTTCTGGAAGCTTTGATCGTTGCACACGGGGTCACCGATATCCTGCTTCACGGGGATCGACGATACTACCATAAGATTGCCATTGGCGTTGCAAAGCGGCTGGACGTGACCATCATTGCAACGGAGCTTGGCTATCTGCGTCCGGACTGGATGACGGTTGAATATGGCGGCTGTTCTGCTCTCTCTCATTTCCCGCAGAACAGGCAGGAGCTGATAGCGTTGAATACGCAACAGGTGGAAGACACTTCCCATGTGCTGTATCCTGGCAGCTACAGGCAGATTGTGCTGCAGGAACTCGGTTTCACACTCTATAATTTAGTTCATGCCCGAGAGTTTCCGCACTATCGCAATCATCGCTCGGAATCCCGTGTGCAGGTATACGGGGGCTGGCTCAAGGCTCGTATCCAGGCCAGGCGCCGGAAGCTCGAAGCGGATGTTCTCTGGGACAAATTGAAGCAAAGCGGCACGCCTTATTATCTCTTTGCGTTGCAGTTGAATGGGGACTTTCAGATCCGGGACCATTCTCCCTTTACCAGCATTTATGAGGCAATCGAGAGGGTTATTGCCTCCTTTGCTTTTAATGCACCTGAGGGGACATTGCTGGTGTTCAAGAGCCATCCGCTGGAATACCGCTTCAAGGAGCTGTCTCGGGCAATTATTGTGGCCAGTGGGAAGCATGGCGTAAAGGAGCGCACACAGCTAATTCACGGACAAACGATCAAAACACTTGCCGAAGCATCCCTCGGTATGCTGACCATCAACAGTTCTGCAGGCATCGATGCACTTGAATATGGTGTGCCAACCTGCTGCATTCTGCCAACGATTTATGACATGGATGGCTTGACGCATCAGGGAGACTGGGAGACGTTCTGGCGCTCAGCGACACCGCCGGAACCCGATTTGTTCAACAAATTCATTGATGCGTTAAAAGCCACCATTCAGGTGCGCGGGTCGCTTTACAATGCAGCTGGCCTGGAAGCTGCCGCAAAGGGGACAGCAGAAAAGATTCTCTCCACTTTCTTTGCTGAACAGCGCCTGAAGCGGTTTGAACCGCCAAGGATGGAAAAAGCCAGGAAAATGGGCGTAATTTACGACTACTTTATGTAGTGGTGACCACTTTATGCAAATGGGGAATGCGCATGCAGATCTGTCTTGTTTCCAACGCCAGCGTTTACACTGATGCTGCTTTACATTCATTGCTGGCGTATCCGGAAATCAGGATCTGTAGTCTTGTAGCGTGCACTGCCGTAGCAGGTAAGCGCAAGGACTGGCGTGCTTATAAGGATCTCATTTTACGTTCTGGCCCAATTTATGCGGGTTATCTGGGCGCTGTGACAAAGCCAGCCTACCGGATGCCACACGTCCCTAGGTGGCAGAGCATGCGAACCTGGGCTTACAGTCTGCAGTGTCCTGTTCTCCCGACAAATGACGCCAGCGCGCCCCAAACCCTCGACTTTATAGAGCATTGCAAGCCGGATTTGATCCTGACGGTTCATCTGGGGCAGATTTTGAATGCGGCATTCTTTGAGCGGTTTTCCGGTAAGACCTACAATATCCATCCCGGTAAACTGCCTGTCTACAAAGGGCCGGATCCGGTCTTTCATGCGATCCTGGAAAACGAGAAGACCTTCACCGTCAGCATGCATGAGAGTATTCAGAAGGTTGATGCAGGTAAAGTGCTGGCGGAATTGACTGTGGTACCGGAAAAGAGAACGCTCTTTCGCACTAATCTGGATCTTTTCCGTAAGACGGGAAAGCTCATCGCCTCTCATTTTTTCGGCAACAACGACTGCCCGCCCGCGCCAGATAACCGACCCCCGCGCTACCACACCTGGCCCAGCAATGGCGATGTCCTGAGATTTCTGGCCCGGGGCAACAGGCTTTAGAGAGGCGTTGATGGATTGGATGCCCCGCCCGACGGCATAAAGATATACTATGATTGTGAGAGTGAGTTTCACACCCAAAGGGAGAGATATCCATGCCAGAGGTTAGCATCATTGGGATAGACCTTGCGAAACGAACATTTCAACTTCACGGAGCACGGGAAGACGGCGCGGTAGCGTTCCGCACAAAGCTCGCCCGCGCCCAGTTACCTGGATTTCTTGGCAAACAGCCCCGTTGCGTTGTCGCGATGGAGGCGTGTGCTGGTTCTCATTATTGGGGGCGCGAGATTGCAAAGCTTGGTCATGAGGTAAAATTGATCGCGCCGATTTATGGTAAGCGCCCGCTGATGGGAGACACTAGAAGTTAGAGTAGACGGGAATATCCGGGATTAAACGAACACAGACGGGTTAAGTGGGGTATTTCTGCCGTTTATAGGGTGTTTTTGGGCGTAAAACCACGTCTAATTCCGG
>CANNAV010000066.1 GCA_947502585.1 uncultured Pseudovibrio sp.
GACAAAAACATCATCCAGATCTGATCAACCCGCCAAACCTGAAATCCGAATTTACAGCAGACTTGGGACTTGACCTCCAGGGCCTTGGCAGATGTTGGGATCTCTGCCAATGTTGTGGCTGCATATTATCACGATCACATCTTTGTGCCGGAGGAAAAGGCTGAGGATGCGCTGGCAGCTTTAACGGAGCTAAGCCGTTCCGCAAAAGCTGCGTTAAGCTGAGGCGCCGACTGTGGGTGGAGCAATGATGGTTTGCTGTCCTTTGAGCAGGCACTCGAAGGTGTGTGAGGAGACAGCAGGGGAATACAGATATCCCTGATATTCATGGCATTGCAACTTCTGGATCTGGCGGAGCTGTTCTTTTGTCTCGATGCCTTCTGCCACCAGTGTCAGGTTGAGCAGGCGACCCATCTGCACAATCATCTGTACTATTGGCCAGCGTTTGGTATCGGCTATGAAGGATCGGTCGATCTTGAGGGCGGTCACCGGATAACGCTGCAGATAGCCCAGGTTTGAGTACCCGGTTCCAAAATCATCAATTTCCAGCGTAAAGCCCAGATCGCGGAGGGCATTGAGTTCTTTCAGGGTCTCATTGGCATCACTGAGAAGAGCGCTCTCGGTTATCTCAAGGCGAATAGAGCTGGCTGAAGCGCCGGTTTCAATAAGTATGCGGTGCAGGCGCTGGGATATGCGGCCTCGCCGGAATTGTGCCGGAGACAGGTTGACCGAGATTGCGATGTTGTGGCCGGATAATGCCCACTGCTTTTGCCGGAGCATGGCTTCGCGTGCCACCCAATCTCCGATTTCATCTATCATGCCTGCTTCTTCAGCGATTTCAATGAAGCTGGCAGCGGATACGGTGCCGCGGGTTGGATGATGCCAGCGCAGCAGGCCTTCGGCTCCAACAATGCGATTGGTCTTGATGCAGACGCGCGGCTGATAATGGACGGCGAGCTCCTCATTGCGCAGGGCCTGACGCAATGAGTTTTCAAGGCTGACCCGCTCTTCGGCTTCGCGTGACATCGAGACATCAAAGAAACAAATTCGGTCGCGGCCCAGATCCTTTGCTTTATACATGGCAAGATCGGCCTTGCGCATGAGTGTGTCCAGATCAATCCCGTGTTCCGGGTAGGTGCACACGCCTATGGAAGGTGTCACCTGCAACATATGTCCACGCACTTTGCACGGCCTGGACAGGGCAGTTCTGATTTCGCGGCTGATGTCGTCGAGCAAGTCGTAGTCTGCGAAATTGGCGATGAGGACAACGAACTCATCGCCACCGAGGCGGGCAACGAATCCGATGCCTTCAATGATCTGTTTGAGACGCTTGGCGATGACGACGAGCAAATCATCACCAACCAGATGCCCCAGTGTGTCGTTGATTGTTTTAAAGCGGTCGAGATCAATGAAAACAAGTGCACCGGGATTACCAATAGTGCGGGTTTCGTCCAGATAGCGCTCTGCTTCAATCTCAAGAAATGTTCTGTTGGCAAGGCCTGTCAGGGTGTCATGGTGGGCCAGATAGCGGACTTCGTGTTCCGCCTTCAGGCGATTGGTGACATCTGTGGCGCTGAGCAGGATTGCGCGGGAGTTGGAAAATGGGTCGTATCTGCTGCGAGCGTTGAGGTCGAACCAGCGCTCCCCTTGTGAGGAGTGCATGAGTGCAATGAGATTCGCTTCGCCCGTTTTGCTCAGTTCATCCAGCAAGGCATCAAAATCCCGTCGGTTGCACATGCGGTTAATCAGGTCTTCGCAGCCAACGGGGCGGTTGAGGCGGTTTGCCGGATTTTCATAGATGAGACGGCCGTTCGCATCAAACATGCTGATCATAGAGCTGGTGTAAAGCAGGACCTGTGCACTGCGTACCTGCTCAGGCTCATGTCCGACTTCAGAGGTGATCTGCACCAGAATCGCCGGGTTACCAGTCATGAGTGGCTGCGGGGATATGGAGCAATAGACCGAGACCGGCCGGGACTTTGGAATAATGGTAATACACTCTGTAATGCTACCTTCTTCCGTGACCCGTTTCAGATAGGCCCGGAGCTGGCGCTGGTCAGAAAGGTCATCATACGGTGCAGGCAGGTCAACTCTGAAGATGCCAGAGGCGTCTATACATTCGCGCAGTTTCAGGCTCAGGAAGGACAAGCCCGCGGAATTTGCCCAGACAAGCTTGGTCTGGCTGACGTCGACAATGTACATAGGAATGTCCACGCGCGCGAAAGCCCGTTGGTCTTCCGCTGGGACAGGCGAATGATAGATTACGCTGGCATCCAGCGTTTCAGTGTCACCAGTCAAATCCAAAAATCCCTTTGTGCTGTGTCCAGGGACTAGACACCATCCCCTGCATGTCTATATCTGCTATAAGTAGATCGTGATTTTTACCGATAATGTGAGTTACAAGGTTATTAAAACGTTATTCCTTTGCAATTAAGTTGGAACAAAGAAACTGAAAATGTGAAAATTGCATTGAGTAGGAGTGGAGAAACGGCGGTTTCCCAAAGGCCTGTCAAAAGTGAGAGGCGAACCCCCCCGGTTTCACTGGGAATTTCTGTTAGGCTATGACTTTGCGTGTTTGCGGTCTGCCGCAGTATCTTTTAGTTATGTTTTATCACAGTCTGCCGCGTAGGGCGGCAGCTAATATTAGGGAGCATGTCATTCGCATGACGGACATTTGTGCTTCGACGCTAGTTCGCCTCGAAGGTGATGAAGACGCGCCAAAAAATCCTGACAAGTCCATCCCGGTGGACAAGCATCTTTTTGACGCGCGTACAGTGCTGATTACCGGACCTGTAACTCAAGAGATGGCTCAGGAAGTCTGTTCCCGCCTGCTTGCACTTTCCCAGGTCAGCAGTGACCCGATTACCGTTGTTGTTTCTTCTCCGGGTGGACACGTTGAGTCCGGTGATATGATCCATGACATGATCAGGTTCATCCAGCCGGAAGTTCGTATTCTCGGTATGGGCTGGGTCGCGAGCGCTGGTGCTCTGATTTACGTGTCTGTACCTAAAGAGCGGCGTTTTTGTACAAGGAATACACGTTTCCTGCTTCACCAACCATCTGGTGGTGCTGGCGGTATGGCAACAGACATTGAAATTCAGGCCAAAGAAATTCTCAGGATGCGTGATCGTCTGAACCAGATTTTTGCAGATGCAACTGGTCAGCCGATTGAGCGTATTGAAAAAGACACCGACCGCGATTACTGGATGAGCGCGGACGAGGGCATCAAGTACGGTCTTGTCGGTAAAGTCATCAACAACGTTTCCGAGCTCAGCTAATATCCTGTCAGCAGGATTGTGAAAAAGGCAGCCGTTTGGCTGCCTTTTTTCTGCCCGGGTCAGTTGGAGTGACGGCAGGACTATTCTATTCTTATATGAGGCAGTTTTTTGTTTCTACCGCTGCCAGTTTTTTGAGGCATTGAGCCATTGGGTGATGCGCTGCTCTGGATTGGGTGCCCCGGTGACGTCTGAGAGTGTGGCTACTGAATCGGCACCGCTCTCAAAGACCTGACTGGCGTGGTCGAGTGTGATACCACCGATGGCGACCAGATGTTTGCTTGTGCGCGCACGCCATCTCCTGAGAGTTTTGAGATCCTGCGGCTGCCAGCGCATTTCTTTTGTTGCACTCTTGTAAATCGGGCCAAGAGCAACATATTCAGGATCCAACGCCAAAGCTGTCTCCAGCTCGGCTTCATTATGGGTGGAAAGGCCGTAGTAGATTCCTGCGGAACGGAGTGCGCGGAAATCAGCGGTTTTCAGATCTCCCTGTCCTAAATGTACATAGCCCACGTTTGCGTCGTAAGCAGCTTGCCAGTGATCGTTGACGACAAGTACTGCGCCAGCTTTTTCGCAAAGATGTTTTGCCGCCCTTACGTGAGATCGGATTTCATCCTCTGACTTGTCTTTGATGCGGAGCTGGAGAAATTTAACACCAAGAGGAAGAATGGTTGGCAGCCATTGGGTGCCATCGATGATCAGATAAAAGCGATCTAACATTGTAGGGTTTCTCAGTTAAAGGCACGGTGATTGTATGGGTAATCAGCAGATGCATGTGACGTTCATTTTGGCTACAAGAAATAAGAGTTAGGCACGTTGTTGGCTACAAGTTTCTTAAATTTTAAGCATTTACACGCTGTGCGTGTGTTGAATTGTGGAGAAAGTCTAGCAAAAACTGCGACAGTTTCTTGATGGTGATCCTGTAAAGGCCTGAGTTGAAAATAAATAATGAGAAATATTGGAATTATTGCCGTGTTTGCTTGCGATTGTGGTTATTTTATGTGGATTTTTTTCCACTCATCTCTGGGGTGTAAATGTTAAACAGTGTGTCTTACTCTCTCTCCGATTTAATGGAGTGGCTGTCCAGAGATGCAAAAATGTTGAGGCGTCCCTGTCGTATCTTTTCGGCATTGGGTGAGCATTTGCAGCGTATAGGCGTGGATGTGGACCGGATCTCTACCGGTATCTCAATTCTGGATCCGGATTATCATGGTGAAGGGCTTATCTGGGAGCGGGGCATTGGCCCGCGTGTGCGATACTTTCAGCATACACCTGAGATGAGTGAGTCCTACAATCAGAGTCTATGGAAGCGGTCTATTGAAGCCGGGCATATGATTCGCCACAAGTTCGGGCATCATGATGAGTATGACCGCCTTAAGCTTATTCAGGAGCTTAAAGGGCAAGGGTACACGGATTACGTTGCAGTCCCTATGAAGTTCTCCGATGGTAAGGTGCATGGATTGGCATTTGCCTCACGAACATCTGATGGCTTCAAAGATGAAGATATCAGTGTGTTTGAGCAGATCTCTTCTCCTCTTGCTTTGATTTGTGAACTGTTTAATTCCCGGCAAGCCTCTGAGAATATTCTCAATACTTATCTTGGAACACGTGCCGGGCAGCGGGTGATGAATGGTGAGATCCGGCGGGGAGATGGGGAGCAGATCAACGCGATTGTGGCGTTCTGCGATATCCGCAACTTCACCGGTATTTCCAACTACCTGCCAGATAAGGCCTTGTTGCAGCTGCTTAATGAATATTTCGGCATCGTGACGTTACGGGTCGAACAACATGGCGGCGAAATCCTTAAGTTCATTGGCGACGAAGTTCTGGCGGTGTTTCGCTATACGGATGAGCGCAGCGCCAGAATAGCTGCGTTTGAAGCTATGTCGGCGCTGCGGGAGTGCGTTACTGACCTCTTCGCCAGGAATGCGCGGGGATTTCCTGATATGCCTGCTATCCATGTTGGAATGGGCGTGCATTCAGGGCGTGTGTTCTTCGGCAATGTTGGTGGACAGCGGCGACTGGACTTTACAGTTGTGGGGCCGGTGGTGAACGAGGCTGCACGAATTGCAGACCTTTCAAAGCGCCTTAATCAGGAAATGCTGATTTCGCAGTCGGTTGCGGAAGTCCTCAGCTGTTGTGAAGATACCTATGTGGGCACTTATCCTTTAAAAGGTTTTTCCGCACCGGTGAAAGTTTATCAGGCGCCCGAACTGACGCGGTCCTGTGTATTTGGACCTGGTAATACGGCTTTTCTTGCCTTTGAGAAGAACTGACGGCGCAGCAGCACCAATGTTACCATCAGAGTCGTGCCGATAAACGCGGACGGCCCTGCATACCATCCCAGATAACCCACTGCGAAGAAGAGTGCTTGCTGACCGCTGCTGAAGTGGCGACCTGCAAGGGTTGCCAGCCGTGCTGCGCGCAGGGAGGCTTCAACAGCTTCCGCATTCTCTTCATGACAGTTATCTGGGATCGACCCCATGACAATGGTGGTGTAGTTGAATAAACGATAAGCCCAGCCGAACTTAAAGAACGCGTAAGCCAAAATGATCATCAGACCGAAGGTCTTGGCTTCGTTCTTAATTGGATCATCCAAAAAGGGCAGATTCAGTGTGTGGGCGAGGGCGGTGACCTCATCCATTGCAGACAAAAGAGTGACCGTGCCGCCGATGGCCAGAAGAGAGGCTGAGGCGAAAAACGCGGTTCCTTGCTGCAGGCCGGATGCAATATTGGTGTCGGCAATGCGGACCTCTCGCTTGAGCATGGCGTGCATCCAGCGATAACGGTGTGCATCCATGGCATGAGAGAGCGTATTTTTGGACCAGGGGCTTCGATAGGCCAGCCAGCTGTACAAGCTCCATGAAGAGACGAAAACGAGGATGGCAATGAAATTGGAAAGCTGTATCTGAAACATTGTTCTTTCTGTTTTACGCCTGTGTCCGGACATCGGCCGATTTGAATAAAACGCTAGACTTATGTTTGGCATGATTTGCGCAGAGACGCTAGAGGCGTGTATGATATGCGGTGGTGTGCGCCCGGTTAACTCGCGTGAAAACAGATCCAGAATGGTTAAAAAATGGGATTTGAGTTGTCCTATAGGGTGCATAACTCCTGATAGAGCCGAGTTTTGAACCAATTTTTTTTATAAATATCTGGAGTGTATTTTATATGTTTATCGATGATTTAATCAACTCTAAAGAACTCTAACTCTTTGGTGCTATGAGTTTTTATGAGGCAAATATATTTGAGAGATTAATGAATAGTAAATTATACGTAGCCGGTGCTGCTGTCTGACAAACCAAATTCTGCCGTTTTGCTGTTGCGCTTTGATGACGGAAGGGATATTCCGTGCGCCCTGTGCTGACGGGGTTTCCTCGGCGCACCTGAATCAACCATTAAACGGTGTTTTATGGATCATGAAATTCGAAAGTCTTGCTGGGGGTTCACTGTGTGGACTGTTGCAACCCTCGGCAGTGTTATGGCGCTGCTTTACGTATTTGCAGGTGCCGGCAGTTAATCCCAGGAGAACTGCCAAAACGCGGATTTTGATAGGGATGCAGATGTGATGTCTGTATCCCTTTTTCTTTGTTTGGACTGTATTTTCGATAAGTAATCCCGGTTTTTGGGCAAAGACAGGCAAGAAAACAAAGACATTGAAGTGCAATATGTGAATTCGGATGAACGGAGTGTGCTCTAGGGGTTTTCTGATGCCTCCAAACTGGCCCAGCTTTCATCGCGCGACTGGGGGGTGATTGTAAAGCCCAAGCCTCTGCTGCATGTTGGCTAAAGTGTTGAAGTCGCGACTTCTACATATAAAGGTATGACAGTTTCTCCTGTGTGAACGCTACTTTTCTCAGGTATTTTGGAATCGCACTTCTTGTAGTTTTTGATTCATCATCATATTTCCTGTAGGCGGCGCCCTTCGTTTTGGTTAACCTGAGCTGGTGAGTGAAGCGATCACCGATTTGTTTGTGCAACGCGTTGGCTATGCACATTGCTATGACTGGTAAAAGCCAATGCTTCCTGTTATTTAAGCGTTATGACGTTACATCTGGTGAAACTCTGTGTTGGCGTGGAAAGCGTTGACCAGCTGCGGAATTACATCGAACAGAGGCAGGTTCTGGCGCTGTCACACGGGTTGAGTGACGAGCAGATCCATACCACTCGTATGGTGCCCACGCGCATTGACGAGCTGCTGGATGGTGGTTCGCTCTATTGGGTGATCAAGGGTAACGTTCAGGTTCGTCAGAAACTGATTGATATTCGCGTGCTCAAGGATGATTCCGGCAAGAGGCGCTGTGACCTTGTGATGGAGCCTTTCCTCCACCAGACACAATTGCAACCGCGCCGTGCCTTTCAGGGCTGGCGGTATCTGAAAGTGTCTGATGCACCGCCGGACGTGAGCGGGCCAATGCTGGATGGTGAGCAGCTTACCGAAATGCCAGAGGGCATGCGCCGCGAGCTGCAGGAGCTTTGCCTGATTTAGAGCATGTTGCGTTCATCTTTAATCACGCATCATGCCCTGACTCCTTATATTCATGCACATTTTTAACCGAAAACCGGAGTCACTTTTCCAGAAAACACTCCAGGGCGTCTCTTTTTACGGATCGCGGATTGCATCTGTAAAGGCTGGATGAGATAAACTTGTCGTGCCGCATTTGCTGTCTGTTGGGGGAACCATGCTATGACCGAGCTTATCGCGTCGATTGCCGGGCCATATCTTTTCGTGACAGGCCTTGGTTTTTTTATTTCCACCAATTTTTACCAGCGGATGATTGCTGCCCAATCTGATGCGAACCCAATATTGCTCAATTTGTCCGGTGCTGTGCATTTTGTTGCTGGCATGGTTGTGCTTGCCAATCATTTCAAAGTATCCAGCGTCGCCGGAACTATCGTAACACTGGTTGGAGCCGCCGCTGTGCTGAAGGGAGCAAGCCTGATTGTCATTCCAGATTACATAGCAAAATCGCAGCAAATGGGGAAGAACGGAGTTCTCACCACTGGCGCTGCTTTTACTGTAACTGGTGCTTATCTCAGCTATCTCGGGTATTTTTAGGTTGGCTTTTGCCGGTGAACGGTTATCAGGGTAATGTGCCTGGCAACATGAGGCTCAGAAGAACTTAAGACACGGAGGGCCGGGCAAATATGTTCATACGCCTGGGACGCAGTGTCAGAGTACGCCCGTGCATTACATTCACGCATTGCACTCCAACATCTTTAGCGGAGCGAATTTCTGTCGTTTGATTGTATCTACTCAAACGACACAGGCTCTAAACTTCGATATTGTCGATCAGGCGGGTTGCGCCGACTTTGGCAGCGACCAGAATGCGTGCGCCTTTGGCATCCATGGGTGTGCCCAGATGCTTGCCGTGGCGCAGCTCAAAGTAATCTGTCGCAAATCCAGAGATCCTGAGGACAACAAGCGCTTTCTTGCGCACTTCAATCCAGCTTTCACCGTTATGGAGTGCGTTGCGTGCTGTCTGTAGCGTTTCAGAAATTACCCTGGCTGTCGAGCGTTGCTGAGCATCCAGGTATTCATTGCGGGACGACATGGCGAGGCCATCGTCTTCGCGCACGGTTGGTGCACCGATGATTTTGGTGGGCAGGTGCAGGTCTCTGGCCAATTGCTTGATCACGCGCAGCTGCTGGTAGTCCTTTTCACCGAACACAGCGATGTCCGGCAGAACAGCCAGCAACAGCTTTGCTACCACTGTGGCCACGCCGTTGAAGAAATGCGGTCTGTGATCTGTTTCCAGACCAAGGGCAGGGCCTTCGATCTGGATGGATGTTGCAAAGCCGTTCGGGTACATTTCCTTCGCGTTTGGAGCAAAAACACCAAACACGTCGTAATCCGCCAGTTTTTGCAGATCGGACTCTTCCGTTCTCGGGTACCTCTCGAAATCTTCACCCGGCGCGAACTGTTTTGGATTCACAAAGATTGAAGCAATCACGATATCCGCATGCTCCCTGGCCTTTTTGACCAGCGAGAGGTGGCCTGCATGCAGAGCCCCCATCGTTGGAACCAGAGCCATTGTTTTGCCTTCTCGTCTCAAAGGTAATAGTGCAGCCCTAAGGTCGTCTACACCACGGTATACGTCCGGGAGATTTCTCATAGGCGTCTCCATGTGGGACTCATCCTTTAATTCCATGGCTTTGCTTCTGTTTTTATATGTTGTTGCCAGTAATTTTTGAACTCAACTGCAAGCAGAAACTGATATAAGTGAACCTAGCAGATTTTGTGTTTATTCTCATTGCACCAATAGTGGGTATTGGTCTTTAGCGAGCGAAATAGACATCCTGTCCTGATAATTGTTAAGTTACCGGAATAAAAGCCTTCCTAATCCTTAGTGGCGTGAATACAGGTGCACCAATGTCAGACAAGCTTACCAAAAAGTCCGGATCATTGAACAAGCCTGCAGACAGTAAGAGTGATCTTTCCAGTTTTCTGGAGGCTGCCAGGGGCTCGGTTGCTGCGCCAGCCGAAGATGAGCGGGGCCGCCTGATTTTTGCGCTGGACGCCACAATGAGCCGACAGCCTATGTGGGACCAGGCCTGTCACTTGCAGGAGGAGATGTTCACAGAAGCTGGCCGGGTCGGATTGCTTGATGTGCAACTGGTGTTCTTCCGCGGGTATGGTGAGTGTAAATCCTCGCGCTGGGTCAGTAATTCCAAAGAGCTAGGCGCAATGATGCGCAAGATCCGCGTGCAGGCCGGACGCACACAGATTCGCAAAGTGCTGGATCACGCTCTTGCTGAAACACGGAAGAAGCGCGTGCAGGCGGTTGTCTATATTGGTGACTGCATGGAGGAAAATCCTGATCTTGTCTGCGATAAGGCAGGAGAACTTGGGTTGCTGGGCGTGCCGGTTTTTGTGTTTCAGGAAGGCAAGGACAGGGTGGCGGAGCTGGTGTATCGAGAGATCGGACGTTTGAGTAACGGGGTCTATCTGAATTTTGATGAGGGATCTGCTGCAAGTCTGCGCGGATTACTGGCTGCAATTGCAACATTTTCCGCCGGGGGCAGACCGGCTCTTGAGCGTCTTGAGCAAACGGGGCATAAAGGTGCTCAATTCTTGATAGAACACCTCAGCTAGAGCCCGGCGCGTTCAATTACATTCACGCATCAGGCTTGAGCTGTATATTTTTACGCGTATTCTTATCCGAAATCCGGAACCACTTTCCGGGAATATGCTTTAATACATGTCAGGTATTATATGGGCTATTTGGTCTTAGGAGGATTGGTGGTTGCCATCCTCTATTTCTTAGCAAAGTGGCTGACGCAGTCAAACCCGGCAAAACTCAAAGAAGTTTTAAAAATGTTGGTCGGCGGGTTGCTGCTGGCGTTCTGCGCATTTCTTGCCGCCACTGGCAGGTACGTTATTGCACTGCCACTTGCTGCCTTTGCGCTGTCCCTTTTAGGTTGGGGATCTGCGCAAAGCTTCAAGGTTCCCGGCGGATTCCCCTTCGGAGGGCTGAGTGGGGCCTCCAGAAGCGGCGGTCAGACTTCCAACATCTCTTCCAGATTTCTGCGCATGGAACTGGATCATGATAGCAAGAGGCTTGAGGGCGAAGTGCTTACCGGCTCCTATGCTGGCCGCGTGTTAAGTTCTTTGCAGGTTGCAGAGCTCAAACAGCTTTGGCGCGACTTGCAGCCGGACGGTGACAGCGTTGCCCTACTCGAAGCTTACCTCGATAGCAGGCTCTCCAACTGGCGTGTAAACTTCCACGCGGATTCCACAGCGGGGCAGAGAAACACGCCTGGCTCGAGCACTCTGACTGAGAAGGAGGCCTACGAGGTTCTTGGACTTGCGCCGGGAGCCTCCGTGGAAGACATCCGCGCCGCTCACCGCAGACTGATTAAACGAATGCACCCCGATAGTGGGGGTTCTGCTTTCCTGGCTTCCAAACTCAACGAGGCGAAGGATCGGCTTCTCAACAGACATTAGACTCACCGTGACTGATACGAGTTACTGATAGACGGCATAGCAGGAGTACTTGGCCTTTTTGAGTTTGGCACAAGCATCCCAGGCTGCTGTTTTGGTTTCAAACCCGATGAACCGTGCGCGGTAAAGGGTTTGCTTCTTTGATTTGACCGGTTCTGTGTAAATACGCTTGTTACGCAGGACGGTCCCTGCCGCAGCGCGTGCATTTTCCAGGATACTGATTGCTTTCTCCTGGCTGTCGGTCGCGGAAATCTGAATGTGCCAGCTGGACGTGTCAATGTCCTCTGGCTTCAGGCTTGCAATGTTCTGCTGAATTGAAGCGGAAGATGGCGTAGCTGCCTGCCGCAGATTTGCTGATTCAAAAACGGCAGGAGTGGTCAGAGAATTGGCGACAGGTTCCTTACGCGGTGCCGGAGCAGAGTCCAGAGCCTGACGCTTCAGCAATTTTGCGATCGGATCCGATGGTTTGGAATTTGGTATTGTGTCATTTGCGTTGGCATAGGCCAGAAGCGTGGGCTGTTTTGCAGCAGGTGTGTTTGCTTTTGCAACCGGAACAGCTGGAGCAACTTTCGGGAACTGATAGCGCTTTGTTGCTCCTGCATAGAGCATTGGCGTGGTGCGGCGACCACGGTATGCTTTTGGCAGGTACTGGCTGATCAGCCTGACCATCTGCGCATCTCGTCTCTTGCCGGTGCGGCCACCCAAAACCACGGCAACAATCTGGCGATTGTCACGTTTGACATTGGTCACAAGATTGAAGCCAGAAGCGTTGGTGTAGCCGGTTTTGATTCCATCTACACCACGAACTCGGCCGAGCAGCTTGTTGTGGTTACCCAGGCGGCGACCTGCATATGTATAAAAGCGGGTGTTGAAGTACTTATAATACCGGGGAAACCGATCCTGAATCGCGCGGCCCAGCAGAGCCAGGTCTGCTGCAGTGGTCACCTGCCTGGAATTTGGCAGACCATGCGGATTTTTGAAGGTGGTGTTGCGCATGCCGATCGCACGGGCGGTCTGCGTCATGCGGCGCGCAAAGGCTGTTTCAGAACCGGAGATATGCTCTGCAATCACAGTCGACGCATCATTTGCGGACCTGGTGATGAGAGCATATATGGCATCTTTCACGCGCAAAGAGCTGCCAGCCTTCAAGCCAAGTTTTGTGGGTGGACGAGCTGCTGCGTAGCGGGAGACCTTCATCCTGGTATTCAGCTTGACCCGTCCAGCTTCCAGTTCCTCAAAAAGCACGTAAAGTGTCATGATTTTTGTAGTGGACGCGGGGTAGCGTCGTGCATTGGCGTTCTTGGCGTACAAAACTTTTCCGGTTTTGGCATCTACGACAATACCTGCATATTTGGGATTTGCCTGGGCAGCAGAGGGAACAATAGCGAGTGCTACAGATACGACAAGGATGCCGACAGCTTGTCCCAAAACCATTTTCAGGCGCCCGAATGGCCTAAAATTACGCAGACCCATGTTCTTTTCGCCCCGTGAGCAATAATGGCGGCTTACGCGCTCTGTACTAAATAAAATCTCTGAGTGCCAGCGAAGGTGTGTTCCGAAAGCCTCAGCCGCTGAAATTGCGGCTCAGGTGTCTCCCCCGTTCGCGCATACCCAGAATGATGCGATTACGGTTACAATTGTGTAAATGCGATAAGGCAGATTTCAAAATTATTGTTTTTATCCGGTTTTTTTGTGGCTACGCCCCTGTCTTTTCAGAATATTGCAGCGCAAAATATAAGTTGACAAAATTTGTGCAGCGCATAATATCCTTGCGTAAGTTCAAGCGCGTGGTGTTTGCTCTCCCAGAGACAAAAACCTAATCATCGAAATACCGGCGCCGACCAATTGATGAGGTAATTTTCATGGTCACAGGATTTGAGAATATTCAGAAGCTTGGAAAAGATAACATGGACATAGCGATGCAAAGCTTCGGCGCCTTTTCAAAAGGCATGCAGGCGATTTCTGCTGAGGTTGCGGACTATTCTAAGAAGTCCATGGAAGAGAGCAGCGCAGCAATGGAGAAAGTTGTTGCCGCTAAGTCTCTTGATAAGGCTATGGAAGCTCAGGCAGATTTCGCCAAAGTGAGCTATGAAAGCATGGTCGGTCAGGCAACCAGGATCGGCGAAATGTATGCTGAAATCGCTAAGGACGCTTATAAACCCTATGAGGGTATGCTGTCTAAAGCAGCCAAGTAATTTACTGGCATAATTGAGATTGAAAGCCCGGGGTGCGTCAGCGCTTCGGGCTTTTTGGTTTTACATGTTTAAAATAGATTCCGCGGTTGTTTCCATTGTCAGACAACCTATCTCTCTTTTTCAAGGCCCTTTCAAAACATTGTGATTCAGTATCTTGAGTTCCGGGAGACGTGTTTGGGTTCGCAGAATGATCCGAATATACTCACCTTACGCAGGTCAGGTTTTAGCCCTTCGGAATGTCTGAGCGTTTCCCCTTCCTATTGGTTTGCATTTTCCAGTTTGCTTTGGGAATAATCAGTACTAACAATAGAGGTAAGGCTTTGGGTATTCTGAATGTCTGCAATTGATTGATCTGGCAGGTACATTAGGAGATTGCCGATATTGCCGGGTGCGGAGGAATGGCGCCAGCAGGCAATTAAAAAAGATCGAATATACAGCGCAGATGCTGCAGCGAGTGTGTTGAATGAAAGACCAACGACGGGCAATGAGTGTTCTCAGTGGAGATAATCTTATGCTTCCGATATATAATAGAACAGAAAATGAAACAGTGTTTAATTTTTTTAGAGTTCTCGGCGTGCACCATGAAAATGCATATCCCTTGAATTCGCAGGGGTTGCGTTTAAATACTATAAAGTCCTCTGCGCTATACATGGAGGGGCAAAGAATACAAATGAGCAGAGATTTCGACCTGGATAATGACGATGATGGCGGGACGATAACCGTTACCAAACCTAAGCCAAAAACAAAAAGGCCCAGTTTGTATCGAGTGTTGTTGCTCAACGATGATTTTACGCCGATGGAGTTCGTGATCCACGTTGTGGAGCGGTTCTTTCATAAGGATCGTGAGGATGCGACGCAGATTATGCTCCATGTCCATCATCATGGCGTAGGGGAGTGTGGAGTCTTCACCTATGAAGTGGCCGAGACAAAGGTCACACAAGTTATTGATTTCGCCCGAAAACACCAACATCCATTGCAATGTGTAATGGAGAAAAAGTAATAGGGGGCGCCTGTGCCGTCATTTTCTCGCAGTCTGGAGAAAGCTCTCCATCAAGCTTTGGCGTTTGCTAATGAACGCCATCAGGAATATGCAACCCTGGAGCATCTGCTTCTTTCATTGATTGATGATCAGGATGCTGCTGCGGTCATGCGTGCATGCAATGTGGACCTCGACCAGCTGCGAAAAAGCATTGTCGAATATATTGATACTGAACTCGAGAACCTCGTTGTTGACGGGGATGATGATTCAAAACCAACCGCCGGTTTCCAGCGTGTCATTCAACGCGCTGTTATTCATGTACAATCTTCCGGGCGTGAAGAAGTGACTGGTGCAAACGTTCTTGTCGCCATTTTTGCTGAGCGCGAAAGTCATGCTGCTTACTTCCTGCAGGAGCAGGAAATGACCCGGTACGATGCTGTCAATTATATTTCCCATGGTATTGCAAAACGGGCTGGTTTGTCTGAACCACGTCAGGTACGTGGTGTCGAAGAAGAAACCGATAGTGGCGCTGACCCTAAAGTGAGTATACCACAACCTCCATCCGGAGGTTCTTCTGATCATACAAAGCGGAAAACAGAGGCTCTTGAGGCTTATTGTCAGAATCTCAATGACAAAGCGTTTTCCGGTAAAATTGATCCGCTAATCGGTCGGGAGAACGAAATTTCGCGCACCATTCAGATTCTGTGTCGCCGCGCAAAGAATAATCCGCTTTATGTGGGTGACCCCGGTGTTGGTAAAACCGCAATCGCTGAAGGGCTTGCCCGCCGCATAGTTGTGGGTGATGTGCCTGAGGTGCTGAGAAACGCCACGATTTTTTCCCTGGATATGGGGTCTTTGCTTGCAGGTACTCGTTACCGCGGTGATTTTGAGGAACGTCTGAAACAGGTCGTTAAGGAAATCGAAGATTATCCGGGCGCGATCATGTTTATTGATGAGATTCACACTGTGATTGGTGCTGGTGCGACGTCTGGCGGTGCGATGGATGCATCTAATCTGCTGAAGCCTGCGTTGGCTTCCGGTACGATCCGTTGCATCGGTTCCACCACCTATAAAGAGTATCGCCAGTTTTTTGAAAAAGACCGTGCGCTTGTGCGTCGCTTCCAGAAAGTGGATGTGAACGAGCCAACCATTCCGGATGCAATCGAAATCCTGAAAGGGCTGAAGCCTTACTTTGAGGACTTCCATAACATTAAGTACACCAATGATGCGATCAGGGCGGCTGTTGAGTTGTCCTCTCGCTACCTTGCTGACCGGAAGCTGCCGGATAAAGCGATTGATGTGATTGATGAGTCCGGTGCTTCGCAAATGTTACTGCCAGTGGGTAAGCGTCGCAAAACAATCAGCCTGAAGGAAATTGAGGCAACTATTGCGACTATGGCACGGATTCCGCCGAAGTCTGTTTCCAAGGATGATGCTGCAGTTCTGTCCAACCTTAAGGATAGTCTGAAGCGCGTTGTTTATGGTCAGGACCAGGCGATTGAAGCGTTAGCTGCCTCCATTAAGCTTGCTCGTGCAGGGCTGCGGGAACCTGATAAACCAATTGGTTCTTACCTGTTCTCCGGTCCAACCGGTGTGGGCAAGACGGAGGTTGCGCGCCAGCTGGCATCGACGTTGGGTGTTGAGCTGACCCGGTTTGATATGTCTGAGTACATGGAAAGGCATACAGTTTCTCGCCTGATTGGGGCGCCTCCTGGTTACGTGGGCTTTGATCAGGGTGGTTTGTTGACGGACGCTGTTGATCAGCATCCGCATTGTGTGCTGCTTCTGGACGAAATCGAGAAAGCTCACCCTGATCTGTTCAACATTTTGTTGCAGGTTATGGACCACGGTAAGCTGACAGATCACAATGGTAAGTCTGTTGATTTCCGTAATGTGATCCTGATCATGACTACAAACGCTGGTGCGGCTGATCTGGCGAAAGCTCCTATGGGTTTCAATCGTATCGACCGTAATGGCGATGACATGGAAGCGATCAACAAGATGTTCACTCCGGAGTTCCGGAACCGCCTTGATGCAATCATTCCGTTTGCGAATCTGGACAGCGACGTTCTTCACCGCGTGGTTGAAAAGTTTGTTATGCAGCTGGAGGCTCAGCTTGCAGAGCGTAACGTGACCTTTGAACTGACACCTGAAGCTGTGGCCTGGCTTTCTGAGAAAGGCTATGACCGTCTGATGGGGGCCCGCCCGCTGGGCCGTGTTATTCAGGAGCACATCAAGAAGCCGCTGGCTGATGAGGTTCTGTTCGGCAAGCTTCAGAAAGGCGGTACTGTTAAGGTCTCTGTTTCTGAAGATCTTGAGGGGCTGCTTCTTGAGAGCCTTGAGGAACGTCCAACACCTAAGGCGAAGGTTGCCAAGAAAAAAGCTGTTGCCAAAGGCAAGGGGAAGTCCGTTGTTCCCAAAACGGGCCGGGGTGCTGATGCCACCAGGCGTGGTGATGTTCCCGGTATTCCGATTGCGGATTAAAGCATTGATAGTTGAAAAAAAGCCGGAGCATCTGCTCCGGCTTTTTTGTATGGTGGCTCACGTAGTCTTGTGTAGGGTGTCTTGTGTAGTTTCACCAGATTGCGTTTCTTCTTCCCCAAAGGCTCCTGTTTTTCGTGATTCTGCGAGTTCTTAAATGACCAATTCAGACATTGATGTTGAAGAAGGAGAGGATCCTTCAGAGTTTGAGGGAGGTGCCTATTGGTTCCGCAAGGGAGCTAAAGGCGTGTTTTGTCTCCCGACACTTATTTTGATGATGGCTTTTGTGGGGTTTACCTCGCTGGCCCGCGAAGTTGGCCTCACGTTGACTGAAGTGCTTTTGATGAGCCTGTTCATGTGGGCGTTACCAAGCATTGTTGTGTTGACTGGCGCGATGAGCGCCGGGGCGGGGTTGATCTCAGCCGGGATTGCAGTTGCTCTTTCCGCAGTGCGTTTGATGCCAATGACCGTGGCGTTGATGCCTGTTCTGCGCGATGGGAAGCGGACCAAGACGTGGCACATGCTGATTGTGTCCCACTTTGTGGCTGTGACGGCGTGGGTGTTTGCCATGCGCAACCTGCCAAACCTGCCAAGGGCGGCACGTTTGCCCTTCTTTGCCGGTTTTGGGTCCACTGTACATTTTGTGGTGCTGTGTTCGACCGCGTTGTCTTACATGGTGCTTCCAGCGGTAGAAGGTCCGATTGCGGCTGGTCTGGTTTTGCTGACACCAATCTACTTCATGTTTTCCATGTATCAGGCTTCTCGTACGAGTGGTGATAAGGCCGCGCTCATTTTGGGTCTCATTCTCGGGCCTGTCTTCTATCACTTTTTTCCGGGTGCTGATTTGCTGCTGACCGGATTTGTGGGTGGCACAGTTGCCTTTGTGGGATGGTTGTTCGCGTCACGGAGGGCCGAGCTCCCTCTGTGTCAGGGAAGTTGTCCGCTCTCTCATTTTTCTCTATTTTCTGAAGAGGGCGAGACAGGAAGATGTAG
>CANNAV010000067.1 GCA_947502585.1 uncultured Pseudovibrio sp.
GGCAAGGATCTGGTTTGCTACTGCCACCCCAAGCCCTGCCATGGCGACGCCATCCTTGAAGAGTTAGCGAGGAGAGACGAGTAATGCAACTGGAGCCGGACATGAACCCTATTCACATCGGCATCAAGCTCACAACCATGCCTGAAGCCTTAGCGGACATCCTAACCGCTGTTGCTGTGAATGCTCCCCCTGAACTTGTCGAGCAAGTCAAAGAGCACATGCCGGAAGCCCTCCACGATCAGACATCCAACTTTCTTGAGAAGTTGCTGATCGCAATCACCATCTGAAACCACGAGGTGCAACATGAACAACACAATAAACCTTCAAGAGCTCGCAGATATGCCCGGAGTAGGCAGCGCCTGCGAGGTGTTAAAACAAGCCGGCTACTGGAAGGAAGACGCAAAAGACGGAGTGCGCGAGTTTCGCGTCACGGTAAAAGGCTTCGTAGAGCATGCACAAACCTTGACCGTCTGCGCAAACTGCGCCTCAAGCGCGGAGAACAAGGCCATAGAGGCCACAGAACATTTGTTCGATGACGAAGACTCTATCGAAGTTCTGGACATACACGAGACCGGGCAACCTGGTTAGTTTCAAAGGGGTAAGTCATGAGCGATGGTCAGTTAGTTCTGGACCGCGACCACTACAAAGTAGGCACTCGCATTGAGCTGCAAGAGCCTATTGAACACTGAGAGTCAAAGTAGTCCGATGAGTTGATCATCGCATAGAGACAAAAGCCCAGTTTTATAAACGAAGGTTTGTTATGACGCAGCCATCGAAAGCAACACAGGCCCAGATGAAACGAGCAATCAAGGCCGCTCAAGATTGCGGACTGACACTGCATGAATGCGTCATAACAAGCGCCGAAACACGCTTAATATTCTCAAAAGTTGACGCACAGACAGCTAAGTCGCAAACTGCGGGACCGAAGCAATGGCCAGAGCAAATGACATGAAACTCAAGTTTCCCGGTTTAATCAAGGAAACGATGCCATCTGGAAACACCCGTTGGCGCGTGAGAGTAGAAGGCCAAAAGGCACGTCGAATTGTTCTTCACGTCTCACCTGACCACAAAGAATTCCTCGAATGCTACCTCGCAGCAAGACGCGGAATAGAGGTCAAACCAGAATCCAAACCAGAAGAAAAAGCAGTCAGGGGTTCTGTAAGCTGGTTGATCTATCGCTATCTTGAAAATCTAAAATCAGACGTAGAGAACAACTTATATTCTGAGGACACGCTCAAGCAAAGAAACAACCTCTTGAGCCGACTACATGCAGAGTATGGCGAGTACGATTTCCAGATGCCGCAACAGGCTGTCTTGCAAATTCGCAACAATATGAAATCAACGCCCGGAGCTGCCGACAACATGATGAAGGCAATCCGGGCTATGTACAAATGGGCAGGCGAAATCGGAGACTGCAGCAAAGATTTCAATCCAGCAGCTGGAGTAAGCAAACTCAACAAGAGTTCAAAGGGCGCTATCCCCTGGACAGTTGAAGACCTGAGGAAGTTCAGAGAAGCGCATCCCGCTGGAACGACTGCCCACCTATGCCTTACTCTTTTTATGTTCTCCGCTTGCCGCATCTCGGACGTGATTTGGCTAGGTAGAGAGAATGAATTTGACCGAAGCGGAATCAAAGGTCTTGGCTGGCAACCCCGCAAGCGCGGCTCAGCCTTTGTTGAGATCCCAATGCTTCCACCTCTACTGAAGGCAACCAGAGCTGCCACCGTACAAGGACGCACTTACCTTCTTACTGAACACGGCAAGTCCTTTGCTTCACCAGAGAGCCTACGCAATCGCTTCAGGAAATGGTGCTTAGCAGCTGGACTGAAAAACCGAAGCTCTCATGGAATTCGGAAGGCCGCAGGCCACCTCTTAGCTCTGGAAGGATGCTCCCAATATCAGATCATGGCGATCCACGGGCATGCCGAAGCACGGACCTCAGAAGTCTACACCGAAGGGGTTGAACGTTGGAATCTCGCCCGCTCTGCAATGGAAACTTTGAAGGGACTAGAGTGGTGACCGAACACAGAAGCTTTCCGGGATTAATCTCTGAAGAACTACCATCGGGAAAAATTCGCTACCGCGTTCGCGTAGATGGCAATCCGAAAAGAAGAATAACCTTAACAGTAGCCCCCGATCACTTTGATTTTCTCAGACAGTACCACAATGCCCGAGCAGGAGAGACAACAGAGACCAACCCTATTTCAGGTCTGAAAGAAACAGCACCTCTACGCACAAACATTTCCAAAATTTTACGGGCAGCAAGCATTCGCGCAAAACAAAAGAACTACGAGTTCAATCTTACTTACGAAAACATAATCGGCATGCTCGAAAAGCAACAATGCCGATGCGCAATTTCAAATATAAAATTTGACCTACGGCCTACAGAAGACGGGACAAGAAGACCATTTACTATGAGCATTGATCGAGTAAACAACTCTGCTGGCTACACCACTGAAAATTGCCGACTAGTCTGCACAATCGTAAATATCGCCAGATCGAATTGGAAGGATGAACACTTCACCCATATGTGCCATCAAGTGGCAGAAAATAACCCAAAGTGTCCCGCGTGATTTCCCAAAACCGAAAAATGGGACACCCTTACGAATAACCCATTGAAACAAAGAGATAAAATCAACAAAAATTATGGGGTGGTAGGCCCGGAGGGACTTGAACCCCCAACCAGTCCGTTATGAGCGGACGGCTCTAACCAGTTGAGCTACAGGCCCTTACCGAAGACAGGTTCTACACCAACTACCAGGGCAGAGTAAATTGATTATTGCGGTGAACGCAGCAGATTCTGTTGAAACTTGAGGATGTGCCTTTTACCCTGCAGATCAACAGGGCATTCTTCACAGTGCTTTATAAACATCTGATTTTAAGTAACAATGTGAAAACCAACAGCTTCCGGTAGCTTGGTCCTTTGGAGTGCATGATGCGCCAGCCTCTTATTAAGTTCACAGCCTCTTTGTTCCTTCTTGTCATTATTGGATGGTTACTCTTCATAGGGCGCTCCCTCATCATACCCCTGATTATTGCGATGGTGCTTTGGTACATTATCAACTCCATGTCCTCAGCCCTGCAGCATTTGCCAGTGATTGGGCCTTTTCTGCCGCGCCCGCTCACCATTCTGCTGGCCCTGTTCGCAATCTTTTATGTCACCGGCATCCTGTTCAACATTGTCTCAGTCAATCTGCAGCAACTGGCGTTCGATGCACCAACCTATCAGGGACGACTGGATGAGCTGCTGCTCAGGCTCGCCAATCAGCTGAACATGGAAAAACCGCTCCAACTCTCCGATATCCTGCCCAACTTCTCACTGAGCGCCGCCCTCAGCACCGGGGCCTCTGTCCTCACCAGTCTGGCAGGGTCCAGCTTACTGGTCTTCATCTACGTGCTCTTCATGATATTCGAGGCCACTACATTTGACAGGAAACTCGCCGCCCTCTTTGAAGATTCTGACCGTGTACAGCTTGCCATCGCCATCCGTGGAGAGATTGGCCACCGCATGCGCCACTATATGGGCATCAAAACCGGCATCAGCATCATCACCGGTTTTCTTACCTACGGTACCACGTCCTGGGCCGGCCTGCCTTATGCGGCTCTTTTCGGGTTCATCGCCTTTCTGCTCAACTACATCCCGACCATCGGCTCTTTAATTGCGGTCATTTTACCGAGCCTGCTGTCACTGGTCTATTTCGACACCCTCACGCCATTTATTGCTATTACTCTTGGGCTGGGAGCGGTTCAGTTCATTCTCGGCAATCTGGTGGAACCACGTCTGATGGGAACACAACTTAACATTTCTCCACTTGTTATTATGATCTCCTTGAGTTTTTGGGGGGCATTATGGGGCGTCATTGGCATGGTACTGTGCGTGCCGCTTGTCGTGCTAGCCATCATCATTTGCGCCCAGTTCCCATCGTCCCGCCCCATCGCAATCCTGTTGTCGGGGGATGGTAATGTCGGCGATCCGATAAATCTGGATCATCAATATCAAACCCGGGAATTGACATGAACACGCCCGAGAGACGCCGCAATAGTCACTTCTAATTGCAATTACCGAATTTCGTCTGATCAGGTGTGATAGTCCGTAACACGGATCAGGCATATGCCTAAGAAAATTTAAAACTGGAGAATTTTATGCAGATCAAACAGAAGAAGTTGCGTCTCCCAAGTATTAGCGCACTGGCAGTTGCTGGTCTTGTTGCCGCCGCCCTTATTGGCTCCAGCGGTGTAAATGTCAGGGCTGCTGAACAGACTGGCAAAATCACAATCACTGGCCAGGGGGCTGTCAACGTGGCGCCTGATATGGCGACGCTGGTCTCCAACGTTATCACACAGGGCGAGGATGCAAAGTCTGCCCTTGCGAAAAACTCAGTCACCATGCGCACCATCCTGCAGGATGTTGCAGACGCAGGCATCGACAAAAAGGATATACAGACCACCGGTTTTGACATCTCGCCGATCTATGACAAACGCCACCTCAAAAACAATGAACCAAAAGCTCCTGAGATTGTTGGCTACCGTGTGCAGAACGGCATCCGCATCAATCTGCAGGATATCACCAAACTGGGGACCACACTGGATATGCTGGTTCAAAACGGCTCCAACGATGTTGGACAGATCCAGTTCAGCGTATCCAAACCGGAGAAGTACATAGATGAAGCCCGCCAAAGCGCTATGAACGACGCTCGCACCAGGGCGGAAACCTACGCGAAAGCTGCTGGTGTCAGCCTTGGCAAGATTCTCAGCATTTCCGAAACCGGATACACCCCAGGCCCATACCGGGGTATTATGGCGATGAGATCTGCAAAAATGGAAAGTGCCCCGCCAATTGCAGCAGGACAAGAGACCCTCTCTTCCTCAGTCACAATAACCTACGAACTTGTGCAGTAACATAAGCTGCCAATGCAACCTCTCTTAACCCCGCCCCAGGCGGGGTTTTCATTTTCAAAAGCCGATCATCATTATGGTCCGGCAACAGGCACTGCCCCACCAGAGCCCATTCCCCGGAAGTGGCTCTGTCTCAGGATAAGAATACTCATGAAAATAAGGCATCAGGCATGATGTGTTCATCTGCATTCACGACTCGTGCTCTGACCTTCTCAGTTTCGCTAATTCTTATGGTTTGATTGAATCGAATCAACCGGAATGCACTCTGGTCCTGCAATACCAGGGTCTGACAGGATCCACACAAGATCTTCATCAGTAATGCAATTTTGAAGCCGCCTCATTTCAGCCCCCCCCCATCTGGAACGCAGCATTTTCGTCGTTTCAGCAAATCGAACCCATACAAGACCTTACATGGCAACCGCCAGGTACCCGCATAAAACCATGTCGTTCACATTGCCTTTACATCTGCCGAAAACGAGTATCCTCGTGCTTAAGGTAAGCTAAGGTTTTGATAAAAATGAAACAATTCGCCAATTTATGTTGGGCCGATTTTTGCAAAATCGATCCATCGAGGATACAGGCGCAATATAATTTAATAAGAATATTCTTTACTTATTAAAAGACTCAAATTAAATAAGTGATACATTATTTAATAGGCAAAGCTAATGACCATATCCAGCCCGGTACAAACGGCCTCATTATCGCCCTTCAAAATGCTGACCATGGATGGCCGATGGCTTGCATCCCTCATCATGATTTTAGGCGTCGGGTCGGCAAGCATGAACAGTTTCCTCTCCTCCGCGATTATACCTGACATCATCCGCGACCTTGGCGGCCAGCAACGCGCCTTCTGGGTGCTCAGCCTGTTTCAGATCGGCTCCATATTAGCAGGCACAGTCACAGGCTCCCTGAAAGCACGCATGGGCGCACGCCCTCTCTTTATCGCGGCGGCCCTCTCTTTTCTGGCAGGTTCATTCGTTGGCGGCGCAGCTGGCTCGCTGGAACATTTGTTGCTTGGCAGAATGCTGCAAGGTCTGGGAGAAGGCATGATTGTCTCCCTCTGCTACACGTTGATTTCAGATCTTTATCCGGAAAACGCTGTCTCCTCGGTCTTCGCTTTGCTTTCTGGGGTATGGGCAGTCTCTGCAGGCATCGGGCCCCTAACCGCTGGCGTTTTGACAGAAAGCTGGTCCTGGCGCGCCGTATTTTACGCCAACCTGCCTCTGTCTTTGATGCTGCTCCTGCTAGCGATCACCGTCATCCCCGCCACCACAAGAGACAAAAGCACATCCACCCAATCCTCGGATAAAATGAGTATGTTCCCTCGCCTTGGCCTACTGGCTGTGGCCGTGTTGCTCATCGCCTATGTGGGCGAGCTACGCAGCCTTCCCCACATCACCGGCGCTTTAGGTATTGGCCTGCTGCTGCTGTTCCTTGCCGTGAAGTGGGATAAGAAAAGCCCCAGTCCATTCATTCCGCGCAGCGCATTCAAGTTCACCGGCATTTTGGGCCTTGGCATGTGGGTCACGCTGCTGCTGTCCATCGCCAGCGCGGCTCGCGTTGTCTATGGCGCTGCTATGGGGCAGGTTCTGTGGGGGCTTTCCGTTACACAAGCCTCCTATGTCATGGCTATCACAGCCTTCACATGGACAGCCGCTGCATGGATCGTCGCCCGCGTGCAGACACCACACGCCCAAACCTCTTTGATCCGTCTGGGAACACTAAGCATCATTGCTGGCACACTGCTCACCGTTGTCTCGCTCTACACCGTGTCCTTATGGATATTTCTGCTCTCCTCCGTCTTTACCGGAGCAGGCTTTGGTATGAGCAGCCAGTTCCTGAAGAAGGCAATCATTTATGCCGAAACTGACGACGAGCGCGACAGAGCATCCGGTTTCATCGGACCTCTGCAATCCGCAGGCCTGGCCATTGGCGCAGCACTGGCGGGCCTTCTTGCAGGCCTCTCCGGCTTCTCCGTTCCAGGTGCAGAAGACTTGATCACACTGGAAAATGCCGCTCAGTCCGGCCCAATCCTGTTCCTCGGCATGGCAGGCATTGCAAGCATAGCCGCCCTGCTGGCTTTCAAGATGCCAAGAATGGTCTGACCACACAGAAGGAGTGACAAACATGTGCCGCAAATGTGGAGATAACCCGGGACGCGATCCGCCAAAGGTTCAGGCACCGGCCGGTGCTCAACACAATAAACAAATCAACGCGGAAGCGGCTGTCCCGGTGGAGGTGCAGGCGGTTGACGGAAAGGCTGATCAAAATATCTGTCAGGCACATGCCCACGCCAACCCGAATGATGCATTCAGTTCATCATCACAAACATCATAATTACGACAAGAACAACAAGAACCAGCAGTGTCGTGATAATCGAAGTTGCAATCACCCATCCCCTGCTCGGCTTCCGCTCAATCGCAGCCCTCAACCCATCCAACTCACCCCGCATATCTTCCGGTTCCATATCCCTGCTCCATCAAAATAGACAAAGCAATCCTCGCAGAAAACCCACAATAGCCGATTGAGAGAAACCTTCAGTTTGAAGCCAAGAACTTCAAGACCACAAAACCAACGCATCCATATACGCACACAAAAATGCTGGCCTGCGGGCGCAATTCGCCCAGCCGCAGACCAGCAGGACACTCACGAAGGGCTGTGCAAGGGTAGTTGAGGCAGCCCTTGGAGTGCCGTTCACAGTGATCTAATCAAGAGACACAGTTTTAGTATTGACCAATGTTGGAGAAGCGAGGCTGCGTGTCGCGTGACCGGAAAATCCTTTAGGGAAGGACGTACCAGACAACGCATCAGTTAAAATTCCGCAGGTCTTATCAAGTGCCTTTAGGCAGTTACATAAAGCGTAGTACAAAGTGATTAAAACGTCACGTTCGCAACTGTTCTTCATCCGCTCGTTCAGCACCAGACGCTGCATATAAGCAAGGTTCTGAAGATCAGAAACAGCAAAGTTCACGTCGTCAATTCCATTTTGAAGAGTATTTGTGGCGCCACAGGCGCATGCAGTGTCGTCCATAATCAAAGCCCTCACGTGGTTGGCTGTTGAATGAACCGCACGACAAACGATTTTTCGAAGACCCACTGGCGAGCGGGAGGTTCGAAACCTGACCACGGCAGGCGAGTTTATTCCCCCCGAAAGGGTATTGTATTCACCGCCCTCCCGCTCATAGCAAAGGGTTTGCGCCTTTAGGAAAAAGGCACAAAAAATCCGCTAGTTACGGGAGCGGGTACCGCGTGGAAAGAGGTTTCGAAGCCTCACATATGAATGTGGAATGGAACGCCCACCTGTCAACGAAAAGTTGCAACAACCCCTCACCTGTTGCCCTGAGGATACGCTAGCAAGCACATCGCCCCACACCAATCCTAAAGACGTCATCCCGAGCAAACGAAGTGCGACGCGGAAACCAGAGCCACACTCACTAACGCCTGCTCCTCTCGCCACCGGATACCGGATCTCCACTCCGCTCCGTCCGGCATGACGGAAAGGCCTTCTTCAATTGCAGACAAAGCAACCATTTAACCTTGGCGAATTTAGTAGAAGGTTAATTGTCGGAAGCAGGTTTCAAGAAAGGGCAATACACGTGTCAACCGTCCGTATAGCAGCAGCACAGGCTCCTGAATTTCTCAATAATCTACCAGCTGCACTACAATTTCTCAGAGAAACCTCTGAGCAAGCAAATGCACAGAACGTTCACTTACTGGCTTTCCCAGAAGGTTTTTTGCAAGGCTACATCCCCCAAGAAAAACAAGCCTGTGAAGTCGCTATTGATCTTGACTCACTACAGTTTCACGAGCTGTTGGATCAGTTTCCTGTCTCAGGGCCGATACTGGTAGTTGGTATGATCGAGAAGGCAGACGGAAAACTATTTAACACGGCAATAGTCGTAAAAAATCAGGAACTTGTTGGAGCATATCGGAA
Organism: uncultured Pseudovibrio sp.; assembly: GCA_947502585.1. Lineage (GTDB taxonomy): Bacteria > Pseudomonadota > Alphaproteobacteria > Rhizobiales > Stappiaceae > Pseudovibrio. The sequence goes on from CANNAV010000067.1 coordinate 8,831, forward strand.
GCACTACCTTTTACCAGGTGAGGCAGCTTTCACAGAGGGACTAGATGTTCCGACATTTGAAGTCCAAGATCTCAAGTTTAGTATAAATATTTGTTACGACTTAAACTTCGCACCTCTCGCAGAACAGGTTGCCCGACAAAACGCGGATCTCATCGTTTGTTGCGCGAATAACATGCTGAAGCATGAAACAGCAGAAAAATACAAATCACTACATAACTCAGTGCGGGGGCAACGTTGCCAGGAAACTGGACTCTGGCTGATATCATCAGACGTTACTGGCAAACGCGAAGGCTATCTGGCGCTAGGGCCTACAGCAGTCCTAAATCCCAAAGGTGAAGTTGTTTCACAATTGCCATTGGGACAAGTCGGATTGCTGGTGTTTGATCTACCCAAAGTGCTGGAACCCATCGTTTAAGGAGGCATCAGTTTGGTAGTTGGTCCAGATGAGAACTTCTTACTCTTAGTTCAGTGCTCTCTCTCAAAAGCAAAAAAGCCAGCCTCCTTGCAGAGACCGGCTTCTTAATTCTCACATGCCTAAAGCAGCTTAGCTGTCCAGGAAGCTCCGCAGTTTGCGGGAGCGGCTTGGGTGCTTCAGCTTACGCAGTGCCTTTGCCTCAATCTGACGAATACGTTCACGGGTAACGGAGAACTGCTGGCCAACCTCTTCCAGAGTATGGTCGGTGTTCATGCCGATACCAAAGCGCATACGCAGAACACGCTCTTCACGAGGTGTGAGCGATGCCAGAACGCGGGTTGTGGTCTCGCGAAGGTTCGCCTGAATTGCCGCATCAATCGGCAAAATGGCGTTCTTGTCCTCAATAAAGTCACCAAGATGGCTGTCTTCCTCGTCACCGATCGGCGTTTCAAGGGAGATAGGCTCCTTAGCGATTTTCAGCACCTTACGGACCTTCTCAAGCGGCATCTGCAGCTTTTCAGAGAGTTCTTCCGGGGTTGGCTCACGGCCAATCTCGTGAAGCATCTGACGGGAGGTACGAACGATCTTGTTGATCGTCTCGATCATGTGCACCGGAATACGGATAGTACGCGCCTGATCCGCGATGCTCCGGGTGATCGCCTGACGAATCCACCAGGTCGCATAGGTGGAGAACTTGTAACCACGGCGATATTCGAATTTGTCTACCGCCTTCATGAGGCCAATGTTACCTTCCTGAATAAGATCCAGGAACTGCAGGCCACGATTGGTGTATTTCTTGGCAATGGAGATAACGAGACGAAGGTTCGCTTCCACCATTTCCTTCTTCGCGATACGTGCTTCGCGCTCACCCTTCTGCACCAGGGACACCAGGGTACGGAACTCGGTGATCTCAAGGCCAGTCTCAGTCGCAAGCGTCTGAATCTCGCCGCGCAGTTCGCGGATCATGTCGCCGTCATTGGTCACAAACTTCTTCCAGCCACGGCCAGACAGGTTTACAACCTTACGGATCCAGTTAGGGTCCAGTTCAGAACCCTGGTAGTGCTTGATGAAGTCAGCACGGTTCACGCCGCTACTGTCAGCAAGACGCAGCAGACGGCCTTCATAACCAATAAGCATTTTGTTGATGGAGTAAAGCTGCTGAACCAGTGTCTCAATACGGTTGGCATTGAGGTGCAGGCTTTTCACTTCAACAATAATGTCCTCTTTGAGCTTTTTGTAACGACGCTCCTGAGACGGAGACAGAGTTTTGTTGGCCAGCTTGTTTTCAACCAGCTGGTCCTGAAGCTTGCGCAGCTTCGTGTAGTCCTCTTTGATCTTGTCAAAGATCTCAACGACTATCGGCTTCAGTTCTGTTTCCATTACGGAAAGAGAAACGTTTGCCTCATACTCGTCGTCATCATCTTCAGAGGTTTGACCACCCTCCGCAGGAGCTTCACCCGGTATACCCGGAGCAGCCGCCGCCGGAGCAGCAGCGCCATTGGGTTTAAGGGCCTGTTCTTCCTTGCGCTTGCGGGCTTCTTCTTTTTCCTTAAGGCGCACAGCCTCAGGAACTTCACCCTCACCAGCCTGTTCCTGCTCAGAAAGGTCAGCATCAGATGGGCCATTCTTGTCATCAGGACCGGAATAGGTTGCATCCAGATCAATAATGTCACGCAGCAGAACCTTGCCTTCAGCCAGTTCCTCGCCCCAGATGATGATCGCCTGGAAGGTCAGCGGGCTTTCGCAAAGACCTGAGATCATAGCCTCGCGGCCAGCCTCAATACGCTTTGCAATGGCAATTTCGCCTTCGCGGGACAACAGCTCAACAGAGCCCATCTCGCGCAGGTACATACGCACCGGGTCGTCGGTACGGTCTGTCGGTTCCTTGGCAGTTGTGGTCTTGGTAACAGCTGTAGAAGAGGCAACAACCAACTCACCACCATCTACAGCCGGTGGAGCTTCCTCCTCCTCTTTACCTTCTTCTGTATCTTCCGCCTCAACAACGTTGATGCCCATTTCAGAAAGAAGCGACATGGTGTCTTCAATCTGCTCAGAACTGACCTGATCAGGTGGAAGAACTTCATTCAATTCGTCATAAGTGATGTATCCGCGTTTCTTCGCGGACTTGATCATTTTCTTGACGGCGGCGACCGACAAATCCAGGAGTGGACCATCTTGTCCCTCTGCACCCGCCGGTTCCTGCGTATCTTCAGCTTGTGTCGCCTTCGTCGCCATATTCTGCTCCAAAGTCGCTGGTCGTGCTCCAGCGAACTATCGCGTTACGCAATCAATATCCCCCGTGTGTGAACTACACAGGTGGTATTTGAATCACATTTGACTTTGGGGTTTAACGCAAAGTCTGTTAAACCTGACTTAACCTTGGTATCAAAATGTTTTCACGGAAGTGAAGACCCAAAACTCATTCGGGCAGGACTGCAAACCAGCATCCCCGCCGTTTCAGGCTGTATCCGGCACATTCCAGGCATCGACAGCGCTGATTATCCGATTATGATATCGCCGCTTTAAAGACATCTAAGGTCTACGGGCGCTGGTATCGGCTGTCTGACCTTGTGTATGTAGCCCGCCTTTTGTGATTCGCAAGGGCGATTCGGCATCGTCAATCTGATTCCAGGGGATTTTGGACAATACATTGTCTGTTTTTCTGGATAACCTAAAAAACAAGCGTTCTTCTATCACAACGCCACCTTAGGCTTCCGCCACCAGACCCTCTGGAAAAGCAAATAGACAGACCTGCAATCCCTCTTCTCACGTCACGCCGGAACAGCACCTTTTGAAGAGCGCATTTTTGCAGCACGCTCTGCCAGCTCCTGCTCATCACGCAAACACTCCTCACGACGGCGGGACAAATCCTGCGTGAGTGCCTGAAACCTACTCCAGCTTTCTTCGGTAAGATCCAGCTCCATGGCCCGCGTTTCATGTTCAAGCTCCTTCTTCAACATGCGCAACTCAAGCATATCAGCATAGTTCAGGAACAGCATCTCCACGAAATCTTCGGGTGGGTCTTCCTTCAATACCTGCAGACGGTTGGTCAGCGCATCCCAGCGTCGCAAGGTGCTTGCCCTGTTACCATCGCTCTCAGAGTCCGCGCTCCCTATAGCTTCCTGCAGGATCTGATAGAACCGTTCATCCAGCTTGTTATAGATCTGCGTAACAGCGCCTTCAGCAAGGTCCGTCGCAATCCGAACCAGCGCTGTCATAAACATGGAGTGCAGCTCATTGGAATACGTCAACTGCGAAATCCGCTCAAAGTGGCGGTCAAACAGTTCAGGATACATCAGGCACATGGTGCAGAAACTACGTTCAACTCCATAAGAAGGCGTGTCGGGTGTTTCAACTCGAGCCCGGGAAGCCCACTCATCATTTGCACTTTGTTTTCTGGTGCCGCGCCAGCCCTCATCCCTGCCGCCCCCACCTTTGCCACGGCTCCGGCGACTCTCCTCATAAAACAAATTTGAGAGTTTGAGACGCAAGTCCATCCGGTATCGCTTCTGGACGCGCTCATCCCTGATGGTGCCAACCAGATCTTCAACGGCCTTTTCCAAAGCAGCCTTGCGCTCAGGCGTATCAATCCGGGCGCGTTCACTTTCGCGACGCCAAACCACTTCTGAGAGTGGCAGAGCCTTCTCAATCTCTCCATACATGGCAGCGGTGCCACCGGCATTAATCACATCATCAGGGTCCTGCCCGTCAGGTAAAAACGCAAACTGGAAGGACTTACCGCTGGTGAGAACCGGAAGAATGCGATCTACAGCTCGGTGTGCAGCAGAAACACCGGCAACATCACCATCAAAACAAACCACCGGTTCATCTGCAAACTTCCAAAGCCGCATGATCTGGTCTTCGGTAAACGCCGTCCCCAGACTTGCGACCGTCCCCTGAATGCCAACCTGCCATAGGGCAATAGCATCCATGTACCCTTCCACCACAATCGCCTGCCCGCTCTCATAGGCAGGCTGACGTGCACGATGCGCATTAAACAACATCATCCCTTTGTGAAAGACAGGTGTCTCCGGTGAGTTCAGATATTTCGGCTGGCCATCCGGGTCCATGGTCCGGCCACCAAAAGCGACTGCCCGGCCCCGGTCATCATGGATCGGAATCATAAGACGATTGCGGAACCTGTCATAAGAGGGACGCCCGTCCTCAGGTTTAATGAGCAACCCCACTTCAATAAGCTCAGCTTCAGTGACGTCTTTCGCCATCAAAGCCTTCTTCAGGTTATCACGCCCCGGAGGCGCAAAACCGAACTGAAACTCTTTCAGCGTCTCTGCACTCAAACCGCGTCGCTGCGCATACTCCTGTGCAGCATGCCCATCAGCAGATTGAAACACATGCCGGAAATAGCGTGCCGCCATCTCACAGACGTCCGTCAGAGAATTACGCTTCGCAGCTCGCTTTGCCGCCTGAGGATCGGGTGCAGGCATGGCGATGCCTGCTACGCCTGCCAACTCCTCCACAGCTTCGGGGAAACTGAGGCCCTCTGTCTCCATCAGAAACCTGAAATGATCTCCACTTTCACCACAGCCAAAGCACTTGTAGCGGTTACGGCGTTCATCAACGTGGAAACTCGGAGACTTCTCTGAATGGAAGGGACAGCAGGCCCAGTAATCACCCTTTCCGGGCTGGGATTTACGCCGATCCCAGGTTACACGTCGCCCCACCACATCTGTAAGTGAGACGCGGTTGCGAATATCATCAAGAAAGAGCTGATCGAAACGCATAGTGGTCCAATTTATCGTTCTGGCCGGAAGGCAGCTAAGCTGCGTATTATATAGCCGTGAAGCACCCAGGGAATCCAGTAAAACCCCCATTTGCGAGGGCTGAACTCAGTGTTTCTCGTCAGGAAAAAAGAAAAGCCGCATCATGACGACACGGCGGCCTGCAAGTGCTCCGGGCAAGTCGGCTTACTGCGGAGCACGCAGGATCTGCTTCACCATGCAACTGGCTCTCGCAAAGTCCATCTGGCCGGGATAGCGCTCTTTTAGTTCGGCCATGCAGCGCCCCATATCACGCAGTCCGCGCGCTTCTACACACTCGACAACTGTTTGACAAACAAGCTTCATTTCGTACTCGCTGAGCTGCGAAGGTAATAATTCCCGGATCATTCCCGCTTCTTCGCGCTCTTGTGCGGCAAGCTCCACCTTACCGCTCGCTTCACAATGCGCAGCTTCCTGTTCACGCTGTACCAGCATGGTGTGCAGGAGGTCCGTAAGCTCTTCTTCGCTTAAGCCATCACGGCCTTGCTCACGTGCAGCCAGATCCCTGTCCATTACGGCCGCAGTGATAAGGCGCAGTGTGGCAGCACGCCTTTTGTTAGTGTCTTCTTGCGCGGCTTTCAGCGCATTCGCTATTTTGTCTCGCAACATACTAAAGGAACCCTGACGCGAAAACTTTAAAAGAGGCTCTCCAAATCCCGGATAAACGCCTCATCCATCTGATCTGGGCTAATTTCCTGTAACCCGAAAACAATTATTTCTACACGAGTGATATTGACCAGAGGAACCCCTTCTCCTATGGTCTCGGCCTTGATGCGACTGTGACGCGCCAAAGTCAAGTCCCTTCGGTGCGTTCCAGATGGACGCATACTGTCATCAACCGTATCAAGAAAGCAAGTGATGAAAGCTCAAGACGCATGGTCAGCACCTAAATCTACCGCCCTCCTCGTTCTCGCAGACGGTACAGTCATTAAAGGCCGGGGCATCGGAGTTTCTGGAAAAGCGTCCGGCGAAGTCTGCTTCAATACGGCAATGACCGGGTATGAAGAGATTCTCACAGATCCTTCCTATGCAGGACAAATCATCACCTTCACGTTCCCCCATATCGGCAATGCGGGAGTGAACGAAGATGATGTTGAAACTGTAGATATGGAGGGCACTTCTGGCGTGCGTGGTGCGATTCTACGCGCCGACATCACCACTCCTTCCAACTATCGCTCTGGCAACCACTTCGATGCATGGCTCAAGGCGCGAAACATTGTTGGCCTGACCGGTGTAGACACCCGCGCACTGACAGTCCTCATTCGCGAAAAAGGCATGCAGAACGCCGTGATCGCTCATGACCCTGAGGGTGCATTTGATGTGGAAACGCTGAAAGCAGAAGCTGCCGACCTGCCGGATCTGGTTGGCATGGACCTTGCTAAAGGTGTGAGCACTCAGAAAACCTACGGCTGGAACGAAACCACCTGGGATTGGGATGACGGATTCGGCGCCCAGACCAAACCAGTCCACCATGTGGTCGCACTGGACTTTGGCGTAAAGCGTAACATCCTCCGCCTTCTGGCAGGTGCCGGATGCCGCGTGACTGTTGTGCCTGCAACCACTTCTGCTGAGGACATTCTCGCACTCAAGCCAGATGGAGTATTCCTGTCTAATGGCCCTGGCGATCCGGCAGCAACTGGCGAATATGCGGTCCCAACCATTCAGGGCCTTATTAAGTCCGGCCTGCCGGTCTTCGGTATCTGTCTGGGTCACCAGATGCTTGCGCTTGCTCTTGGCGGTACCACCACAAAGATGCATCAGGGCCACCACGGTGCAAACCATCCGGTACACGACTACACAACCAACAAGGTTGAAATCTCCAGCATGAATCACGGTTTTGCCGTGAATGCTGGCAGCCTGCCGGACAACGTGGAGGAAACACACGTGTCCCTGTTCGACGGCACCAACTGTGGCCTGCGTGTAAAAGATGCGCCTGTCTTCTCAGTACAGCATCATCCGGAAGCATCTCCAGGTCCACAAGACAGCCACTACCTTTTCTCTCGCTTCATTGAGCTGATTGAGAACCACAAGGCTACTGTTGATGCCTAGAGCGTATTCCCGAAAACAGGCTCAGGTTTTTGGCTAAGAATACGCATGAAAATAAGGAGTTAGCGCGTGATGAGTTTATACAAATTAACGCATCACGCGCTGATAAGGCAAGGCATACAGAACCCCTTGAAAGCGGATTCCGGTGTGCCTCGCTTTTTCCTTGCCAGGCGCCCCACAGCTGTAAGCCTCTCAAATTCCATACAAAAAACCCGGCATATGGAGAGCCGGGTTCCGTAACTCTTGTCAGAAGCAATTAAGCTGATTCTGCTTCCAGCATGCTGCTCAGTGCATGAGAGACACCGCGAACTTCTGCAATCTGTTCCTGAAGCGCTTGCTCCTGCTCATAGAGCAGCTGCTCCTGCGCACCACAAATTTCCTGAAGTTGCTTAAGTTGCTCCGGACGAGGACTGTAACCCTCGACCAGCTTGATAATACGACGAACTTCTGCCAGCGTCAGACCAATCTTCTTGGCCTGCAAAATGACCCGCATGCGGCTCACATCACGACCTCTGTAGAAGCGTCGTGCTCCACGACGTACTGGATTAAGAAGTCCCTTCTCCTCATAAAAACGAAGTGTCCGCAGAGTCACGCTAAACAACTCTGACATCTCAGAGATTGCGAGCAGTTGCCCATCCCCATCGTCTTCACGAATAGGGCCGGCGATATCTGCAGCCACATCTAGCTTACTAGGAATACTGTTCATTTCCATTTGCCCGGTGGTTTGTATGTTAAACCTATAGAAGAGTTACAAAAGCTCATCATTTCAGCACTCCACCCGATACCTCCATGAATTCCCCCTGATAACTTTTGTTCTCCTCCACTCCTGTACTAGCTTATCAAGTAGCATATGATACCCACCCACACTGCTGAGGCTTTCCGTGTTCATTTGAACACTCTCCAAAGCACCCTCAGTGAGGAATGAGTACCCCCACTTTCAAAGCCCTCAATGAAATTTATGATATTTCATATAGGACAATTGATAATCTACACAAGAAAACGGGCCAAATATAGCCCGAAAACATATTTTTTACTTGGTAAATTCAACGTATACGCTAGGGAAGATGAAATTTAACCGCGTAAGTATTTATACTATATTAGTATTATTTAAAATATATACTCAAATTTTTTCATTAAATCTAAAATATTATAAAGTAACATCAATTTATGCTAAGTTATTTCTACGTTAACACAGATAATATATTATAAAATCGTTATTACATATTGCATATAATATATAAACATTATGAAGATATAGCGAGAACGTGCAATATAACTTTTAACTACTCTCCTTCTTTAGATCTGCCCTGACTTTATTCTTTCTCAGTAAAGCGAGAATTGGCTGACTAAATGATCACTCTGCACACTACTTAACCAGAATGTTCTTTTTTCCTGCGCAAAACTGTAGACTGCCGTCGCGTACACGGAAGAAAATGTGGATTGTGACACGCATAAGAGCAAAACTCCCGGAGGATTGCCTAAGTCAAAAATGTCAGATCGTGTTCATTGCACGACTTTAGCCATCCAATTCCATTAATTGAAACTTCTTCAACTTGTGCAAACAAAACCAATGAAGCGGCGACCAGTAGCTTACTCACCCAAACATTACTTGCCGTTACAATCCGTACTTGCACCTGCCCTTCAAAACTCCATTTCAGGTCCGACTGATTTAAAATCTGATAGTTGCATGACGATACCGGTCACTTTTTTTCAGAGATTGTGTCCCTATAGTGCTGTAAATTATCTGATTTAGAAATTGAGATAGCCATCGTGGGATTTCTCTTTAGGTT
>CANNAV010000068.1 GCA_947502585.1 uncultured Pseudovibrio sp.
AATCACTGGCTTATCGAGATCATGCATCGCGACAAGGATGTTACCCTTGGCGAGGATCGCTATACAAACCGGCTCGACCATGCCCCAGGAAATATTTTCACACTCATAAGTGCGACCCTCACACTGCTCAAAAAAATCGGAAAGTCACCACAAGAGCAATCGAAAAGGTACAGGACAATCGGAATGCAGCTATTTCATTCCTGACAAACGAAAACAGCCCGAACTTTCATTGAAACACCCTGAACATGATATTTACAGTCCCAGGTACTGTGTTTAAGGTGATCTGTATCCATAAAAACCTCCCTGCTCATACAATGAAAGGCCACGCCAATGGCCCAGGCAGTGAGGTCTCTTACTGGAAATCTAGAACTCTTCCAGTCCTCCACCGGAGGTGGAAGTTTATTTTGCTTACAACAAAAGGGCACCTGAAAGGTGCCCTTCCTAATCTCGTCAATTGCTGAGCAGCTTATGCAGCAGCTTCTGCTTTTGGTTTGATCAGGCCGCGGTTCACCAGAACCTCAGCGATCTGAACGGTGTTCAACGCTGCGCCCTTACGCAGGTTATCTGAAACGACCCACATGTTCAGGCCGTTTTCAACAGTCGCGTCTTCACGGATACGTGAAACGTAAGTTGCATCTTCGCCAGCACACTCGTAAGGAGTGACATAGCCGCCGTCTTCACGCTTATCGACAACCAGAATACCCGGAGCTTCCCGCAGCAAGTCCTGAGCTTCTTCAGGAGAAAGCGGGTTTTCCAATTCTATATTCACGCTCTCTCCATGCCCAACAAAGACAGGAACACGAACAGCGGTACACGTCACTTTAATAGCCGGGTCGAGGATCTTCTTGGTTTCCGCAAGAACCTTCCACTCTTCCTTCGTGTAGCCATCCTCCATAAAATCATCAATATGCGGGATCACATTAAACGCAATGCGCTTCGTGAAGTTCTGCGACTCGATCGGGTCGTTTACGAAAACCGCCCGGGTCTGGTCGAACAACTCGTCCATCGCCTCTTTGCCGCCACCGGAAACGGACTGGTACGTGGATACAACGAGGCGTTTGATGCCAGCTTCTTCGTGAATTGGCTTAAGAGCAACAACCAGCTGTGCAGTGGAGCAGTTCGGGTTTGCAATGATATTCTTCTTTTTGAAGTCAACAATATCATCAGCATTCACTTCAGGCACGATCAGAGGTACATCCTGATCATAGCGCCATGCAGAAGAGTTATCGATGACAACGCAACCCCTGGCAGCGATCCTCGGCGCCCACTCTTTCGCGATCACACCGCCGGCAGACATCAGACAAATATCAACGGAAGAGAAATCAAAGTTCTCCATTGCTTTAACTTTTAGCGTCTTGTCACCAAAGGAGATTTCTTTGCCCTGAGAGCGGCGGGATGCCAATGCAATCACCTCATCAGCCGGAAAACCACGCTCTGCCAGAATATCCAGCATCTCCGCGCCTACATTGCCGGTAGCACCTGCAATCGCAACCTTATAACCCATTGGTCTTATCCTCTTTATCTCCCCCGCTGGCTTCCGGAGGCTGACTGCGCCCGGTGAGCCCTCTGGTGCTCTCCGTCCCTGGGAGAGCAAAGGAAAGAGAGACACCTTAGACGGTGGTCTTTGTTGTTTTCGTGGTGATTGTTCCGGTAGTTTTCGCGGTCACATTTGCAGCCGGCATCATGTCTGCGATTTTCGCCGCAGTGTACATGAATTTTGTTGTCTCGGTCTTGCCAGGGAACATTCCGCCCAACTCTTTTCCAATAAATAGATCGGTGATTTTCATGCCTTTACAAGGAAGATTTGTCAACTGTCTTTGCGACGACAGACCTTCGACATCACTCACCCCTGACACGCACACACCAGCGAACCTGCCAGAATACCGGGCTTTATCGAGGAGAACCTTCATTCAGGCGAAATAAACTCTGATGTCAGCTCAACTGTTGAACTGACATGACTTGCGTGCGAAACGTCCACGAAGGCATTCACTAATCGCTCACCGCGCTGCACGTGCCGCAGTTCCGGCACACAGCCTTCCGCATTCAGTTCCCCCGCCCACTCCACATCAGCCGCATAACCATAGTGCGTCAACTCTTGTCCACTCGCGCAGCCCTGTAACGCTTCGTGCAGATCATCCGTACAGGAGAGATAGCCAGCTCGGGCGATTGAGGCTTCCGGCGACATCGGGCAAGCCAGAAAATGCGCAATTGCACCGCAGGCCAGTTGATCCTCAAAGGCAGGCCGTAAACTGCCATCCGGCCATTTCTCCCCCGCAGCAACCAACAGGACCTTGCCGGAAAATTCCGCCAGATAAGCTGCTACCGCTGCTGCGTTACGAAGCGCTGCTGCAAACACCCGCCCTTCTCGTGGCAATGCAGAAAGTGTTGCGCCGTTGGGACTGGGCAGCACCAGCACATTACCAGTACAAAGCCCCATCAGCGTTGGTGGAGACAGCGAGAAACCGCCATCCCGACGGTTCCCGGCACAATCCCCGCCAATCTCACAAGCCAGCGCTTTCCCTTCTTCGCGCTCGGCAACAGGCACCACTAGCGCTCCTCTCCCACAAGCTACGGAAGTTGCCGTCGAAAAGCTCAGGCAATCCACAATCACGGTTGCCGCAAAGCCGTCACTGCAAGCATTCCTCCCCCATTCCAAATGCACAAAGTCAGCCATCCCCCCCCCAAACTAATAAAACCGTGGGCACCGGAAAAAGTGCGCCAATCAATCCTTGCATGGCATCGCGTCTGCACTCAGTCTGAGCAGAACGATGAAGATCTCAACGGAATAATAATGGACCTCCTTTTTCAATTGCAAGCACTTTCAGCTGATCTCGAACGCTCTCAACTGCCAGAGGTCTTCAGGTATGCATGGTGGGTCTATCCGGCAATCAACACCGGCCACATCGTCGGGCTGGCGATGTTGTTTGGGTCTCTCGTCCCGCTTGATCTGCGCATGATGGGCCTGTGGCGCTCCATCCCGCTGTACGATCTTGCACGCCCCCTCACGCGCATCGCTCTTCTGGGAGGCCTGATCGCAATCACAACCGGCACCTTCCTGCTCTCAGTCAAAGCGCAACTCTACGTCAACGCACCCATCTTCTGGGCCAAGTCAGGTTTCTTCACCCTCGCTCTGCTCAACGCGTTGTTCCTGCGCTTCAACAAGCCATGGCGCTATCTGTCACAAGTCGACTCCCGTGGTACCATCCCCCGCTTCAGATCCGCCGGCTTCATTTCTCTGTTCAGCTGGCTCGGCGTGCTGATCTGCGGAAGACTGTTCGGGTATCTCTGATCCTCGCTTATTGCTCACAACTCAGAGGAACTGCTTTTGCCAACGGCTTATCAGAGGGTGCCAACTCTCCATTGTCTATCGTCATAGGCACATAGGGTGGATCAGTCGGAATACCGGGGTTTGTCAGGTGGATTGTGTAGCACCCGGCATAAACCTGAGACTTACCATCACTGGTATGAGAAAGGATCGCGACAGGCAGAGCCCAATAAATCTGCCCTGCGCCAGGGTCCGGCTGAGTAGATCCGTACCTCAATTCAACAGAAACCGTGCTGGCGTAACCCTTCTGGAACTCCCCAAAACTTTGTTTGGGTGAATTGAGATAGGTATACGCCTGAACGTAAGCTTTCCGGTTGATCGCATTGTAATAGCTTTCAATCAGGCTTTGCGGCGTGCTGCGGTCATCCATGTAAGGAATTCCGCCAAACATTTGCTTTGGCGACTCAGCCGCAGAAACAGAAACTGCCAGACTGCCTCCCGCACAAAGGCAAATCCCGACCGCTTTCACAACGTTCCTCATAACCACAGCTCCTTGTTCAATCTGCTTTTGTAACCACAGAATAGACAGGCAAAGTCAGAGGTTGGTTAAAACACCTACTGCGCTCTCATGTAGACCGCTTCGTTGGTAAACGAACCAGCATCCAGCAGGTGTACAGTTTGATAAACCGTAAGCTGAGAACCGTCTTCACTCAGCTCGCGTTTGGCGACCATAATGCTCAGGCCTCCGCGCTTGGCTTCAGACACCAGATCACCATCCGTGTTTAAAGAAAGGGAGAGCGTATCCGCAACCGGGTTTTGTGGCATAGGACGGTCTTCTCCATCAGGAATGCCTGCGAAGTTCGCCTCAACGGTCTCGCCTTCTCCCTCAACGGTTTTCATGAAGATTCCGACCTCGCCATCCTTTTCGACAATCTTTAAACTGCCCCCCCAGGGTACTGAACCCTGCTCATAATGTGAGACATCAGGATCCAGGATCCAGGTTCCAAGGAAAGGTCTTAAACGTTCATCCATGCTCTGTCTTTCAGCAATGCTTCTCAGAATTTGTCTTGGCTCACGCTTATGCCGTACACGCGTTTTCTGTGCAACCAAATCGCACGGCTAACTGCCGTGATTAACATCCAGTAGCTAAACTTTCAAAAAACCAATCCTAAAGCAACAGGCACATCTGACGGAACTTTGTGCTCTTCGTCGGCAATCACAAGCAAAAACAGCTTCGGAGGCTCCTTGCTCAAGCGTTTTGCCAAAAACCAGTTGTCTTATTCAGGATTAGCTGACACTTTTTCTCTCTCCATTCAATATCGGATCACCGAAATTATGGCAGGAAATCACACCCTTCGGCAAGGGATCAGGCCTGCCCGGCGTTTAGAGTGATCCAACCCGCCGTCCCGGCTTATTCCGGTACTGGGTGTTATCTCCACAATTGACGCTACAGTGTCGAACAGGAACCACCTTTTGACCATGGATTACGTGCTGAATAATTTCGACATTCCAAAAGGGTTTGTGAGGCCTGCCATCTCTCCAGCGGAGCAGAAGCAAGAAGCCAGCGATTACACGCAGTGGTCCGTTATCGCTGGTATGGAGCACAAAATCTACTACATCAAAGCCTATGAGAACCCGACACTCCACTGCGTCAGCTTTGGTGATTTCGATATCAACGGAAGCCGTGTTTCAAGTCTCTAGGACCTGACTTGCCAGCTTATGCCGGAACACCTGCAAGAGCAGACAGCTCAGCAACAATGGCATCACCCATCTGTGCGGTTGTGATGGTCGTTTCACCATCCTTCGCAATGTCCTTTGTCCGCAGACCTTTGTCCAGTGCGCTGGAGATTGCTTTTTCAACCATGTCGGCCTCTGCAATCTTTTGGAAGGAGTAGCGCAGAGCCATAGCAAAACTTGCAATCATTGCAATCGGGTTGGCTGCTCCTGTGCCGGAAATGTCTGGAGCTGAACCATGCACTGGCTCATAAAGGGCCTTGCGCTTGCCGGTAGTTTCATCAGGCGCACCCAATGATGCAGAAGGCAGCATACCCAGAGAACCAGTCAGCATCGCCGCGACATCAGATAGCATGTCACCAAACAGATTGTCCGTTACAATAACGTCAAACTGCTTTGGCCGGCGCACCAGCTGCATGCCACCAGCATCTGCCAGCATGTGGTCCAACTCAACATCCGCGTAGTTTGTTTTGTGTGTGACAGTTACAACCTCATTCCAAAGTACGCCGGATTTCATCACATTGCGCTTTTCCATGGAGCAAACTTTGTTGTCACGGGTGCGCGCAAGGTCAAAGGCAACGCCAGCAATACGCTCAATTTCGTAGCTGTCGTAAACCTGCGTGTCGATACCCCGCTTCTGGCCGTTGTCCAGATCAATGATCTCTTTCGGCTCACCGAAGTAGACACCACCGGTCAGCTCGCGAACGATCAGAATATCCAGCCCTTCAATGATCTCCGGCTTCAAAGAAGACGCGCCGGCCAGCGCCGGATAGCAAATCGCAGGGCGAAGGTTAGCAAACAAACCAAGGTCTTTACGCAGGCGCAGCAAACCAGCTTCCGGGCGAACCTCATAAGGCACATCGTCCCACTCAGGGCCACCAACAGCACCGAAGATTACAGCATCGGCAGTCTGCGCTTTCGCCATATCTTCTTCAGAAATGGAAACGCCGTGTGCGTTATAGGCACTGCCACCAACAAGGCCTTCGTCATACTCGTAAACATCTTCGCCCTGCTCGTTGAGCCAGGCGATCACCTTTTTCACCTCCTCCATGATTTCAGGACCAATTCCATCACCAGGAAGAAGCAGGAGCTTGTTGGATGCCATGGGTCAATATCCCCGTTTTATGCAAATTGAACTCAACCATTTGTGCCGCCTCACCTGCGCCATTGCAAGGTTCAATATTTCAACGAAAATGGATGGGTACTCAACTATCCCCACGCAAACAGATTTCTTTAATCCCGCTATGTTACATTCCCGGTACTGAAAGTGGACAGTTCTAAGGCACTACAAATTATGCATAACTTGTTAGTCATAGGTGGATCTGGCTTTGTGGGGGCATCTCTCATCCCAGCCCTGCTTGCGAAGGGATATAATGTAACCCTGCTCAACAGAGGCACACGCCCTGTTCCCGGCACCCGGCAGTTGATTGCAGACAGAAACGATCCCTTTGCCATGCAGCAAATCGCTGGCAAATACGAAGCAGTCATTGATACAAGCGCTTATACGCGAAGGCAGGCAGAGATTGCATTCAACACCTTCGGCATCCATGCCAAAAAGTGGGTTCATCTCTCCAGTGCTGCGGTTTACAAAGAAACCAAAGACCATTTACCAGGTGAAAAAGACCCAATCGGCGGCGCACCTGTTTGGGGTGCTTACGGCAGAGACAAATCTGATGCAGATCACTTTCTGCTGAATCAGGAACATACACCAGTAGTCGCCATCCGCCCGCCATACCTTTACGGCCCAAACAACGATATCGACCGAGAGCAGTTTGTCTGGGCACGCGCATTAACGGAGCGCCCGATCATCCTGCCCGGTGATGGACAAGCGAAACTGCAGTTCCTGCATGCGGAAGATCTCGCCAGTTTCATTCTCTATCTGCTGGCCATGCACGCCATGCCAACCGAAGCCATTAATCTGGCTGATCCACATATTCTGACCATTGAAAAATGGGTGAAGTTTCTCTGCGATATCGCAGAGATCGAGCCGATAATTCTTTATGGCAACGATATGGCACCCGGTATCCCGGCCCGCGAGTACTTCCCGTTCCGGGACTACGACATTGCTCTTGATGTAACCAGATATCTTGAGAACTTCGACTGGCAGCCATATTATAGTCTGCGTGAAGGGTTTACGCAGACCTTCAAAAGCCACAGCAAGAAAGAGCTTGCAAGAAGCTCTCCTCCAACTCTCGCTGAAAAGGCGATCGAGTACTAAGTACAGGAGCGATTACTGGTATCGCCCGTGCCGCTCCAGCATCTCGATCCGGTATCCATCGGGATCAGTTATAAGGAAGAACCGTGCCAGCAGCCTGCCTTCGACGAAGAACTCTTTGATGTCTTCAGGTGCAAGCCCTTCCTCCTGAAAGCGCTTATGCTCAACAGCCAGCCCATCGACACAGAACGCGATGTGCCCGTAACCGTCTCCTGATGAATATGGCTCACTGCGGCCTTTGTTGACCGTAAGCTCGACCTCAAAATCACTCTCGGCATTTCGCAGATAAACCAGAGTGAAATTGTCAAAATCCAGTCTCTCGGCAACTTCCAGACCAAACGCCTTGCGATAAAACGCGAGAGAACGCTCTTCATCCAGAACCCGGATCATCATGTGAATTGCTTTTGCCATGAAAAGATCTTTCCGCAGAATTGATTGCAAGAGAAGTAGGTCACTGAAGCTACCGCCGTCAACCGCAACAATACACAAATCCGAACTGCCCTGCAGAAAACAAATCTTGCTCAGTTCAACTCATCCACTTGCAGTAAAGATGCACTACCCCTATGTTCAAAACTTGGTCAGGACGCCCGCCGCTCGTAAGCATACCGCTATGGTGAAGCTCCATATTTTCTGCATCAAGCCGCAAAGTTTCAGCGGTTAACTGGAAACGCGAGCCCCAGCATTTTTCCGCTGTTGAACTGAAAGCAGTTTTGATGTCTGACGTTTCCTCTTCCAAACCGGACAATATTTTTCTGTCCGGCTCAATACCTCTGCTCTTTGCAAAAACCGCGATCCCCCTTAGCCTTGTCATGATGGTCAACGGCTTACACACTGTCGTCGACGCCTATTTCCTGGGAACCTATGTGGGCACAAAGGCGCTGACTGGCGTCACGCTCATGTTTCCGCTCTTCATGATCCTTATTTCCCTGTTTACGCTCGTGTCCAACGGATTTGCAAGCATCTATGCCAGAGCCTTTGGCGCCAACCACCTCCGCATAGCAAAGAAAATCATCGACAGTGCAATCACTCTCTCCCTGATCGTCTGCAGCTTCCTCATCCTGAGCTTTCTGGTTACAGGATTTCAGCTCGCCCTGTTCCTGACTAACGATTCCGACGAACTCGCGGGGATTGGCTATCAATACATGGCAATCCTCATTTTTGGCTCACCGCTGGGGTTTGTTCTGTCCATCAACTTTGACAGGCTGCGCTGTGAGGGATTACTGACCCTCGTGACAATCATCACGTTGAGTTCCGCATTCCTGAACATCTTCTTTGACTGGCTCTATGTAGTTCAGTTCGGTTGGGGCGTGGCAGGGTCAGCTTATGGAACATTAACTGCACAGCTGATCTCTTTAATTGCGCTGGTCATCTATTATACATCCAGGCGCAGGGAACTTTCCTTCCTGAAATGGAGGCCAGTGATCTTCCAATGGAAGTCTCTCATCACACTTGGTATACCCCTGAGCCTTGGCTATACAGGTCTTTCACTATCCGCCGCCGTCACGCTGTTTGCTATTCAGATATGGGCCGGTAGCAGCTATGAAGTCACTGCGGGAGCCTATGGCATCCTCACCAGAATGATGACATTCACGTTTCTGCCTCTGCTGGGTGTCAGCATGGCGTTGCAGTCCATTTCAGGAAACAATTTCGGCGCACAAAAGCATGACAGAACCGCACAAACCCTGAAGATCGCTATGGTAATCTCTATCATTTACTGCAGTGTCGTTCAGGCAATCTACTTCCTGTTCAGCTCACAACTGGGCACACTCTTTGTTGATGACGCAGCAACAATCGCAGAGGTTGGACGCATCACACCAATCGTCACCATAATGTTCTTTCTCTCTGGCCCGTTGATGATGGTAGGATCATTCTTTCAGGCGATCGGAGACGCGGCCCGCGCAGGCATTCTGATGCTGGCCAAAACCTATTTATTCGCGATCCCGCTCACGCTGGTACTGCCTTATGCTATGGGAGAAACAGGCATCTGGTACAGCAGTGTTTTCTCCGAAATTCTGCTGCTGGGGCTCACCTTTGTCATCGTGCTGGCCCACAAACGCGCAGCCGCTCCGGTCGCTGCACTCACAAACTCATAACCAACACCCCCTCGCATACTCACCACGATATGCGAGGGGCACATGTCTGTACACAACTGTGCCAGACAGGCCCCCTTAAGCGCTCTGAACTTCATCATATGGAGGCATACACGGCGTATGGTGAGGTGCGGGACAGCAGGACAGGTTTGGTAAACGCCCTGCTGATCGAACCCGGTAACGAAACCTGCTTTGGCAACGTCTGGCACCAGTCTCCTCAGAGCAAAATCACCACTGTTTCGCCAAGAGAAAGCAATGCTCCGCCACAGGCCAGAGGCCTTGGCATGTTTCCCGTACGCATCCACAGCAGTGGTAGGATAAAGACAGGCGACAACGAGCCGAGAATGCTGGCAATTGCTGCATCATAATGGGCATAGGCATAGAGCAGCAGCGAAACGGATACGCCATATCCTATAAACCCTGGCAGTACCACGCGGAACAAAAGCATCCAGCTCATCTGTGCTGAAGCCTGAACCGCAGATACCGGCATCAATCCAATCAGAGCCACAATAAACGCAGCACCGGTAATCCGCACTGCGGATGCCGCCAGAGGCTCAGTCCCGGCAACAAGCAGCGGCTTAAGCACAAGCAATCCAACCCCCTGGGAGGTAGCTGCAATGAGCGCCAGCAATACAATCGCCATCAAACCGCCACTGCGGCGGTTAGCCTCTGTTTCCTGATCAGAACTTCCAAACAAAATTGCCAGGCAAATGCCGAAAAGAGCGATTGTGATACCAACAACTTCTGTAAAACTCAGCGCCTCACCAAGAAACGCAAAGGCAAGCACTGCAACGATCGGCGTTTTGAGCGACAGCAGCAACTCTGTTTGCCGTGGCCCTGCGCGGCGCAAATACGCCATCAAAGCCAGATTTCCAATGATCACACTGACAACAACGCTCACCACAAAGGCAGGCCATTGGCTCCAGTCAATGGTTTGTCAATATTCCAACACAGAGCAAAGCACACACAAAATAGCGCCGGATGTCAGTAGTTGAATGCGCGTAAATTCAAAAACACCAACACGTTGTAATGGCCGATGGGCCAGCAATGATCCACACGCCCATCCTAATGAAGCCGCCAGAGCAGATGACACCGCGAAAATAACTATAGCAAATCCTCCAAATTTGCTACAGTATATGTAGCAATGCATCACTACAACAAACCTGACAAAAAAGTAAGCCTCATATCTGTGAAATTACCTGAGACAGGAAAACCGGTTCGTGGTTCGAAATCCGGCCAGCCGATCATGGTTCTCTTTGATTTGCTAGGCAGACGATGGGCTCTTGGCATCATCTGGAACCTCTCGACAGGCCCTCAGACCTTCAGGACGCTTCAGTCAAATTGTGGCTCTGTTTCGCCGACTGTCCTCAACACCCGCCTGAGAGAGCTGAGAGAATGCGGGATCGTCATAAATGGGAAATGCGGTTACGAACTAACGGCAGAAGGCGAAGAGCTGTTTACTTACCTGCAGCCTTTAGGCCACTGGTCTCAAACATGGTCCCACGCAGTAACGCCGCAGGAAGACCAATGAACTCAACCAAACCGGCATTCCAAACAAGAACACTTTACAGAAAAAGTCCCGCATTCTGGCCTGCACATGACTATTGAGCTGATGTAAACTGACCTCTCCCTTTGCAAAGAAGACATCTGGCCCGGCGCTCACCCCTAACAGCAGCTTAATATTAGCAAGGTGCTTCCCAACCGCACTCTCAGTCTTTTTTCAGGCCCTCAATTTAAAGTTCAGGGTATCGAGGATTAAACCGGTAGCCCATGCAACAGGAACCCCCGCCCCGCACTGAACACAACATCACATTCATCCCCCTGGTGCTGATCACCACGGCGCTGTTTATGACCCTGCGCAACATGCCAATGATGGCAGAGACCGGCATGCAAATGGTCCTGCTCAACGCCATCACCGTGTTTGCGTTCCTCATTCCAACTGCGTTGATTTCCGCCGAACTTGCAACCGGCTGGCCCCAAAACGGCGTGTTCCATTGGGTTGAGGCAGCCTTCGGCACGCCTGTCGGCTTTGTGGCAGTATTTCTGCAGTGGATCCAGTCTATCTTCGGCGTTACATCAATTGTTGCCTATGCCACAGCAACCCTCACATACGCTTTTGATCCGGAACTGGGTTCTGACCGCTATTACATTACCTTCTCAGTGCTTGCCCTCTATTGGGTTGCAACACTGATCAATTTCAGAGGAACAAAGACTTCAGAGAAAATCTCTGGGTACGCCGTCTCCATCGGCGTCTTTTTCCCCTCAGCACTACTGATCCTTTTTGGCATCTGTTATCTGTTCTCTGGCGAACCAGTCGCCCTCAACACATCAGCGACAGTCGCAAACTGGATTCCCTCACTCTCTGATACCAACAGTCTTGTCTTCTTCATGAGCTTCGTCTTCGGCTTTGTCGGCATTGAAGTCTCAGCTTGTCATGCAAACGAAGTATACAACCCGCAAAGAAATTATCCCCGCGCGATCTTCACGGCTGCAATTGCAGGCTTCATTATCACCCTTGCTGGTGGTCTTGCTGTCTCGCTCATTCTTGATAAAGGTAGAATCTCAAACATCAATGGCGCCCTTCAGGCTTTCTCTGCCTATCTGAACGCCTATAACCTCTCCATTCTCACGCCTTTCCTCGCCCTGCTGGTTTCGGTGGGCGCTGCCGGTCAGGTCAGCACCTGGATTGTCGGTCCGGTAAAAGGCATGTGGGCCGCCAGTAAAAAGGGATTGCTGCCCGGGCATTTCGCAAAAGCCAACAAAAGCAACGTCCCCACTGCACTGCTGATCCTGCAGGCTTCGCTCATTTCATTAATTGCACTGAGCTTCATTTTATTTGAGGATGTCAATCTGGTGTTTCTTGTCCTCACCTCCACAGCAGTACTGCTTTACTCGCTGATGTACCTGCTCATGTTCATGGCAGTCATCCGTTTGCGCTATACTCATCCGCATATCCCCCGCCCTTACAGAGTGCCCGGTGGCAATTGGGGCATCTGGCTGCTCGGCGTCATTGGCATGCTGACAGCCATAGGCTGTTTTGCAATCGGCTTTATTCCACCACCATCCCTGCCATTCTCACCAGAGAGCTTTGAAGGCCTTATGGTTGGAGCTGTTGCTCTGGCCTTGCTGGTTCCACTCAGCATCTGGTTCCTACGCCGCAAACGCATCTCACACTCCTCCCAAAACAGAGGAAAAGAGTGATGAGCAAAGCACCACGCAACCAGCCAAAGCACCACATCACCCTTTGGCACCTTGTGTTTATGACTACAGCGATCTTCATGACCATGCTGAACATGCCGCTTATGGCGCAAACCGGCATGAAAAGTCTGTTCTTCAACACTGCGGTGGTTCTATGCTACATTTTGCCCGTATCTCTCATATCAGCAGAACTGGCAACCGGTTGGCCAAGGCATGGTGTCTACACTTGGGTGCAGGAAGCTTTTGGAGCACCCTTCGGATTCATGGCAGTCTTCCTCCAGTGGTTTCAGGCCATTTTCGCCATGGTCGCGACCGTTGCCTACACTAACGCAGCCCTGGCCTTTGTGTTTGACCGTCATCTTGATGAAAACCCATGGCTCATGTTTACCGGTGTCATTATCATCTACTGGGGCGCAACCTTCGCTAACCTCAAAGGTACAAGAATTACAAAACGCATTGCCAGCATCTGTTTAATGGTGGGCACCATCTTCCCATCTCTTACAATGATCACATTGGGCCTGCTCTACGTATCCGGCCCCGCTCAACCGGCCATCGATATCAGCCTCACCACAGCCAACATCATCCCATCCCTTTCTCAAACCTCAACCTTGTTCCTCTTCCTCAGCTTCCTGTTCGGCTTCATCGGAATAGAAGTTTCCGCAGGCCACGCGACGGAAGTTCAAAATGTTCGGCGCACCTATCCACTCGCGATCTTCATCGCAGCATTCATCGGGTTTTCAATTTCTCTCCTTGGTGGTTTGACTATCGCTATGATCGTCCCGGTAAAGGAGATCTCAAACACGCTTGGCGTCCTGCAAACCTTCACAGTACTACTGGATCATTACGGTTATCCAAACATCTTGCCCATTGCAGCCTTGCTCATTGCTGTTGGCGCTGCCGGACAAGTCAGCACCTGGATAGCAGGACCAGTAAAAAGCCTTGCAGTTGCAGGGCGCGATGGCATTCTTCCCAAATTCCTGCATGGGTCAAACACGCACGATATGCCAGTGCCACTCATGTTGGTGCAGGCCACCATCGCCACACTCATAGCAACCACTTTCCTGCTTCACGTGAAGACCAACGAGGTATTTTTGTACCTCACCTCAACAGCAGTCCTGCTTTACTCCGTCATGTATTTGCTGCTCTACAGCACCGCAATCCGGCTGCGTTACAAACGGCCTGACGTTCCACGAACCTATAAGGTCCCATTCGGCAACTGGGGTATTTGGGTGCTGGGCAGCATCGGCTTCAGTATCTCGCTCATCGCGTTTTTCATCGGCTTCCGGCCTCCGGACCAGGCTGACTTTCCGGCAACAACTTATCTGGCAATCATCATCCCCGGGGTGTTTTTCACACTCAGCATACCGTTTATTCTATGGAAAGTGCGCCGCCCCAGTTGGAAGTCCCGAAAATCACCAAAAAAGCCGCGCCCTACACCATAGAACACGACCCGTTGAAATATCATCAAACCAACAATGTACCTAGCTTTTTGCCGCGCAGGACGCCAGAGAGTGTTCCCGAAAAATGACTCCTGTTTTCGGATAGGAATACACATGAGAATAAGGAGCCAGGGCATGATGCGTGAATACATCTGAAGGCGACATGCTCTAGTCTTCAGCTTCGTGCTCCTTCAACCGCGCACGCAGCTCCTGCGCATCTTCAAAAATCCCGGTTTCCTTGTTCATAACCCGCAATGACCCTGTGCCAATATCAAACCACGCACCATGGATGTTCAGATCCCCCTGTGTGACAAGCTTTTCAACAAAGGGGAAAGTTATCAGGTTCTTAAGACTTTGCCGGATACCTGCATACTCTAATGCCAGTTGCGGGTCTTCATGCTTGTCAACTGGAGTACAAGCCAGGGTGATCGCGGCTGGCTCCAACATCTTGATCCATGGCCCGACAAACTGACCAGTCTTGCTGAGTTTGCCATTGCTTTCGCGGAAAGCCTGAACACCACCACACTTACAATGCCCTAACACAACAAGGTGCTTCACCTTCAGGCCAGTCACCGCATACTCAAGCGCTGCACTGGTCCCATGCGTACCACCACCCTGAATAAACGGAGGCACCAGGTTCGCTACGTTGCGAACCACAAACAGCTCACCTGGTTTCGCGTGGAAGATACCTTCAGGCGTAACCCGGCTGTCACAGCAGGAAATCACCATCACTTCAGGTTCCTGGCCATAGATGGCGAGGTTTTGATATTCCTCTTCAAACTGGCTATAAATCCGTTCTTTATAAAGACAGTACCCAGTCAGCAGCCCTTTCGGAAAATCAGTCATACGTCGCGATCCCGTTAGTGTCGGTATTGTCTGCCTATATAGCTAAGGCAAGCGATCTTTCAACTGGCGAAAAGACCAGAAACCCAAAAGTCTCTCAACGGACATCTCTGCAATTTACCTGCCAGCCTCTCAAAGGCTAAAAGCCAGATTAACTTCTCCGAGCCATGACTTCAATTTCGACCTTCATCTCTTCCTTGATGAGGGCGCAGATAACCATAGTCGCTGCAGGACGGATTTCACCAAAATACTCACCAAGTACGGCAAAAACCGCCTCTACGTTATTCCGATCAGTCACATAATAGCGTGCACGAACCACATCCTTGAGCGAACATCCGGCTTCACCAAGTGCACTTTTGATTGTTTCCAGTGCATTAACGACCTGTGCGCCCACATCCTCTGGCATCTGCATCGTCGAATAATCATATCCGGTCGTACCTGCGACATGGACAAAGTCACCATCTACAACTGCACGAGAATATCCAGCCGTCTTTTCAAAGGGTGATCCTGAAGAAATCAGGGTTCTCTCCGACATAACAAGCTCCCTCAACTACAACCCAACATGCCACGGTAAACCACCAGCAGCATTCATTACTTGCAGGATACAACCGGAACACCTCAGATCAATTGAGAAATTGGCGCCTTATTCCTGACTACTTGATGAGAAAAAGCAGCTCAGCCCAAGCGCAGTCCATAACGCAATGCCAATCCAGTACATCAGCGGGTCTGCTGTTCTGTAGATGACATCATATAGAAGCGTGTATCCCGCGTAGAGATCCCACGCGACCCACGCCAGCAGAACAACCCCAACAATCTGCTCGAAAATTCACCATGCGCGAAAATCTCCTACCGCTCATAGCAATGCTTCGATCCTGAAGGACACCTTCGGCTGTATGGCCAAACAGTGAAAGAAATAGCTCATTTACTCGAAATGAATCACGCGAGTTCAGTTGGCATTTTCACTGATTTGATTGCATAATCCTACAATTACAATGCTAATATGAGGTTTAACTGATAATATTATACATTTATCTATCCTTTTATACTCAGCGCCTTTGAAAACCCGAATGTTTAGAGAAGAATCGTTTCGGAGATATGAGGCGTTTTGGCCAGGAAAGTTACATTGCACATTTCGGGATTTGGAGGAGTGCGACTATAATTTATTTTTGCTCATTTCTACTATTTCTTAGAAATAAAGGGGCTCAAACGGGCAGAAAACTTGCCTGTTTATCTCGGGCATTTTTATCAATCATCTGGTGTACGGATTGCGACAATCACCACATTACTCATCAACCTATTGAATTTATTAGGTTAAGAAAGTCAATTGAACAACCCGGAAAAACACAAGTGCACGGGAAAAAAGATCAAAAGCGACACATACTATGCCAAGTGTAATCCTTCTAAGGTGTTGCTTGATAACTAGAAATACTTATTGTTAAATATCTAAGTGTTGTTGGGGGACTGCATACATGACGCTAACTGCGGTTAAGACAAAGACGTCTTGCGGTAATTTTTTTGAAGATTTTCAAGTGGGACTGGTCATAAGACATGGAACACCAAAGACAATAAACGAAGGCGATACAGCTCTTTATACTGCATTATACGGATCTCGATTTGCGATACAGTCGGGAACTGCTTTTGCAGAGGAAGTTGGATATCCATATTACCCACTGGATGACTTGCTGGTCTTCCACGTGGTCTTCGGCAAAACAGTGGGAGATATTTCACTGAATGCCGTCGCTAATCTGGGCTACTCTGATTGCCGCTTCCTGATGCCTGTCTATGCCGGAGATACGCTCTCCGCCACATCAGAAGTCATCGGGCTTAAAGAAAACTCAAACGGCCAAACCGGGGTTGTTTATGTACGCTCGACAGGCTATCGCCATAAAGAGCCAGGGGATCCTGAAAAGGTTCTGGAATACACCCGCTGGGTTATGGTGAAGAAACGAGATGAAAATGTGTCTGCGCGGGAAACCACCCTGCCAGCTCTGCCAGACACAGTTTCCGGGAACTGCTTGGGGCAAGCAGTTCCAGAGCTTTCTATAGACAATTGGGACTTTGACCTGTCCGGTTCACCATTTCGTTTCGATGACTACGAAGTCGGCGAAAAGATTGACCATGTCGATGGTATGACTGTGGAAGAAGCTGAACACCAGCTTGCGACACGTCTTTACCAGAATACGGCCAAGGTTCATTTCAATCATCACAGCGAGAAAAACAGCCGCTTTGGCAAACGCTTAGTCTACGGCGGCCATGTCATCTCGCTTGCCCGCGCTTTGTCTTTCAACGGACTAGGAAATGCTTTCCATATCACAGGCATCAATGCAGGACGCCACGTTGCACCGCTCTTTGCGGGTGACACCGTTTACGCATGGTCAGAGATTTTGGACAAAAAACGAATTACCGGAAGAAGTGATATCGCAGCACTGCGCCTGCGCCTAGTGGCAACAAAAGACCTCACTTGCGGAGATTTCCCTTACAAGAATGAAGAGGGGAAATACGAAGACTGCGTAATCCTCGATCTGGATTACTGGGCCGTTCTTCCAGTGTAATCTTAAACGTATCCTCGAGGAAACAGAAACCTCTCAGGACTGATACGACAGACAACAAAATTAAAACAACACAAATACAATGCCCGGCGCACCACGTGCCCGGGCTTTTTCATTGAGTCATCTCTCGCTTGGTTCGCTGGCGGGTCAGCAACTCATCCCGGAGCGGCGATGTCGATGAAGGCCTGGACTCTACATACAAATAAAAGGCGAGCACAGTGCTGGCCACCTTTTCAAAATTCTCCAATTTCATCTTGATATACGCCGAGTCATTGAAAATCCGGATTTATCTTGACTACTTGCTCCAAATAGATTCTTTTTTGTCATGATTTGCTGTAAATTTTTATCATCGACCGATCGTGTTGAATTAGAGCGCTGCGTTCGCCGTCATCGGGAAGATCACGGCATTGCCAGGCGTGCCAATGCGATATTGCTTTTAGATGATGGTGAGAG
>CANNAV010000069.1 GCA_947502585.1 uncultured Pseudovibrio sp.
CTTAGCTCAGCTGGGAGAGCGCTTCGCTGGCAGCGAAGAGGTCAGGAGTTCGATCCTCCTAGGCTCCACCAAAAACATTTTGTCGAGAAATGTCCGCCACTCTTCTAAGAATGTCTGACATTTTGGCAAAGAAGGCTGGCGGTTTGGAAGAAGTGTCAGTCTTTATTGAAAATTACGCAGCAGGGCAACCCAAGCCTGTTTCAAATGCTGTATGGTACGGGG
Source organism: uncultured Pseudovibrio sp. (assembly GCA_947502585.1). Taxonomy (GTDB): domain Bacteria; phylum Pseudomonadota; class Alphaproteobacteria; order Rhizobiales; family Stappiaceae; genus Pseudovibrio. The sequence goes on from CANNAV010000069.1 coordinate 223, forward strand.
CCTTAGCTCAGCTGGGAGAGCGCTTCGCTGGCAGCGAAGAGGTCAGGAGTTCGATCCTCCTAGGCTCCACCAAAAACACTTTGTCGAGAAATGTCCGCCACTCCTCTATGAACCCCTGATTTTCCTAGGAAAGCGACAGGAACACGTCCCGTTCATTTGCATTCACGCATTGCACCTGGCACCTTTTGAAGCGAATTTTTCCGTTTCTACTTCTGCCCGTGCTCGCAGCAGGCTCACAATGCCGTCGCGCTTTTTCGAAAACTGTGCAGCAAATAAAGCCAGGCCGTAATAGTTCTATACACGAACCGGAGCTTTCTTCACTTTGATGCCCTCGTTGAGAAAGTCTTTCAGCTTCTCTCCATCGGCCACAATAGTCAGGTGCGGTAAAATAAGGGGAATATGGAGTTTTTGCCTGCCAGTGGTCGAGTTTGGAAAAAAGCCCGGACCTCAGTTTCAAGTGATTTGGGTAAAGGTCCCCGCTGTTGTTAAAATAGTACTTGAGCGGCCAACTGGCAACACTCTGTGTTTCTATGAGAAGACCAATCTGTCAAAGTATCAGGGAAACCAGCACTTTCGTGATGTTGCTTGAAAATCGTCAGAATTGCCTGTTTGCCTTTGCTATCCTATTGCGCGATCTCTTCATGCTCTCCCTGTTAGATTGCTGCCGACACCGACACAGCGGACGTTTCATGCTCCATGTAAGTTGAAGCTCTATTCCCATTGATACGCAAGGAAATTGCTATACATTTGCCGCAACTGGTTCTTTAGAGCAGAGGCTGAGATGACTGCACCCGTTGTTATCCATTGGTTCCGTCAGGATCTTCGCCTGAGCGATAATCCTGCCCTGACTGCAGCCTGTGATGCGGGTGAGGTTATCCCAGTTTACGTTTTGAATGACAGTGAAAAAGGTGCGCGTGATCATGGCGGTGCAACGCAGAACTGGCTGCACTATTCTTTAAAAGCTCTCAATGAGAGTTTGAATGGGCAGCTGTTGATAATGCGCGGTGACCCGTCCGCAATCATCAAAAATCTTCTACGTGATACAAAAGGGGCGGGTGTTTTCTGGAACAGATGCTACGAGCCATGGCGGATTGAGCATGACGCGCAACTGAAGTCAGAGCTGCAGGAGAGCGGCGTAAACGCCAATAGCTTCAATGGCTCGCTCCTTTGGGAGCCATGGCAGGTAGCGAAGCCTGACGGTACCCCCTACAAAGTCTTTACCCCGTTTTATCAAAAGGGTTGCCGCCGGGCTCCGGAGCCGCGTAAGCCCTTACCTGTCCCGGAACCGATGCAGCTGCATCCGGTGAAAGCAAATGGAGCGCTGTCTGTTGAGGAACTGAGCCTGATCGACAACCGTCCATGGTCAGCAAAACTGAGGGACAGTTGGGAGCAAGGAGAACTGGCTGCCCAAAACAGGCTATACGCTTTCCTTGAAAAGGGCATCTCCAACTATAAGGAAGGCCGCAATTTTCCCGCTCTCATGCACACCTCAAGACTATCCCCGCATCTGCATTTTGGAGAGATTTCGCCCAACCAGATCTGGTGGGCGCTCAGTATGCGTGAAGACACACACGACATAGACCATTTCCGCAATGAGCTGGGCTGGCGTGAGTTTTCCTATTCTCTGCTGTTTTACAATCCAACGCTCCCGCAAATCAATCTTAACGCAAGGTTTGACAATTTTCCGTGGGTCTCTGACGACCAACGCCTGCTGGCTTGGCAAAAGGGGCAGACCGGCATCCCGATTGTAGATGCAGGCATGCGTGAGCTGTGGCAAACCGGTTATATGCATAACCGCCTCAGGATGATCGTTGGCTCGTTCCTCGTAAAAAACCTGTTGTTGGACTGGCGTTTAGGTGAAGCATGGTTTTGGGATTGCCTGGTCGATGCTGACCTCGCCAGCAACAGTGCAAGCTGGCAATGGATTGCTGGCTGTGGTGCAGATGCTGCTCCATACTTCCGTATCTTCAATCCCGTACTACAGGGAGAAAAATTTGATTGTTATGGCGATTACACCCGCCATTTCCTGCCGGAGCTCAAAGAGCTGCCGGACAAATTCCTCTACAAACCGTGGGAAGCTCCACAAAATATCCTGCAAAATGCTGGTGTTGCACTGGGCGAAACTTATCCGTTGCCAATCGTAGAGCTCAGGAAATCACGAGAAGAAGCGCTGCGTGCGTTCAAAAAGACTAAATAAAATTCAATATTCAAAATATTTCGCGTCAGTTTCTTCCCAAATCCAACTTCCAGTTTCAGACACTTCAACAATGCCGGATGACAGGGAACTTTTCAAAAAAGCATTGTTTCAGGTCGGTTTATTTTTTTCAGAACATGACAATCTCATGATTTCACGAAAAAAATGAAGATTTATTTGCAATTAATCGAAATTTCAAGAAACTGTCATCGTGGTGTGAAACACCTGAGTGATATCGCAGGTGAGGCGAAGGGGAAGGATCGTTACTGCGATGGGTCAGGTGTTAACTCCTCTTCGATTGTTATATTTATTCAACTTTCCCAATGGGGGGGGCAGCAAAAATGACTCTTTGTAAAGCAGCTGGTGTAACAACCTTTGCAGCACTCGTAATGTCTTCAACAGCGTCTTTCGCAGCGACAGAAATCAACTGGTGGCACGCAATGGGTGGCCGCCTTGGTGAAGTTGTCAACGAAATCTCCACCAAATACAATGCATCTCAGGATGTCTGTAACCTGACTCCGGTTTATAAAGGTACCTATGAAGAAGCTTTGACGGCAGGTATTGCAGCATTCCGGGCTGGTGAACAGCCAAACATCTTGCAGGTATTTGATGCGGGTTCCGCTACTATCATCGGCGCAGAAGGCGCAATTGTTCCGGCTGAAGACCTTCTAAAAAACGCTGGTGTTGAATTCAACATTGAAGACTACATTGCTGGTGTTCGCTACTTTTACGCTGACGCCGCTGGCAAAATGATTGGTATGCCGTTCAACTCCTCAACTCCAATCCTCTATTACAACGAGGAAGCGCTGGCAAAAGCAGGCGTTGAAGCTCCTGAAACCTGGGAAGAGTTTAAGGCGATTGCTCCTAAGCTGAAAGCTGCCGGTTATGTTCCCCTGGCACAATCGCACCTGTCGTGGATCTTTACCGAAAACTTTATGTCTCGCCACAACCTGCCATTCGCAACGAACAACAACGGTTATGATGGCGCAAAAGGCACCAGGATTCTCGTGAATAACGATGCGATCAAGATGCACTTCACCAGGGTTAAAAGCTGGCTGGATGCCGGGCTGTTCGGTTACTACGGCATTGGCTGGGCTGACAACCAAAAGGTATTTCAGGACGGAACGGTTGCAATGTGGCTCGGTTCTTCAGGTTCCTTCGGTGGTCTGACAAAATCAACAGACTTCAAATTCTCCGCAACCTACCTGCCTTACTGGGCTTCTGTCAGCGAAACCGGCACCAACACGTTCATCGGTGGCGCTGCACTCTTCGCAATGTCTGGCAAGCCAAAGGCCGAGAACGATTGTGTTGCGAACTTCTACTCCTTCCTGACTTCCGCAGACATCCAGTACTACTGGCACCAGGAAACTGGTTATGTGCCAATCACCAACGCCGCATATGACCTGGCGACTAAGGATGGTTACTATGACCGGGTACCTGCTGCTGAAATCGGCATCAAGCAGCTGACACTGCCGGGTGGCGACAACACCAAAGGTTACCGTATGGGCTTCTACGTTCAGGTGCGTGACGTGATGAACCGTGAATACGGTAAAATTTTCTCTGGTGAGAAATCTGTAGACGACGCATTCCAGACCATTGAAGAAGAAGCTAACAAGCTTCTGGCTCGCTTTGCCAAGACGTCTGACTAAGGCTTGCATTGAGACTTTTGCTAAGACCGGAGACGCTTTTAAGTGTCTCCGGTCTTAGGTGTTTTGGAAATAGAATGTTCCCTGCGTCAAAGAGCGCGTGAGCTTTTCTTAACAAGCGGTCAGGTTTGCTTAGCAACCGGCCACCACAACAAAAACAGCGACCAGGCCAGTCCATGAAGCGAGTTCAATTCTCACATCCATTGATGCCATACATGCTGCTGCTTCCGCAGTTGTCAATTGTTGGTGTCTTCTTTCTGTGGCCAGCCGCAGAAGCAATCAGGGTGTCTTTCTATCTTGAAGACCCGTTTGGCTTCGGCTCTACCTTTGTTGGCCTTGATAACTTTAAAGATGTTATTTCCGCGAGCGAGTACAGCAGAACAGCGTGGTTCACGCTGATCTTCTCATCCGCCGTGACATTCTTTTCTCTGAGCATAGCTCTTTTGCTGGCAGTGAAAGCAGACAAGGTTATCAAAGGCGCCTCCATACACCGCACTTTACTCATGTGGGTTTATGCGATCGCCCCTCCCGTCGCAGGTCTTCTGGGCGTGATGTTGTTTGATCAGCACATTGGGCCACTTAACGATCTCGCCCATGCCCTCGGCTGGAACATGCAAATCGGAGTGAACTACTTTGATACTGCTTTTGCTATGACCGTGATTGCAGTCTGGAAGCAAATTCCGATCAACTTCATCTTCTTCCTCTCTGGTCTCCAGAGTGTTCCAAAATCCGTTCAGGAAGCAGCTGCGGTTGATTGCAGATCTTCTTTACGTCGCTTCTGGACTGTGACCTTCCCACTGCTGGCTCCAACCAGCTTCTTCCTGCTGATCATCAACATCACTTACGCGCTTTTTGATACATTCGGTATTATCGACCTGGTGCTTAAGGGTGAGCCAGGCAACAACCCGGTAACGCTCGTTTACAAGGTGTTCCTTGATGGCTTCCGTGGAAACGACCTTGGTGGGTCTTCAGCACAGTCTGTGATCCTGATGATGCTCGTGTTCGCACTCACTGTGGTTCAGTTCCGCATGATCGAACGTCGCGTGCACTATAGTTAAGGAGGGATCGATGAAACACACACAGTTTTGGGATCACACCATCCTCACTTTCGGCGCTCTCATTATGCTTGTGCCAGTTGTCTATGCACTCATGACCTCCAGTCATGATGCTGTGTCCATTTACAAAGATGGCCTTCAGCTCTCTCCCGGCGGTCATTTCGTTGATACTTATAAGCAGGTGCTGACAGAGGCCGGCGGCTTCACCAGGTCTGTGACTGGTCTGACCATGCTGTGGAACTCTTTGATCCTCGGGCTTGGTTTCGCCTTCGGTAAGATCATCATCTCCATGCTGGCGGCTTACGCAATCGTGTACTTCCGCTTCCCGTTTGGAACGTTCTTCTTCTGGATTATCTTCTCCACCCTCCTGCTACCTCTGGAAGTGCGCATTCTGCCTTCCTACGAGATCGTGCAGGGTCTCGGTATGGCGAACACCTATTCCGGCCTGATTATCCCATTGATTGCGTCTGCAACAGGCACCTTCTACTTCCGCCAGTTCTTTAAAACCGTTCCGGATGAGCTGGTTGAGGCAGCGCGGATCGATGGTGCGGGGCCAGTGAAGTTCTTCATAGACATTCTTGTACCACTCTCCAGGACCATGATTGCTGCAATCTTCCTCATCATGTTTGTGTTTGGATGGAACCAATACCTCTGGCCGACACTCATCACCACAGATGAAAGCCTCTTCACGCTGGTGCGTGGTATGAAGCAGATTCTTCAGGTTTGGATTGGCGCGCAGATCCCGGATACGAATCAGGCAATGGCACTTGCAGTTCTTGCAATGCTTCCACCTGTTCTCATTGTGGTGATCTTCCAGTCCTGGTTTGTTAAAGGGCTCGTGGAAAGCGAGAAATAAAAATGGCAGGCATTCAACTTAATACCCTTCGCAAAATCTATGCAGGCAACGTAGAAGCGGTAAAAGGCATCTCCATCGACATTCAGGATGGTGAGTTCATTGTTCTCGTCGGCCCTTCCGGTTGCGGTAAGTCCACTTTGCTGCGCATGGTGGCAGGTCTGGAAACGATCACGGAAGGTGAGCTGTTCATCGGGGACCGCCTGGTCAACAACGTAGAGCCCGCAGATCGTGACATCGCTATGGTGTTCCAGAACTACGCGCTGTACCCGCACATGAGTGTATATAATAACCTGGCGTACGGCCTCAAAAACCGCCGGATTCCTAAAAATGAGATCGAAAGTCGCGTTCGCAAAGCGGCTGAGATTCTGGAAATCGGTGAATTCCTCAACCGCAAGCCACGTCAGCTCTCCGGCGGTCAACGTCAGCGTGTGGCAATGGGGCGTGCGATTGTTCGCCAACCTGCTGCTTTCCTGTTCGATGAGCCTTTATCCAACCTCGATGCTAAGCTGCGTGTGCAGATGCGTATGGAGATCAAGAAGCTTCAGAAAGGCCTCGGTACGACCAGCCTGTACGTCACTCACGATCAGCTGGAAGCGATGACACTGGCAGACCGGCTCGTTGTCCTCAACGGTGGCGTTGTGGAACAGATCGGCTCGCCGATTAATGTCTACGAGAAGCCGGCATCTGCATTCGTTGCCACCTTCATCGGGTCTCCTGCAATGAACCTGCTGCCTCTGACAAAGAGCGGTGGTGAGTGGAAACTCGACAACGGTGCGACCGTTGACGTGATGCTGAACACGGATCTTTCTGATCTGATCCTCGGCGTTCGCCCGGAAGATCTTCTCATTGAAGAACTGAGCGAGAAGTCCGGCTCCGACCTCCACACTGCTCTGACTGTGCAAGTTGTTGAGCCTGTGGGAGCCGAAAGCTATGTTCACGGCACCATTGGTGAAGGCAGCAAAGACGTAGTTGTCCGTGCTCCAGGTAAGCTGCACTTCGAACCGGGTCAGGTCCTGAAAGTGACGGCTAAGCCAGAAAAGCTGCATACGTTTGATACCAAAACCGGCAAACGTATTGAGATTGAAGGCCCACTCGAAACAGCCTAAATGCTGCTCAGATAAACTATTGAAAGGCCCGGAATTTTCCGGGCCTTTCGTGTAGCTATATACGGGCACGGCCCATAACATGTGCCATTTTATCACACATGAGCAAACTTCTCTTCTCAAAAACAAAACTTGATGTAATTACTCATATTTAGCCAGCGCACCGCGAGCCAACCAATTTCATATTGCAGGTTGACCGATGAAAGCAGCGCTGGAACAGTTCTTTGCTCAAGAAACAGATGATCCCCTCCGTTACGCATTTCAGCGACGTGGCGCATATGCCCGGCTCTACTGGTGAGGCTGTGCTGGAAGAGGAACAACAGCTTGTTTGGCAGGATATTCAACAGTCTAAACGGTCAGGCATGGCCGTCATGTATTTGCATGTCCCGTTTTGCGCCAACCACTGCCTGTTCTGTGGCTTCTATCGCAACAAATGGCATGAAGAACATTCAGCCCCATATGCTGATGCATTAATTAAAGAACTTGAGCTGGAGGCGTCTTCCCTCGCTTCCCAGAGTGCGCCAATCAATGCCGTTTATTTTGGTGGAGGCACTCCAACAGCTTTACACGCGCAGGACCTGGCTAGAGTTATCCGTCGTATCCGAGAACTGTACCCCCTCTCCGCCGACTGTGAGATCACAGTCGAGGGGCGTATCTTCCACTTTGATGACGACAAGATTGATGCCTGTCTGGACGCAGGTGCAAACCGCTTCTCAACCGGAGTTCAGTCCTTCAACACCAAAGTCCGCAAGCGGCAGGGCCGTAAGGCAAGCGGACCAGAGGCAATCCGTTTCTTTGAAGGCCTGCGAGACCGCAACCGCGCTGCAATCGTCTACGATCTGATTTTGGGTCTTCCCTACCAAACCGAAGAAGTTTGGCACGATGATTTACAAACTGTCGTCGATTTGGGTTTGGACGGGGTTGATCTATTCACACTCGCTGTCTTTCCTGGCAGTCCCCTCTCAAAAGCGATTGATAAGGGGGCCTGCGACCCGGCAGCGCCCTTGCCGCAACAGGGAACCATGTACGGCGAGGGTTTAGAGTACATGCACCGCCAAGGGTTGGAAACAGATCTCTTCCGGTCATTGGGGCCGACAGACCCGAGAGCGCAATCTATACAATACATTGATCAAGTCCGGTGCGGACTGTTTGGCATTCGACTCCGGAGCAGGTGGCAACATCAATGGATATTCCTATGGCATCCATGGAGGAATCGTGGACTACATGCGGTGCATGGAGGAGGGGGAAAAGCCATTGTCGCATTTGCACAGAACCGACCCATTGTTTTCTCCCCTCAATTTCCTGGCCGCAGGAATTGAAGAGATGCGCCTAGACTTTGGATGTCTTGAACGCACCGAACTTAGTGCTAACGGTTTTCGCAGCGCTATAGATCCACTCCTTAGCAATTGGCGGTGTGCTGGCCTGGTCACAGGTGAGGAGATCATCTCCCTCACCACGGCAGGTCGCTTCTGGCACCAAACCCTTCTCACTTATCTCAAGGCTGCATTTAAGCTGCACTCCGCAAGCTCGCAGCCCAAAATCAAAACCTATCAAGAAGAGGCAGCATGAACGCACAAATTACAGAGCTGAAAGAGAAGCTTGCAGAAAATCCAGCAGGTATTCTGGAGAGCATTGCCAGGGAGCATGGCCTCTCAATGGCTGACACAATCCGCTGCTTGCCAGAAGAAATGTGGCGTGAACATTCAGGCGAACGCTTTGACGAAGTGATCAAAGCCATCCCTGCCTGGGGCAATGTTACGAGCATTGCAAATATCGGTGACATGATCTTTGAAGTGAAAGGCCCGTTTCCGGAAGGTAGCTATGCACGCGGTTTCTATAACCTTAAGCAGACAGAAGGCGGGTTCTCCGGTCACATCAAGGCAGATGCTTGCCACTCCATCATCTTCCTTAAACGGCCATTCTTCTCCAGGCTGGCTGTGTCTGTCAATTTTCTGAATGCCGACGGTAACTGCTATCTGAAAATCTTCCTTGGCCGGGATGAAGAAGGCCAGATCAAGCAGTATCAGCTAGAAAAATTTGATGAACTCTCGAGCTGGTGAGCCTGTGAGACATCGAAAATCACAAGCCGCTGTTTTTGCTCACGGCGACCTGTGAATGGCATAAGCCGGGGTAATGCGTAGGCTTTTCTGTCTGGACGAGGAGGGGCAGACAAAAATCGCTAAACCAGGATAGCTGTCCACCCCACAAAAATTAAACAAGCTCAGGCTCGTAAATAAGGCTCGCAGGCCGGTTTGTGCTGACAGGCAACTGGGAGTATAGTCAGGCTGGGCTACGGCAAGCCCGACGGCCACACCTGTACCATAAGGCCCAGGCAAAACGACCGCCACAAGAACCATCAGCGGGGTAAAATAAACAGTTTCCCCTGAAGCCAGACGGCACAATTTCATAAAGGGAGCGCAAATCTGGCATTCCCGGCATGAGCAACAGAGGAAGGGAGAAGAAGACCCGCACGGACTGAAGCGCTTAACGCAGGACTGTTGAAAAATCTGAGGGTTTACCAACAAGGCTCGCCTCAGGTGCTGAAAATACCACCATGATCCGGGTGAATTAATTGAGAATCGTTAAGGTAACTTGAAACCTTCGTGGCTAACCGCCATATTCCAGAGGAATGACCGAGGGCGAGATGCCCTCTAATCGGATGCCTAATGAGGGTCCGGGCTGGGTTGCTTGAAGAAGGACTTGGATTATGACGCGAGTATCTGCGTTTTCGAGCCCATTTATGTTGGGATTCGACGATATTGAGCGCGTATTGGACAGGGTGAGCAAAGCAGCCAATGATGGCTACCCACCCTACAATATTGAGCGACTCGTCGCCACTGAAGAAAAAGGTGAGGTCATCCGCATCACACTTGCGGTTGCTGGCTTCACACGTGACGAACTGGATGTTTCTGTTGAGGAAAGCCAGCTGGTAATTCGTGGTCGCCAAGAAGAAGATAAAACTCGCCAATACCTGCACAGGGGTATAGCGGCACGACAGTTCCAACGCGCATTTGTGTTGGCCGAAGGCATTGAGATTTTAGGGGCAGACCTGCGAGATGGTCTGTTGTCTATTGATCTTGCTCGTCCTGAGCCAGAGCGTATCGTTCGCCGGATTGAAATCTCGGTGGGTGACTGAATTAAAGGAGCAATCCTTTCTTCGCGCTGATCTGAATATTGAAGCTTATCTCCGGAAGCCGGAAACACGGTTTTCAGGCAAAGATGCGCACGATAATAAAGAACTCAGAGCTTGAAGCGTAAACATGCGCGGCCTGCTCTAATAACTCTCAAGGAGAAGGCGATGACACGCGCCCCTTCTGTGCTTTTCGACGACCCGTACGATAATTTTGAAGAACTTGGAGCTGGTGAGGTCGCCTATGTCAGGCGCGTTTCTCCAAATGACCTGAAGAAGATGTTTCCTGATGCGGAGCTACAGGATGCAGATCTTCCTGCATGGGCTCTATTGGCTGCTGACGGCACGCCGCTGGTTCTGACTGACACACGCAACGCAGCAATTGCAAATGCAATTGAAAATGACCTGGAAGCTCTGAGCGTCCACTAGGGCGTATTCTGGAAAAGTGACTCCGGTTTTCGGATATGAATACGCATGAAAATATGGAGTTAGAGTATGATGCGTTAACGCAGGATGGTACTCAACAGTTTCAGAACCAGTTACTGCGAATTTGCAGAGCGGGTCAGAGAGAAGCACGTGCTTCAGGGCATGGGAATGCCTTCCAAACTCAGTGAGTTAGGCAAAGAAAAAACCAGGATCGGAAAGCGTCCGATCCCGGTTTTTTGCTTTTCAGCTGACGTGCCTCAGGCTGCGTTAGGAGAAGCCTGGGGGTGGGTCAGAATAGAGTAAATTGCAGCAGCATCTGTTGTTGCGCGTAGCTTGTTTGCAACGTCAGAATCTCTCAGAAGTCTTGCAACACGTGCCAGAGCTTTTAGGTGGTCCGCTCCAGCACTTTCTGGTGCAAGTAAGACAAAGATCAGATCAACAGGCTGGTCATCCAGGCTGTCGAACTCGATCGGTTTGTCCAGTCTCGCAAACAGGCCATGCAACCCGCCAAGGTTCACGATTTTTCCATGCGGAATTGCAATGCCGTTTCCAACACCGGTAGAGCCGAGACGTTCGCGTTGCAGCAGCGTGTCAAAAATATCGCGCTCAGTTTCGCCACAAATCCCAGAGGCTCGTTCTGCAAGTTCCTGCAGGGCTTGTTTCTTACTGTTTGCCTTGAGGTTGGCAATGACAGCCTCAGGACGAAGAAGTTCGTTCAGATCCATTCCTTGATCCGTGTTCATACAAAATACAAAGCCGGTGAAAACCGGCTTTGTAAAGGGTCGCAATGACCATGATTATCAATTATGAGCAGCCCCGTTAGCAAGATTTGGATCAATCCAGCCAACGTTTCCATCGTGACGTCGGAATACGACATTTACCTCGCCATTACCAGCGTTGCGGAACACTACTACGGGAGCTTCACTTAAATCCAGCTCCATAACTGCCATTCCGACAGTCAGTGTTTTCACTTTCGCTTCAGTTTCGGCAACAACAAGTGGGTTGTAATCGGCTGGTACTTCTTCTTCCTGCTCAGGATCAGCAAGAACATACGATGTTGCACCGTATGTTTCCCAATCGGCAGGGAGGCCATTCGTGTGGTGGTGGTTTAACTTTCTGTTGTAGCGCCTTAGCCTTTTCTCAATGCGTTCGGCTGCTTTGTCGAAACTTTGTCGCGGATCCAGACTGTCCCCCGAAACCTGAAGCACGACTCCCGTGCTGAGGTGGACTGTGCAGTCGGATCGGAAGCCTGAGCCTTCGCGAGCGATTGTCACATGACCCGTGTATGCTCCTGGGAAATACTTATCCAGTGCATCGGAAATCCGGTCTTCAACGTGTGTCCTGGTTGCATCACCAATATCCACGTTCCTCCCCGAAATTCTAATTGTCATGGGAACCTCTTATGTTGTGTCGACTTGTTCGTTGACAGGTTCTTCAGCCAAAGAGCAAAGAACCCTTCAACACATGTAGTTTGGACCAGCTAAGTTTAAAGTGCTACTGTTTTCGAGTTCCTGGAAAAATCTATGAGAACAGAAAAACATTCTACAGGTGGTATTAACTGATCGGACCCTTATTGCGCATCACTGAAACCATTAGAAATATCAGTGAGTTAAGTAAGACTCTTTTTCTCCTTCCGACGCTGAACTGAACTTGGAATCCTTAATGCTTCCCGATACTTAGCTACAGTTCGTCGCGCTATATCCACACCGTCGTCTTTTAAAATTTTCACAAGAGCGTCATCTGAAAGAATTCTCTTCGGATCCTCAGCGTCTATAAGTTGCTTTACCCGATAGCGTACTGATTCCGCTGAGTGCGATTCACCGCCCGCTGAAGAAGCAATCGCGGCAGAAAAAAAATATTTCAACTCGAAAATACCGCGCGGCGTGGCGATATATTTGTTGGCCGTGACACGGCTGACAGTGGATTCATGCATGCTTATGGCGTCCGCCACAACGCGCAGATTCATCGGTCGAAGATGCTGTATACCATAATTTAGAAAACCTTCCTGTTGACGAACAATCTCAGAGGACACCTTCAGGATCGTTTGCGCCCGCTGATCAAGGCTTTTGACCAGCCAGTTGGCGGTCTGCAGACTATCGGTAAAGTAGGCCAGCTCCTTATCGTTCTTGGGGCCCTGAGAAATTCTAGAGTAATAACTCTGGCTTACCAGAACTCTGGGCAGGCTCTCAGTATTGAGCTCTACGGTCCAGCCACCGTCTGAAGCAGGCTGAACAAACGCGTCGGGCACAATCGGTTGGGCAACTTCATTGTTAAAAGCTGCGCCAGGTTTCGGATTAAGCTCTCTAATCTCAAGAACCATTTCCTTGAGATCTTCATCATCCACTTTACAAATACGTTTGAGCTTCACCAGGTCATGTAAAGCCAACAACTCAATATTCTCGACCAGCGTCTGCATTGCCGGGTCATAACGATTTTTTTCTTTGAGTTGCAATTTCAGGCACTCAGACAAATCACGCGCAAACACACCAACCGGATCAAGCCTCTGCAAAGCAAGAATAACCCGCTCCAGGTCTTGCTTCGAAACTCCGAGGCGTTCAGACATCTCAGCGTCATCAATGCGCAAGTAACCACTTTCATCAATGCAATCGATTAGTTGATGAGCGACCAGAACATCGGCAGGATTCGTGAGCACAAAACCGAGTTGTTCCTGAAGGTGCTCACTCAGTGAGATTTCTGCCGCCACAAACGCTTCCAGATTGTAGTCAAAGGTTCCTGAGGAGGTGTTGTTGCTTGGGGCCCGCCAGTTATCGGCCTTCTGTTGAACCGGATCAACCGCCTGGTATTCGCCATTGTCATCAGGAAAAACGTTGGAAAGTTCAGAATCCAGATTGTCTGAAATTGCCTCAGGGTTTGTTTCCAGCTCATTGCTGAGCCAGTCTCCCTCCTGTATCTCTGCAGGCCTGTTGTCAGCGTCAGGAGTATTTTCTGAGTTCGGGGGCTCTGCACCTGGCCCGGCACCATCCGGGCTATCGTCTCGCTCAAGGAAGGGATTACTTTCCAACTCACTGTTGACGTGCGCAATCAGGTCCACATTCGACAGCTGCAACAGCTTGATCGCCTGCATCAGTTGCGGCGTCATGACAAGCTGCTGGCTTTGTCTGAATTCTAATTTTGGACCGATTGCCATAGAGTAATTTCGTCCTCCAAGTGCTGCAAGCTAGCCTGCAACACTCTTCTACGCAAGTCGGCATAGGTTAGAAATCAAAGAGTGAACTGTTCCCCGAGATACAAACGCCTTACGTCCGGATCTGCAACAATCTGATGTGGTTTGCCTTCAGTCAGAACTTCACCTGCCGCGATTATATAAGCGCGGTCAATCAGACCAAGCGTTTCACGAACGTTGTGGTCTGTAATCAATACGCCGATACCACGTTGGGTCAAATGGCGTACAAGCTGCTGAATGTCGCCCACCGCGATCGGGTCTATGCCCGCAAACGGCTCGTCAAGCAGCATAAAAGAGGGGCGAGTTGCCAAAGCGCGCGCAATCTCTACACGGCGGCGTTCACCACCACTGAGTGCCAGACTTGGCGACTTACGCAGGTGCGTAACTCCAAATTCGGTCAGAAGCGAGTCCAGATCTTCTTCACGGCGCTTTTTGTTCGGCTCAACCACCTCCAGCACGGCCCGAATGTTGTCTTCAACAGAAAGACCGCGAAAAATCGAGGCCTCCTGAGGCAGGTAGCCAACACCCAGACGCGCACGGCGGTACATCGGTAGCTGTGTCATGTCGTAGTTGTCGAGACGAATTGAGCCATGATCCGGACGGATAAGACCGGTAATCATGTAAAAGCAAGTGGTCTTACCAGCTCCGTTTGGACCCAGTAGCCCCACAGCTTCACCACGCCGTACATTCAAGCTGACATGTTTGACAACCTGACGACGTCCGTAAGTTTTGCCGATACCATCAACTTCCAGCACCGCCTCCGAAGGATCGGCGTACTTAATACCTTCTGGCTGGTGCGTTGGGATCTGAGGATCAATTGGGTGTGCACACAAGAGCGTCGCCTATTTTACTTTAGTTCTTATTTTCAAGGCTGTTCGGCTGCAAAAGCATCCGCACACGACCTTTGTTATTATCGGTTTCGCTGGAATCCAGATTTGCTTCACCTGTCTTCAGGTTGATCACAAGGCGCTTGCCAACAATTACGTTCGGTCCCTGGCTGAGAACGACGCGCTTGCCGATCATAACAACAACTTGTTTATCCATGTCAAAGCTGGCCTCGTCACCGGTTGCAACCTGATCCTTGGAGGAAATCAGGACTTTCCCTTTTGCTTCAAGGCGTGAAATGGACTGTTGGACGGCTTGGCCATCTGCTGTGCCATTGGCCATGGAACCAACATAAAACACGATTAAACGCTGGGTTTCCAGCCTGGTTTCACCCTGGGTAACGACAACACCACCACTGAAGATAGCACTCTTGTCTTTGTCACGAACCTGCAGGTTAGACGCTTCGATTTCAATAGGCTCTTTATTGTCAGAACCAAACCCGGCAAATGAATCAGAGAATGTTTGCGCGTGGGCTATTCCAGCCAGCCCGATTGCAATTAGACAACATAGAGAGAATATTCTCATCAGGTTAATCATTGACCTTTCTCCAGTGTCCAGGGCAAAAGCTTCATCTTGACGCCCCGACGAAAATTCAAAACATTGTTTTTCTGATCAAATTCCATAGATCCGGCATCGATATAGCCACCACCTGAACTGATATCGACCGTATCGTTGGTCTGGATAGTGCCTGTCTTCATATCAATGTCGAGATACTCAAATTCTGCGGAATAGCCTTTGCTGTAGGCGACCGTAATCCCATTGGTAAGATTCAGGGTTTCCATCTTCGTATCAAATGTCCCGTTTCGAGAGGTGATACTAACAGTTTCCCCGGGAGCTATTGTGATTCTAGCAACAATATTCTCCAAATCAATCACTTGCGGGTTTGTAATACGCTGAATAGCCCGGTCGGCCTGAACGTTGTATGAACGATCACCATCATTTCCTGATAGATGCGGGTTGGACATGACCAGCCCTTCAGTTGTCAGACTGATATCCCCGATGCTCAGGCCGGCAAGAATATTTTGAAAAATGATCATGCCAATCACACCAATGGCGATCAGCAATCCGCCTGCAGGAAGAGCAAATCGTAGCAAACGAACGAGAATGGAATGCCTACGCGCAGATTTGTGCGCATTTTTAAGCCGTGCTTGCGCTTTACTCGCAAACTCTTTGGGCATGTCTTCCATTGTTGTCATACATAGTCCTGGAACATTCTGGATGCGATACATATGGGGACCGCTGTCCGCTTACCGTTTTCCGGTCTCTCGTGAAGTGAGTAACCAGTATCTTACAGGCACAAACCGCTTTCGTTGATACGCAAATTTTCAGGCAAAACCCGAAGGAAGCGGTAAGCACACACTAGCTGCCTAAATGGGGGGGCTTCAACAAATTACAAATGCCGAAGCCTATTATACCGCAAATACTGGTAGAAAACTGAAAGTTTTGCTTAAGAATGTGCGAAAATATCGCTCTCAGGCCATCCAGCAAGGTCAAGCCGTGCACGTGTTGGCAGAAATTCGAAGCACTTCTGTGCAATTTCGGTGCGCTCTTCGCGTTCCAGCATAAATTCAAGCCGTTCCTTAAGCTTATGAAGATGCAGAACGTCTGATGCAGCATAAGCCAGCTGTGCATCTGTCAGTTTTTCAGCGGCCCAATCAGAACTCTGCTGCTGTTTGGAAAGGTCAACGCCAATCAACTCGCGGCAAAGATCTTTCAATCCGTGGCGGTCTGTGTATGTACGCACGAGCCTGGAAGCGATTTTTGTACACCAGACCGGTGAAACAGAAATACCCAGATACTCTTTCAATATGGCAACATCAAAGCGGGCAAAGTGAAAAATCTTTGCCTTGCTTTCGTCTTCAAACAGCGCTTGTAAATTAGGAGCAACCAGCTGGCCGCGCTCAATCTGCACCACGTCGGCGGAGCCGTCACCAGAAGAAAGCTGCACAACGCACAACCGATCCCGGTGTGGATTCAGACCCAGGGTCTCAGAATCTACTGCAACAGCGCCAGCTGAAGCATAGTTGGAAAGGTCTGGAAGGTCGTTCTTGTGGTATCTGATTGTCATTGCTGCTCTCGAATAATAAGCGCGGTTTGGTACATGAAACGTGTTTTGTCTGTTCTACACCAAACGGTCAAGTTACTCTGTAATTTTTAGGGAGATCTTTGTGAAGAAAAGGCGGTACCCCGAGGAGTCAAATTTTGCAATTTAAACTATCGATTTTTATCTGACTTCACTTTGGCTCTTAATGGATTCCGGGGAGTTGGGGTTGGTAAGATATTATTGACAGAAATAACTATTGTCGGCCTGTAAAACAATGAAATTATGAAGTTTCACGATCTCCTGAACAACGCATAGTGCTTCGAACAGGTCCGGCAATTGCGTTGGCCGAATGGAGTAAGCTGCCCTCACTGTACACGCTCCAGTATTTTCGGCAAGGTAAAGACGACCACCCGGCCGGAGCGGCAGCGTTATCGGTGTAAACAATGTCCGCTGCGCTTTGACGATCTCACTTTATCGGTGTTTGTTGGCCACCACCAACCCTTGAAGATTTGGATACTCTGCTTGTATCTCATGTCATTAAACCAATCAAATTCACAGATTGGTCAGGAACTCGACCTGAACAAGGATGATGTGCAGCAGGTGACCCGCCAGCTCAGAGAAGCCGTTATTAGCAAAAATCCTGATGTTTCCCTTGGTGGTGCAAAGTTTCTGTTGTCGCGGGCACAAAGGCCACCCTGCTGCGCTCCTGGTTACGACCGCATCGGGGAATATCACAAGAAAAACTAGCGCTCTACCTGGATTTTTTCGAGTGCATCCACAATATAAAGCGTAGAGGAAAAGCTGCCAGTTCCGCACTGATTGAACTACTTGTTAAATAACTCCCCGGAATCCATAAGGTGGCAAAAAATTTTGGCTCTTTATGGGTTCCGGGGAGTTAGTTCAAAAGTAGTTCAATCAGCCCTGAAATGGCAGCTTTTCCTCTGCGC
>CANNAV010000070.1 GCA_947502585.1 uncultured Pseudovibrio sp.
CTAACAAACAAGGCGGGTCATTTTTAAATGCAAATTATCCCGCCAGGTGGGTCAATTTTGCATGCTGATCAACAGCGCTCGGAAGAGGAACTAGAGCTAAAGATTGCCCGATACCGCCGAGAAACTCAGAACCGAGAGGTTATCGGTAAAGCAAACCTAGGCGAGATGCTGGGGTATGGTCTTGTCACTGGTCTTATGGATGCTCCTGTCCCGGGTATTGGGTGGGGCAAAGGTGTGGTCAAGGGAGCAGTGCTTACAGGCACATCTGCCCTAGGTTCAACGGCTCTGACTGAAGCCTACCTGTACAATTCTCAGGAAGGTCGCACAGCTCTTGAAAGCATAATGAATGTGGGCACGGCTACCGTTATGGGGGCACTCTCGGGGGAGCTATAGGGCATCTGGCGGCAAAGATTGAAGACGGTAAGAAGGCCGTTGAGATTATTGAAACCGACCCTATAGGGGTTCCTCTTGAGGAAGGGCCGTCCATCACTGAAGCGGTGGCGGCGGCACAGGCTGAAAGCTCCCTACAGACAAGCCACAAGGGGAGCCTGAGTGCAGCTTCCGTTGACACTGGTCCAAACACATACGCCACCCCGGGTAAAGCGCTGAGAGCATTCGACCGACTGGTGAACACCACAGGGCTGACCCGCTCCCCAGCAACCACAGCAGCTACCGCTCAGTTGGATGAAACCCGAGATGTCTTCAATAAGGTGTCTCAGACAGGCATCCTGACAAAAGATCAAGAGATGGGAACCGCTAAGGTAGAACCAGCGGCGAATGAGCTACGGGACTTCTACGTCCGTCAAGCTAACGTGGCAGCGATGGGCTACAACAAAGAGTTCCTTGAGGCTAACGTCCACATGGGGGACTCTGGTAAGCTCTTCTATGACCGTGCCACCCTCGGGAAAACTAAGATCACACAAGAGGTTTTCGATGATGAAGTCTTCAAGATGGTCCAAATCCCCGGATATGAAACCAAACTCCCCGAAATTGAACCCTTCCTTAAACGCGCTGTCCGGCACCAAGAGAAATTCTACAAGTTCATGTACGAAGAGGGTGTAGGACGAGGAGCACTGCCCCAACGCTCAAACCATGTTGGTAACTACCTTCCAATTATGTGGAACCGTGCGCGGATTGATGAGAACCCAGCGGCTTTCAAAGAGTTCCTGTCTGCGAACTTTCGCATGGAGCTGGATGACGCTTGGTTGGATTCCCAAGGTCTGACCAAAGCTCAGTTTGATGAACTGGACGATGCAGCAAAGGAACCGCTCTATCGGGAGTTCGAAGAAGAGAATGATTTGTGGTCCCTCGAACAGGCAGAAGCAGCAGCAGAAGCCGCACAGAAACGCTACAGGAAATCTTGGAATGCTCTGAAAGAAATCTCAAAGGTTGCCCGGGGTCTGACTTCAAAGGCACAGACAGCCAGGACGAAGGTAGCCGCAGCTCACATCAAAGGGCTTGAACAGCGGAAGAACTTTCTGACATCCGAAGCGGAAGCCGCAAGAGCTGAAACTGAAACCTTCCAACACGCAACCGCAGCAGCTCACCAAGCTAAACAAGCACGTCTGAATGCTGACCGTCCGTTTGCAAGGGCACATGACCCTTCCTATGAAACGTGGCGGATGTACCAGAAGAAGGCGAAAGAGATGGAAGAGTTCTGGGAGGACCCTAAGAGATGGAAGGCAGCGAACAACGCTATCCGACACGGCAAAGGGAAGACACATTCTAAGAACGACTTCAACCACACGGAACTGAATAAGCGTGTCAAGTCTTTCCAAAAGTGGGAAGCCAAGTGGAACGAAGCTTCAGGACGTACCTACACAGCGCCGAAGGACCCGATTGAGAAAATCTACCTGAATGATCCCCGCTACAACTACCTGAAAGGCCGTGCCGCCGAAGCGGACTTCAACTTCCAACGTCTTCAGCGCAAAGCTAAGGCAATGGAGAACAAGTACGATAACGTGCTGGCGCGTCAATTGGAGATCAACACAACGTATCGCCAACTTCAGGATAAGCTGAAGGTCGTGAAGGAGCTTCAAGCGGACTACAAGAAACGCTGGAAGACAGCAGGACGTGAAGCGAAGAAAGCTAAGAAAGGAGCAGATGAAGTACGCACCAAAGGTAAGTCCATTCGCCAGACCGTGAATGACACCTACAATGCTATGGTGAGTCGTGATCGTGTTCCGTCTGGTGTGATCTACGATGGCGCTCTCATGGGTGAAACCGCAAGGGGCAAGTATCGTGCTCTGAAGATTGAAACCGAAGAGCAATTCAACGCTCTGAAGGAATCGGGTTTCATCAATACCAATATCGGGCAGCTCACCGAAGCTTATACCCGAGACCTTGGCGGACGTATGGCGCTTATTGATAAGTTCGGTACGGATGAGCCTGAGAAGATCGTGAACCAACTTGGCGATGTCTACAAACAGAAGCAGGAAGCCGCGCAACTGGCGGGTGATAACGCTAAGGCTGAATCCATCCATGCAGAGTGGCAGCGTGTATCCCCTCAGTTAGCTATGATGGTAGACAAGGTGTTGGGTAAGTGGGATGTTAAACAAGCGGCTCAGTCTGGCGATATAATCTCGTATCTCTCACGGATGGGACGTTATGCGTCCACTACTACGATGATGGGTCTGTCCGCAGTCTCCAACATTGCCGACCTTGCGGTTATGGCGCTCCACGGTTCCCCTGCGAAGAAGGCTGTCCGGGCGCTCTCTACCAATGTGGCACGTATCGTCAAACAAGCGGATAACCGCGAGATGGGCTGTCTGCTAATGGCGGCAGAGAACAACCCTCAAATGGCGCGTGTAAACCAGACTATGGGCATCGACAACGTAAGCATCCAACAGGGTGTTGGGCGTGGCTGGGTCCGCAGTGCAACCGCTAGGGCTGAGAGAGGTTCACAGTACTTGGCTGAACGGATGTTCGACTTAAACCTTACGCGCCAATGGACATCCCGAATGTCATACATCGCAGGGGTGGATGTCCTAACAAAGACTACCGAGATTGCTAAGAAGGTCTATAAAGGCCGCGTAGCTGCGGGAGACGATTGGATTAAAGCCAGCCAAAGCGTACTGACGGACGCTGAGAAACGCCATATCGCGTACATGGGATTGGAAGAAGGTGATCTGGCTCGTTATGCAGAGCTATGGGACCAGCATGGCGGTGATGTCCAGCTTGGAGCGGAAGTCCCAGCAACCCATCTGTGGGGTGACAAAGGGGCCGACCTGAAGCGCAAGCTCAATGTGGGCTTGGATAGGGCGATCCGTGAAGTCGTTCTGCGTGTTGAAGAGGGTGACCTTCCTCCTGTGGTATCTACTACAGTCGGTAAAGTTATCTTCCAGTTCCAATCGTGGGGCTTTGCTACCCAGAAGTGGGCACGTAACTTGGACCGAAAGGCTCGCAATGGCGAGGGAGCTAAGGCGCTATCTTCCATTATGTGGGCGTTGGGTTTGGGCGCGACTGCTTACGTTATCCGGCAAGGTGTAATCCGGGGGGAGTGGGAAGAGGTAGAAGATACTATCAAGTCTCCGGGCATCCTTCGGGAAGCCGTGGATCGTGGAGGTTTGCTCTTCATGATGAACCCCTACATCAACGCAGGACTGAAACTGGCGGCAACTCAAACTGACCGCTTCATTGATGATCCTGAAGAGAACCCCATCCGTAAGTACAACCTTCTCCCGTCTCGTTACAAAGAGCGGACACCATTCTCCGCAATGCTTGGCCCGTCTTACGGCATGTTAGAGAACATTCAAATGGCTATGACTGAGAGTGACACAGAGAAGTTGGGCAAGCGGCTATTCAACATGCTCCCCTACAAGAACCTATGGGCAGTTGAATTCCTACTTGGGTCTGGCAAGAACTTGCTCACTGGCTACCCAGACACGCAGTAAAACACTGCACTATTGAAAACCAACCACAAGGGGTTGTCCTAACGGATGGCCCTTTTTCTTTTTGCAGAAAGGATCATGAGTAAGACATACTCTGTAACTAAGGGCGATGGGTCTACTACCTATTTCTCTGTCCCGTTCGAGTACCTTGAGGAACGTTTCGTCAAGGCTACAGTGGACGGTGTAGAAACTAATTTCACATTCAATCATCCCAAGGAAATCATTATCACCCCAGCCCCCGCAGCTGGTGCAACCGTGCGACGATACCGCGACAGTACGACAGATGAAGACCTTGTGGACTTTACAACAGGCGTTCTCACCGAAGAAGACCTTGATGTCGCTTATCAGCACAGCAAACATCTATCTGAAGAGGCTATTGATACTGCTGAAAATGGCCTTGCTCCTGATGCTGATCTGGCATTGGACGCAAAGTCTCGCCGCATTAAAAACCTTGCTGATCCCGTAGAGGGGCAGGACGCAGCATCCCGTGCTTGGGTTCTTCGTCTGACATCCATTCAGGGTCCTCAGGGACCAACAGGACCACAAGGTGTGGAAGGCCCAGAAGGCCCTCAAGGACCAGTAGGCCCAGAAGGGGAACAAGGGGAACAAGGTGCTCAGGGTCCTCTTGGGGCAGTAGGTCCTAAGGGCGAAATCGGACCAGAAGGCCCACAGGGCACTCAAGGCCCACAAGGGTCACGGGGTACACAAGGCATTGAAGGCCCAATAGGCCCACAGGGTCCGGCAGGTATCCAAGGACCAGAAGGTCCTCAAGGGGGTATCGGACCTCAAGGACCAGTAGGCCCAGAAGGGCAATCCTTCGTGCCTGACGCTATCGGACCTACCGCAGACCGTACGAGATACGATAATGAGCCTAAGGACTTCGCATTCCTGGACAGTGCTGAAGGCAGGATTTATTTCAAGCTCTCAAATGGCGCAGGTGACTGGTCTACAGGCGCGTACTTTGGGCGTGGCCCTCAGGGCGTCAGAGGCGTTGACGGTCGGCAGGGTCCAGATGGACCGCAAGGTAAGCAAGGCCTAACAGGGTTTCAAGGCCCTAAAGGCGATACAGGCACGGAAGGACCTAGGGGGGATCAAGGACCAACAGGTCCGCGTGGACTCCAAGGTATCCAAGGCATCCGGGGAATGCAGTGGCGCGGCTCCTATAGCGGCTCTGAAGTTTACAAGGTGGACGATGCAGTAGCTTACAATGGCTCCTCCTTTATTGCCCTTAAGGCGACCACAGGGAACAATCCGAACAACACTGAGTACTGGCAAATCCTCGCTGTGAAAGGTGATACAGGCAGCAAAGGCGAGCGTGGTTCTGATGGCTCCCGAGGCGCTCAAGGTCCGCAAGGCCCACAAGGTGAAGCCGGTTCAAACTGGAGGGGTAAATGGAACAACTCTGTTTCGTATTCTCGCTCTGACAGCGTGGCTTACAATGGTAACTCGTACATCGCTGAACAGGACAACCAAAAGGTTACCCCGGGGTCCAACGAATCCAAATGGACGCTGATGGCTAAAGCTGGGGCACAGGGGCCAATCGGACCAAAGGGATCAAAAGGCGACAAAGGCTCCAAAGGGGATAAGGGCGTTCCCGGCCCTGCAACGCTTGCGGTAGGGGCTATCTCTTGGTGTCCATACGGAACCCCAGATCAAGGCTACATCTTGATGCTTGGGCAATCCCTAAGTCGTTCGACTTACTCCGCTTTATGGGAGCGAGTGAAGGACGATGCTGTATCTGAAAGCTCCAAGCAAGCAGGTCAGTTTGGCGCTGGCGATGGGAAGAGCACCTTCTCACTCCCCGATCCTCGTGGCTGGTTTATTCGCTCACTGGAAGCTGGGGAGAGCCTAGGCCGCGAACAGGGTGATGCCATTCGAAACATTGTGGGTGAAGTTGGTAGGGCAACCACGGCAGGTCTGATCACTGGAGACAGTGGTATTACCTCGGGAGCCTTGCAACGTGGCGCATCACGGCCTAACAGGGTTACACAACACAACGATGCTTCAGGGTTTAACATTAAATTTGATGCGTCTAACGTCGTCCCTACAGCAGACGAGAACCGTCCTAAGAACATTGGCTGGAACCTTCAGATCAAAGCTTTCGATGAAGTGAATGATCCGGCACAGCTTCAGGCAGCTAAGGTCGTGGGCGACCTGACCACAATGAAAGCAGATGTGCAGGACGTGAAACAGACTGTCAGCGCACTACAGGGCGCGAAGCATTTTACTTTGGAAATCTTTGGAACGTCGCGGACTTGGACATGCCCAGAAGGCGTTACATTGGCCTACGCGCTTGTTATCGGAGCTGGCGCGGTTGGGTCCAACAGCACATGGGGCTATTGTGGGGGTGTTGCGGCTGGGCCTGTAAGTGTGATGGGAGGTACAGATTATCCCATTGTTATTGGAGCGGGGCTAAATAGATCGCCAGGCTATAATGCCAAAGCTGGGACAAGCAGGGCGTTCGGGCTGGAAGCCACCGGAGGCGGGGGCGGTGCCCACGGCGTAGGTGAAGGCGGTTTCACTTACAGCGGTGGCCTCCTGAGAACAATCAAAACCATGACCCAAGATGAGAAGTATACTTCTAGTATAACTGAAAGGCAGTTCCATGATTATTGCATATTGGCAGAGTGGATCGCCAATGCCTCAAACGCTAGGGAGCTATTCGATGCAGCATTGAAGCTACCTACAGGTTATCCATGCAGAATCAATTCCTCTGCTCAAGTTTTCAACCCTGCAACGTCTACTGTGCGAGCAGGAGCAGGGGCATACAAATATTCCCATGGCTCAATGGGAGGGGCGGTGTATCTGCTCTATACAAAGGACTAGACATGGCTCAAAACACAACATACGAGATTCTTGATAATCTCACTCGTACTACCGTCGAGAACATAATTGTGTTCGAGGGGGATACACAATGGCTTGATAGCCAGTTTGGCGTAGGTAATTGGAGACAGTCCGCATCTCATGACGCCGACACCCTACCGGAACTACCGTCAAAGGGTGAACTGCTTGCTGATCTTGCGTCACACCGCCATGATGCGGAGGTAGCTGGCTACAAGGGGACTCTTAAAGATGGCACCCCTGTAACAGTCCATACTGACCGCATCTCGCAGAGCTCCAACGAGACAAACTACAATCGTATCAAGGACGGGACTCGTCCAGATATTGCCGCCTTCAAATTCAAAGAAGGCATTATGGCTGTCTCTAATGCGGACCTTGAACCGCTACTGATGGGTGCAATCGGTTACGTCCAGCATTGCTTTGATGCGGAACTCTTTGTAACCGAGAGGATACACAAGGGCACAATTGAGGACGAAGGGGTTATTAAGGCTCTCTTCAATACTGAACTCGCAGCAGCAATGCATAAATAACAAATTTAGGGGGAACTCCGGTTCCCCTTTTTCATGAAAGGAAGAATTGAAAACAAATAAAGCTGGTCTTGATTTAATCAAGCGCTGGGAGGGATTGAAGCTCTCCGCATATAAGTGTCAGGCAGGTATCCCGACAATCGGATACGGACACACAAAAAAGGTACGCATGGGTGACAAGTGTACCGAAGCACAGGCTAACCAATGGCTGTCTGAAGACCTTACGGATGCTGAAAACGCTGTGAATCGTCTGGTGACTGTGGCCCTATCCGAAAATCAATTTGCTACGCTGGTAAGCTTCACCTTCAATCTGGGTGAAGGCAACTTTGGTTCATCCACTCTCCTGAAGAAAGTGAACGCTGGACACTTTGACGAGGTTCCAGACCAGCTTAGGCGCTGGGTTTATGCTGATGGTGAAGTGTCCCAAGGGTTGAAAAATCGCAGGGAAGACGAATGTAAGTTGTGGAATACGTCAGTCGAAATTCCTAAGGAAAATCAAACGGTTCCAAAACCCAAACCTATTGAAGCAGGGGGGTCCGTTTGTCCCCTATATATGTGTCCCTTAAGGGATAAACCCTACTACGATAATTCCCTACTTCTAAGAGTAGGGGTAGCAGTAGTGAACTACCTAATGAAGAGGAAGATGAAGTGATCCTAGACGTAATCAATACGGTGGGTAGCATCATTGACAAATACCTCACGAACAAAGGACAGGCAGCAGAAGCTAAACAGCAGGTAACCGAGGTCCTACTCACCAATGAACAACGGGTCATCGAAGCGGAAAAAGAAAAGTGGATTGCAGACACCAAGTCTGAAAGCCCCCTAACTCGTCTTTGGCGACCTATAACAGCCTTAGCTATGCTGGGGTTATTCGCATACATGATTGTACTTGCTCCATTTCTAGGCACTCTGGATATGCTCATTGAAGCTATGCAGGAAATCCCACAGAACTTTTGGTCCCTCCTAATGATTGCTTGGGGTGTCCCGGCAGCAGGACGGTCAGTTGAGAAGACTGTGAAGGAATTCGTTAAGAAGTGAACGACATGCCGACTTATAGCCTAGCAGGGGCGGGGATTACCTCGTCCTTCTGGGTGCCTCCACTCGCAAGTATCAACGATATTGCAACGTTGGTTCTAACGAGCTTGGGCATCATTTTGATGTCCTTGAAAATCTATTATGAAGTAAAGAGAAGCAAAGATGGCTAACAAGAGTGACCAGCTCAGGGACCTCCTAGCTGACCATCTGATTGACGCTATCCAGAACCCGGATAAAGACGATGACGGAAACCCCGTTGGCATCGACCCTAGGCTACTGAGTGTGGCGCGTCAGTTTGTAAAAGATAACCCTCCTGAAGATTTACCTACCCCTGAAAGCTCCGCTGGTTTGCTTGAAGGCGTACTTGAAGGTTCACTGCCTTTTGCAGTTGAAGCGGGACAGGCTTGATCCCCTCAAGGAAGATTTTCGTAATTTTTTGTACGTTGTATGGAAACATCTAGGTCTTCCTGATCCCACCCCTGCACAGTACCAGATTGCGTACTATCTTCAGCACGGGTTTGTAGAAACGTATAACCCCAAGGTTGGGCGGACAGATATGATCCGCGCCTTCCGAGGAATTGGTAAATCCTACATCACCGCAGCGTTCGTCCTGTGGTGTCTCTATCGTGATCCGGTTAATGCCAAGATCATGGTTGTGTCAGCGTCCGGTACGAAAGCTAAAGAGTTCGTGTCCCAGGTTAAAACAATCATGATGACTATGCCGCTACTGGCTGGCATCCGACCGACAGACGAACAAAGAAATTCTTTTGACCGCTTTGATGTGCGTGGCGCTTCTATCGCTCAGCAGCCTTCCGTGAAAGCAGTGGGTATTAAAGGTCAGCTTCCGGGCAACCGTGCAACGCTGATTGTAGCCGATGATATCGAAGTCGTGGAGAACTCCCGGACAGAAGCAGCGCGTGAAACCGTTATGCGTCAGATCAACGAGTTTGAGGCTATTAAGGTTCCATTCGATGAAGTTTCTCAGCGTCCAGCAGCAGACGTTATCTTCCTTGGAACTCCACAAACTGAAGAGTCCATTTACAACAGGCTAGTCCGCGAACGCGGCTATAATTGTTTCACAATTCCAGCACGAGTCCCCGGACCCCGGACACACCCTTTAGAGAACTATCAGCTTATCCGTGATGAGGACGGTAAGAAGGTCAACATCCTTGCTCCGTTCGTCCAAGAGCTGATGGACATGGGTAAAGAGGGTCAGCCTACAGACCCCCTCCGCTTCTCTGACGAAGATTTGCTATCTCGTGAGAGTAAGGGACGCTCTTGGTTCGCCCTTCAGTACATGCTTGATACAACCCTGTCTGATGCTGAACGATATCCGCTTAAGCAGAAAGACCTCGTGGTTATGCCTTTGAACGCTCACAAGGCACCTTTGGTTGTCCAGTGGGGTGTGGACAGTGATAAGCGTAATGTCCTTCAGGGTATCGCCAACGTTGGCTTTACGGGCGATGTACTACTAGGCCCTCTCTTTCTTGATAAAGACTACCGACCATACGAAGGCTCTGTCCTATTCGTTGATCCTTCAGGACGTGGTGCAGACGAAACCGCATGGGCTGTAATCAAGGTCCTCAATGGTTCTATGTATGTGACCAAGGTGGGCGGCTACGCTGGTGATGTCCAAGAGGCTATGCGCAAGGTGGCTACCGTAGCTCGTGAGCAGAACGTAAACCGTATCCTCGTAGAGCCAAACTACGCAGGTCAGGTCTGGATCAGCGCCTTCATGCCTATCCTAAGCCGTATCTGGCCCGGGAAGAATGGTGAACCCGGAGGCTGTACTGTAGAAGAATCCGAGTGGGCAAAGGGTCAAAAGGAACAGCGTATCATTGATACAATGGAACCTGTCATGAACCAGCACCGCCTTATCATTGATGAGGATGTAGCTCGTGATGAAACCTTCATGTACCAGCTTACCCACATCACAAGGGAGCGTGGATCACTACATCACGATGACCGTCTGGATGCCGTAGCGGGTGCCGTAGCTTACTTCGTGAAGGTCCTAGAGATGGACGCTCAGCAGAACCTTCAGAACTATAAAGATCAAGAACTTCAAGAACTTCTGGATGACTTTATGTTGACCATTGATAATGGTGGGAGTAGATTCAAAGCCCATCGTCCTGATACCGAGGTGTACCAATTCGGCTCCCAAGGCTATCGCTCAACGGTGGACTATAGTTTGACGAAAGGAAACTACTGGTAATGCTATGGGACACATAAGGGACTCGTTCCCAAATAAGCCCTACGAGAAGGCATCAGCAGCCGAGCGCACGGCAACTGAGTACGCATGGCTTAGGAACTTCATTGGCATTGTCGGCGTGATCCAAGTGGCCCTCATGGTCGCTGGGACGTATTACTTGTTCTTTGCATAAGAACCCCTACCCGACAACACAAACAGCTCTCAGTGAGGTTCCTTGAGTCTTACTGGGGGTAGACTAGAGATGGACTGGGGATGTATTTTGGTCCGGGAATTCGTGTGTACCCCTCGCCCCTCCCCCGGCGCGGAAAATCCCCCCCCCCCCCCCCCCCCTCGCGGCTATGGCTGGTCTTTGGCCTTAGTCCGCAAAAATGCCTAGCAGCGTCTTGCCGTAAGTTAGTTGTCTCTACAATCTTCCTAGCGGCAGTCGAAGGGAGCCTGAGAGTGCTGACCTTGCGTTACCCATCTCTCAGTTCTATCTCAAGGGCGCGTGATATAGCGCGTCTTTACGTAACGTGAATATGCACTATGGTCACGTTTTCGGGCACACCCACGAAAAAAACAGAAGTAACATGCTGAATTCGTTAGTGTTATTGCAGTTAACACACGGATTGATAATCCGTTTCAGTCTAACTAACGTTGCGTCCTTTGCTATTGCCGGGTTGTTCCCGGTTCATTACATCCCGATACAAAAAAACAGACAGACCAGACAGGACTGACTCAAGGTCAAGCCTAAGTCTCGCTTGCCATTGTAATATAGACAGCACACGGACACACCAAAGTGACGTTAGGGTGGCTTTGGGGCTGGTTTTCGCTGTGAGTTCACTCTTGCACACCCTTGCAACCTGCTTTTTTCGCTCCCCTTTGGTTTGCTGTTAGTCCTTCCCTTGGTTCCACCTCTTGCCAATCCCAGACATAACCTAAGACAGACAGAAGTCAGACTAGGAGGACGGAACACAGAAGCAGACAAGCACTAGACCCACTAGCAGACCGTTTAAGGGATCACAGAAGGCAGACAGAAGTGAAAACTTACCAATTCACTAGATACAGAGTTGATAGAATATATTTATATTATTGTGTCCTTTTATTTTTATACACAGGAATAGACACTAGCGTTATCAATGACATATAAGATTATTGCGCACGGATAAAAAAACATAATTACAAAATGTAATTTTGATGTATCTTTATATCACACCTTAACAACGCAGACATAACGAAGAAACACAGAATTTACCTAAAACTACAGTGAGTTAACATTAGGGTATTACTGAATTAGTACCCCTTCATGAACTCAGACAAATAACCAAAGGAATACAGAAGATGGATATGAGCGTTCTACCTAGTGAACACGACACTGCAATCTATGTTGCTGACCTTACGGCATATAATAACGGCGAGTTACGCGGTGGTTGGATCATTCTGGAACCATACGTAACGGAAGATGAAATTTGGGCTGAGATTGAAGTCAGAAAGCTAATCGGTAAAAACCCTGATAGCGATGGGGAGTGGAATGACTTTGCAATTCACGACATGCAAGGCATCCACATAGGGGAATACACTAGTCTGTCTACTGTAGTTGAAATGATGGATGAACGTGGGGAACTGGAACGTAAAGGTATAGAGCCTGAGATTTATGAACAGTGGTGCAAAGAAACAGGTAATCACGGCGTAACAGAATTTGAGGATGCATTCAGAGGAATGTACAGCTCTTTCAATGAATATGCGGAACAATTCGCAGACGATTGCGTCTTGTGTGAGTATTTAGATGATAGCACGGTAGTACGTTATTTTGACTATGACGCATTTGCTCGTGATTTAGCGATGGACTACCACGTTATGAAAGTTTGTTCTGATACCATCGCTGTATTTGATGTCTAGAAACTACAGTGAGTTAACATTAGGGCATTGCTGAAGTGGTGCCCCTTTGTGAACTCATTCGAGACACTGAAGGAAGAACAAAATGACCGAGTATGAAAACCTTAACAAGTGGGTACTGCCTTCTAACTACGTGGGTGCTGAGTGGTACGGATACTATAGCGCTGGGGTTGCCTTAACACGGGATAGCGACGCCCTAGAACGGGCAAACTTCCAAGCAATGCAGCAAGCCCTAGGAAAACATATGGAGCGCTGTACAGTCGTTAGAGAAGGGCATTGGGCTATCGGCTGGTTGGAGTGGATTGCAATCCCTGATGACTGTCACGAACCCCTTGATATAGCTAACGACTTAATGGACGCTCTTGGCGACCACCCTGTCATTTCAGACGATCTATTTTCCGAGTACGAACAAGAAGACGCAAACCAGACATGGGCCAACTGTTACGATGCGTTAGATCGTGTTGAGTACATCAAGGAACACCGTAATCAGTTCGAGTTTTATGACTTTAGGGAACTACTGGCGGTAGTGCGCGGTGAGTATTTAAACGGATACGCTTCGGAGCTTTTGTACTGAGTGAGTTGTCCTTTGGGCACCCCTGAGAAGGTGCCTCTTGGTCACCTCATTTGGAACGTCTCGGAAGGGAAACGAAATTACATGAATTATCGTCTTTCACTACCGCTGCATGACTATTCTGGACACGCCCAAAAGTATCGTAAGTCACTGTAAAAAAAGAATCAAAAGGGAATCAAAAGAAGAACGAAATGAGAACTCAACGGGATAGTCCTTACTATATAATACTTAGATTCAGTTACTAAATTGATATTATACAAAGGGATAGTATAGGGACTAAACCTTAAGTAAGGAGGCTAACCCCCTTCATCAAGGTAGACAGTTGAGTGGGAAAAAACGTTTAAAATCAAGCACTGACGCAATCTGACTTCTACAATTGCCTTTGGGGTAATCAAAAGCATAGCTTTCAGGCTTTCATATACCACCCCTCTTGTCATGGTAATTTGGACTTTGTACGCTCTGTAATTGATTGGAATTGCTAAGGTTTTTATCTTAGTAGGGGGCACCCCCAGTCCACCTTAGGTTCTCTTTACTATTCACCCTAGATCAATAGGCACGCGATTTAGAACATCTATCAACCAACAGAAGAGGTAACAGTGAGTTTACATGTTATGGATGGCGTAGCTTGGTTAGTGTGTGTGTGGTACTGGTTGCACGAATCTATTTGGCACTATTTCATTCAGAGTAAACTAGGAGATGCGACACATGTCGGACAAAAAACGTCAATCTTTGGAGGATGCAAAACTTAATCGAAAAAGAGCAGGAGACTACATCAAAATGCTGCGCAAGCGGCAGGGACTTACTCAGGCAGAACTGGCGAAGGCTGTAGGGATTGAATATTTCAGCTTTATCTCCGCTGTAGAGACAGGTGCTAACCGGGTGCCTCCTGAATCTGTAGAGATTTGGGCTAAGGCTTTGGGACAAGACCGAAGAGACTTCGCAAAGATGCTTCTAAACTTCTACGACCCCGCCATGTTCAAGGCGATTTTTGGGGTTCACAAGGACCTCTAAGATAGGAATGGAAAAATGAACAATGAGAGTGCGAAAAGCTCCAATGTGGTGTCACTATCCGAGCGGCGAGAACAGCTCGCTTATGAGTGGACCGAAACGGAGATGCAGCCCGTTAGAGGTGTAGTTGCTGCTTCCGAACATAAGCTGTCCCCTACTCGAAACATCGGTTTCACCGAGGTTGAATTCATCGTGGACCATGAAGAAAAGATCGGCTTGTGTGCTGTTGGATGGATATCCTTGGACGGAGCAGCAATCACTACAGTTTGTAAACACCAAGGCACTTACACCATGGTAAATTTTAAAGGGGAGATAATCTGGCAAGGGAAGACCTTTGAGGGGCTGATGCAAGTAGCAGAATGCTTTAGCCCAACTCCAATAATGAACAACGGATAATATAGGAATGACTGTTTTTAAGCGTCCCGGTAGCAAGTTCTACCAGATGAAATTTGTTATCAATGGTGTGTCCATTAGGGAGAGTACAAAGTGCTCCCGGAAAGCGGATGCTCTGAAGGTGGAGGAGCGAAGGAAGCAAGAGATTGTCCGAGGGACCAAGCTAGGAGAGAAGCCTCCAATATCTCTTAAAAAGGCTTGTGAGATGTATCTAGGTCGAATGGTAGATATGTCCGAAGAGAACCTGAAGCGTGATCAAAGCCGAATGGAAGGGATGTTCCGCAAAGACCCTAAGGACCCTAACCGGCCTACGTTTAATCCTGACATGCCTTTCCATATGCTGACGGTGGATATAATTGATCAGTACATTACAGGCAGGAAAGCTCAAGGACGTGCAGCTAACACCATATGGAACGAGTTGAACATCCTCAGGTCCGCGATCAAACATCTGAAAAAGGTGGTGCAGGTTCCTGCAATTGAATGGCCTACTGAGCGTGAAGACAAGCGTTTGAAGCGTAAGAAAAAATCTAGGGCGCTCACAGCTGATGAAATGAACCAGTTGGTAGCGCATCTTGAGAAGCGGTATGTGGATCGTAAGAAGAGCAGGGAGCGGGATTTCAAACGCCACGGTAGTGAAGTTATGGGCAGCGATTCTCGCTTCGTGCTGGAAGCTGAAGATGCTTTGGCCTTGGTGTTGGTGATGATGGATACTGGGATGCGTCCGGGTGAAATCTATACGCTCTTGTGGGCGGATATCGACTTGGAAAAGAGTGAGCTAAGAGGGCTGCGTCATAAGGTAGACCAGAACATGGCCCTATTGATTTCATCGCGTTTACATGCGCTCTTGAAAGTACGCTTTGAGCGTGATGGTGCTAATCCTTACGTCTTCCCAGCGCGAAGCCCTAAAGCAAAGAAGCCACATATGTCACGCTGCACCGCTATCGGTAAGGCCCTTGATGATATAGGTGCAAACTCACCTGAAAAGGTGGAGCGGTACGGATGCCGGGCAACCATGTACACGTTGCGGGATACGTTCGCTACTCGCCTTCTTCAGTCGCGTCAGGTGAACATCGTTGAAGTCCAACAGATGCTTGGTCATAGCGATGTAAAGACCACTCAAAAGTACGCTAGCATGGTCCCAACCGAAACTGCACGAAAGGCGGCTCAGGTTGTGGAAAATCTGAACCAGACCCAAGGCGTAACCAGTCTTTTTTAATGAGAGGGAGACTCAAATCAGCCCAAAAGTGTCTTTTGCGCCTGAGTCACAGTGGAAAGTACTAGGCGCAAAATCAGACACAATATCAAACTTACTGTAATTTGCACTTTAAATAAGTTATTGATTTCATTGGAGAAAAGTGGAGGCCTCTGCCGGAATCGAACCGGCGTACACGGATTTGCAATCCGCTGCGTCACCACTCCGCCAAGAGGCCAACTTCATGGTGTGAAACGGCTTCTCTGACATTTGAGCGTGATAGTCAAGCTTGTTAGGCAACTTTATCCGAAGTGTTAGGCAAAATCTGTTCATAAGCCGTTCTTTAAGTGAGTGTATTGCGTACGTGATCAGCGAATTTCTCTGCTTTTTCCCTCTTCCATTATGCTTGCCCATCGCTGTTGATTTATCCCCGATGGCTTGCGCGACTTCTTCGTCAGAAAAGCCTTTGTCTTTTAGGTCGCTGCCATAGGTGACGCGCAATCCATGCAGAGTTAAATCTGCACCGGTTGGGCATACTTCCTTGAAGGCTGGCCTTGCTTTGAAGTCCTGCCAGGCTTTGCGCATAGCGTTTTCTGATGGGTAGGGCTTTCCAAGAGAGTTTTTGCAGATCGTAAGTGTTGACTTGCTTTCTGCATTCAACACTTCCAGCAACGAGGGGAGGACGTAAATGAAACAGCCCACCTTGTTTTCATGGCTGTGTAACTGATGTGGAATCCCTCTGCCTGCGAGCCGTGAAGGTTGCTCCATCTCAGAGTAGCAATGTCTTGCCCTCTTGCTCCTGTCCACCTTGCCAGTGCTAGAACGGGCCTGAGGTGCTGGGGAGTGATATTAAACACTGCCTCAAACTGGTGCCGCTCCCAATTCCTATTTGCTTCCTCTGAGTTCTTATGCTTGCGGGCTATGCCCTTCACCGGATTGGTTGTCAGTCCAGCGTAGCCGTACTCAATGCCAACTGAGAAGGTGGCTGATAGCATTGCAAGAAGGTCAAGTCCCAGGTCTGCTGTAAATTCTGATTTCAGGTTTGGCGGGTTGATCAGATCTGGATGATGTTTTTGTCTTTTTTCTCCTCTTGTCGTAGCGCAATCCACTCATGAAATTCGTCCATATCGAAGTATTTTCGGGCCTGCCAGTCCTCATGGATTTCAGCCAGCAGGGCTCCCATGAGGCGTAGGGCCGAGGCTTCATTTGGAAAAATGCGAATAACACGTTCCCGCCTCCTGACCTCCTCAATGAGCCGCTCCTGCATGTTAGATGTTCGCAGGCGTTTGCGATATCTGGCTGGCAGTACGTAGACCGCCAGCGCATCTTCCAGCCCCTCTTCCAGACACCTTAGGGCACGCTCCGCCTTGCCCTCCATTTCCCCCGCCAGTTCAGATGCTTTTTTACGCGCATCAGCCGCGTCATCTGCCCCAAAGATCCGCTTGAGCCCCTGTGCCATAGCCTGCTTGTGACGGGCGGGGGTAAAAGAGAGGATATTGCGCATCAAATGGACCTGGCAACGTTGCCAGATCACACCTTGAAACGAGCGCTTCAAAGCAGCCCCCATGCCCTTATGATCGTCAGAGACGATTACGCAACCTGATGTCTGGAAATTGCCGTGGCGGCTTTATTCATCTGTGCTTTCCCATTTGATATATGCCTTGGTTTCTGTTTCCCATTTTTCGTCGATTTCGACGAGGACTGCAGTTGAGAGGCGTTCCAGAGCGTCGACGTTTGGAAAAACCCTGACCTTTGAGGTGCGTCGTTTCAGCTCCTGCTGGATTGGCCGTTCGATACCGTTTGATGTGCGCATGCGTTTGCGGTGGGCGTCGGGCAGTGTGAAGACGGCAAGTCCCTCGGGGATGTTGTTTTCCAACCAGTGGGCAAAGTTCGAATGGTTTTCGCGATTGTTGATCAGCATGCAAAATTGACCCACCTGGCGGGATAATTTGCATTTAAAAATGACCCGCCTTGTTTGTTA
>CANNAV010000071.1 GCA_947502585.1 uncultured Pseudovibrio sp.
CTGGCTTTCGGGAAAACTCAGGATGAAATCGCTGCAGCTTTAGGGATCACGGCTCCCACTTTACGCAAGAATTATTTTCGTCAGCTCAAGGTTAGGGATGATGCTCGGGCGAGGGTTGAGGCCAAGCTTCTGGGCAAGCTTATGGATATGGCTGAAGCCGGGAAAGTGTCAGCGATCAAAGAAATCTTCTCGCGGCTTGAAAGTTCTGATCGTGCCAAGCTTGCAGAAGCGATTGCCAATCGAGGACCAAGTGTTCCTGCTGCCTCCCAAAAGGCGCTCGGCAAAAAAGAAGAGCGCAGGAAAACAGCAGAAACCTATGACGGGAAGTATGCACCTCCTCAGGCTCCTCAGCTGATCAACTAGGAAAAATTTTTATGAAAGCTCACCATTGGTCAACCGCCTGCGTGGATTGGGAGAAACGGATTGCTCAAGGGAAATCTCTCATTCCCTTTGATCCGTTGTTCTTACAGGAAGCAGAGGCGGCTTTGAACGTCTTCAAGTCGCTCAAGGTGGTTGATGTTCCGGGCATGCCAACATTTGGTGAGTGCTGTGATCAGTGGGTGTTTGATTTTGTTGGTGCGATCTTTGGAGCCTATGACGCGGAACATGGGCAGCGTTTGATCAGTGAGTTCCTGCTTCTGATTTCAAAGAAAAACGCCAAGTCCACTATTGCAGCAGGGATTATGGTGACGGCGCTCATTCGCAACTGGCGTCACCTCAATGAGCTTTTGTTGTTGGCACCTACCATTGAGGTGGCCAACAACTGCTTTAATCCTGCTGCGGCAATGGTGAACTACGATCCAGAGCTAAAAAAAATCCTGACGGTGATTTCGCACAAGAGATCAATTAAGCATGAGACCACAAACTCGAACCTTAAAATCGTAGCTGCTGACAGCGACGTGTTATCTGGCACTAAAGCTGGTTTTGTTTTGGTTGATGAACTGTGGTTGTTCGGCAAAAGACCAAAGGCTGCGGCCATGTTGCAGGAAGCCACTGGCGGATTGATTGCCCGTCCGGAAGGGTTCGTTGTTTATCTGACCACGCATTCCGATGAGCCGCCAGCAGGGGTATGGAAGAGCAAACTTGAATATTACCGGGACTTGCGCGATGGGAAAATTCACGATCCTGAGCGGATGGGAGTTCTCTACGAATTCCCAAAAGCGATGCTCAAGAATAAGGACTATCTGAAGCCGGAAAACTATTACATCACCAACCCCAATCTTGGACGTTCTGTTCGTCAGAGCTGGCTGGAATCCAAGCTTCGCGAGGCCATGGATGGAACGGGGGAAGAAGATAAGCAGAGTTTTCTTGCCAAACACCTGAATGTGCCAATTGGCATGAGCCTGCGCAGGGATCGGTGGGCTGGGGCTGATCATTGGCAGGCTGCTGAGTTTACTGTCATCCGTGAATTTGAAGAGTTTCTGGATCGCTGTGAGGTTGTGACTGCCGGAGTTGATGGCGGCGGACTGGATGACCTTCTGGGGCTTTGCTTTATTGGACGCGAAAAAGAGAGCAACACGGGAAAAAGAAGATGGCTGCTCTGGGCTTGTGGGTGTTGCCATAAGAGTGCGCTGGAAAAACGCAAGCAGATTGCAACATCTCTTCGAGACTTTGAGAAAGATGGCGATCTTTTCATCTGCGATAATGCGGAAGACGATGCTCTGATTGTTGCCGACTACATTGAGCAAGTTCTGGACCGAGGCCAGTTTCCCAAAGAGAACGCAATCGGGTTAGACACAGTTGGAGTTGCTACAATCATTGATGAATTGATTGAGCGTGGGGTCAAGCCAGAGCAGATCGTTGGTGTGCCACAAGGCTATAAGCTTTCCGGTGTGACCAAAGGCATGGCACGAAAGCTGGCAGATAAATCATTAGTTCATGGCGGTTCCCGGTTGATGGCCTGGTGTGTGTCAAACGCCAAAACCGAAAAACGCGGCAATGCCGATTATGTGACCAAGCAAGCCGCCGGCTCAATGAAGATTGACCCGCTTACAGCAGCATTTAACGCGTTTGATCTCATGAGCCGCCACCCTGTGTCAGAAGGCGGTGGCCTGGATGATTTCCTCAATAATCCGGTGATGGCGATATGATCAGATTTTTAAAGGCAGCAGCTCGCGGTATCAGGCAGGAACTGCGGTCAGGTGAGTCAGGATGGATCAATCTAAATGGCGGAGATGCATGGACTGGGGGTGGCCACTCTTCTGCGGCTGGTAAAGCCGTTAATGCGTCCTCTGCTCTGGCGTTTTCTGCTGTCTGGGATTGTGTTCGCAAAACTTCTCAGGTGCTTTCAACGCTGCCACTGAATCTGTTTGAAAAGGACAAAGACAGCAGCCGCACACGGGTAGAAAACGAGCTGAGCGAAATCCTGACAACCAGTCCGAACAGGGAACAAACGGCGGTTGAGTTCTGGGAAGCGATGGCTGCGCAGATGGTGCTGAAGGGCAATGGGTATGCGGAACGGCTTTATATCGGCAACCGTCTGGTGGGTCTTCGGCCTTTGCTCAATGTGCAGTCGGTGCGCACAAGTGAGGGCAGCTTGAGCTATCGGGTCTATGACCGGGGCAAGTCAAGTGAATTACCCGATGATAAGGTGTTTCATCTGCGCGGATTTAGCGGCGGTGATGGGATTGGCATGTCAGCCATCAAGTATGGGGCGAACTCCATTGGTGCAGCCCTTGCAGCAGATGAGACAGCCGGCAGTTTTTTTTCAAACTCCATGATGGCATCGGGTGTCTTATCTACTGATAAGGTTCTGAGCACTGAACAACGCGGCCAGCTTGAAACAATAATTGACAAGTTTACCGGCTCGCGGCGGGCTGGCAAAGTCATCACACTGGAAAGTGGGCTTACATACCAGCAGCTGCAAATGAATCCTGAGGATGCACAACTTTTAGAGACGCGCCGATTCAACGTTGAAGACGTTTGCAGGTGGTTCGGGGTTCCTCCAATTGTGATCGGACATTCATCTGAAGGCCAGACCATGTGGGGCAGCGGTGTTGAAGCCATCATGTTGTCGTGGCTGACCACTGGCATCAATCCGCTTCTGGTGAAAATTGAGGCACGTATCCGCAAGGATCTTATTCCGGTTGAAAAACGCGGGCGTTGGTATGTGGAATATAAACGTGAAGCCATGCTGCAAATGGACAGCAAGGCCAAAGGCGACTTCCTGCTCAAGCTGCGCATGGGCGGCTTTATTTCTGGTGATGAAGGGCGCGACAAGCTCAATCTGCCACGGCGCGGCGGCAACAGTGATGAGCTGGTGGTTCAAACCTCAATGGGACTGGTTGATTTGCTCGGAAAGGAAGACAAATGAGTATCCGCAATTTGCCAAATGTCCCGGTGTTGGCTGGGAAAGGTCTTCAAAGTGCGATTGCTGAAAGTGTGCGGCAGCGCTGGAACCCCGATATCAAGGCAGCAACTGGTAAGGATGGCGAAAACACCATTTCCATCCTCGATCCGATTGGCGAAAGCTGGATGTATGACGGGGTGACTGCAAGGCGAATTTCAGCGGCGCTGCGCAAAATTGGCGAGAAGGATGTGGTCGTCTCGATCAACTCTCCCGGTGGTGATTTCTTCGAAGGTCTGGCGATCTACAATCTGCTGCGCGAGCACAAGGCCAGGGTAACTGTGAAGGTGCTGGGGTTGGCAGCATCGGCAGCTTCTGTCATTGCGATGGCGGCAGATGAAGTTCAGATCGGGCGAGCAGCTTTCCTGATGATCCATAACACATGGGTTTGCGCATGCGGTGACCGCCATGCGTTCCTTGAGGTTGCCGACTGGCTCAAGCCGTTTGACGACGCTGCGATCAGCATCTATCACGCACGCACCAAAATCTCGGAAAAAGAGCTAAGTAATCAGCTTGACAAAGAGACCTGGATCAATGGTGAGAGTGCTGTTGAGCAAGGCTTTGCAGATGCACTTCTTCCAGGTGATGATGTTGAGCAGGCTCCTAGCCAGGCTTCTGATAAGCCCTCACCAAATGCGGCGCAAAAAGAGCTTGATATCCTCCTTGCTCGTCTCAATGTACCAAAATCGAAACGTCGCTCACTGTGTGCGGCTTTGAAAGGGG
This sequence comes from uncultured Pseudovibrio sp., assembly GCA_947502585.1. Classification (GTDB taxonomy): domain Bacteria; phylum Pseudomonadota; class Alphaproteobacteria; order Rhizobiales; family Stappiaceae; genus Pseudovibrio. The sequence goes on from CANNAV010000071.1 coordinate 4,070, forward strand.
GCACGTCCGGCGCTGCTCCAAACGGCACGTCTGGCGCTGCCGTTCATTCAGGAGTGCAAGGCCTCCTTGATAAATTGAATTCCATCTAAATCGGAGAACTTTCATGAGAACGAAATCACTCATGCCCGCCATTTGCCTGGCGGCACTCGCTGCTGCACGTCCTGATGCTGTTGTCGGGTCGGTGCGCAATGACACTATGAGCACTGAAGCGCTGCTGGAAAAGGTCAATCAAAAGCTGGATGAAGTTACTGACAAAGTGAAATCTACGGCGGAAGATGCGCTTAAACAGGCTAAAAAATCTGGTGAGGTTTCGCAGGAAACCAAAGATAAAGCCGATAAGCTTCTGAATGAGCAGACGGCTTTGAATAAGACCATTGATGAGTTGAAGAACTCGCTGGAAGGCATCAAGAGCCAGACGCTGGAAATCTCGCAGCAGGTGGCAGAGGGGATCGGTGGCGGTGGGCCTGCTCCGGTGATGACACTTGGTCAGGCATTTGTGGCAGAAGATGAACGGATCAAGGCGTTTGCAGAAGGCGGGGCACGGGGCAATCTGCGCATTACCGTCTCCAATGCGATCACCACTGCGACTGGTTCTGCTGGTGGTCTGATCTACCATGAAGAAGAACGTGATCCGATCCGCATGCCACGGCGTCGCCTGCTTATTCGTGATCTGCTGACCAAGGGCAAAACCAGTTCTGATCTGGTGAAGTACCGCAAGCAGACAGTGCGTGACAATAAAGCGGCGATGGTTGCAGAAGGTGTCGCAATGCCCGAATCCAGCTTTGGTTGGGAGAAGGCCACTTCTGAAGTCAAAAAGATTGCGCATCATACCAACATCACCGAGGAAGCTCTGGCAGATGCCGATTTCCTGCAAACGGAAATAGATTCCGAGCTTCGTTATGGTCTGGATCTGGAAGAAGAAAAGCAGATCCTTGCTGGTGATGGGCAGGGTGAAAATCTGAAAGGGCTTTTGACTGAGGCCGTGGCGTTTGTTGCTGCCGATGGTCTACCCAATGACACCCGGATTGATCGTCTGCGCCTTGCCATTTTGCAGGTCGCTCTGGCGGATTATGTTGCAACCTCTTTTGTCATGAATCCGACTGACTGGGCAGCAATTGATCTGCTGAAAGACAATCAGGACCGGTACATCTTCGCCAATGTAAATTCCATGTCCACACCAAAGCTCTGGGGCAAGGATGTGGTGGAATCCAATACCATGTCAGCGGGTGAATGGCTGACTGGTGATCTGGCGATGGCGGCAACCTACTATGATCGTCAGGAAACCGAAGTGCTCATTTCCTCTGAACACGACACCAACTTCATTGAGGACATGCTGACCATGAAAGGTCGTAAACGGGTTGCTCTGGCGATTAAACGTGCTGCTGCCACAGTAAAGGGTGACTTCATCTTCGCTTAACTTCCAATAGCTGAGGCCACCAACTGGCTCTGCGATCCTTTGGTTGCAGAGCCTTTTTCAGGAGAGAAGCATGTACGTCAAAGTGAACTCAACCCGCCACACTATTCTTGGTACCTTCCGGTTTGGTTGTGTCTACAAGGTCAATGAAAAAGACGACAAAACCCGAAAGGTCACCAAACCGCTGATGGAAGGCGATGATGCGCCTTTGAAGCGTCTGACTACAAGGCGGGTGCGGGCGCAGAATATCCAGTATCTCGATCTGACCGGGCCTGCAAATGAAGGCGCAGGCGAGCCAGCAGACGTGGTGGAAGAGTCCCGAGAGGTGCAGGCTAATGACTCCAGTCCTGATTGAGTATCTGATATGGAAAGCACTTCAATTCCAAAACTGAAAATCGCGCCATCCACGCTGCCTGTCAGTATGAGTGCTATCAAAGCACATCTGGCCGTGGACTTTGATGATGATGACGATCTTATTGAGGCCTGTGTGAAAGCTGCTGTTTCCCGTCTGGAAGGGTATCGCGGGGAACTCAAGCGCTGTCTCATAAACCAGACATGGGAGCAAAGTTTTTGTTGCTGGCCGGGAACTTCGCCTTTCAAACTTTGGTTTCCAGATGTTTCCGGTGCTGTGATTTCCTACGTGGGTGAGGATGGTGTTTCAAAGCAGGTGGACTCATCTGTTCTTGAGTTAGATGAGAGCGTTAACGGGGCTGAGCTGTACCTTGCAAAAAGCTTTGCCCCTCCCGGACTGAGCCGAGCTAAAAGATATCCGGTGAAGGTCGCGTACGTCACTGGATTTGGCGATCAACCAGAAGATGTCCCGGCAGCAATCAGGTCGGCGATTAAAATGATGGTCGGTCACATGTACAACACCCGCGAAGACGTGGTGATCGGCAGCGTCGCGATCTCAGTTCCTCGCTCCTCAAAGTTCATGCTTGAGCCTTACCTGCGCTTCGTCGGGTAGGTGAAAGTCGAGAAAGGCAGCTCTCATGCGAGCGGGAAATCTAAGAGACAGGGTTACGTTTGAGCGCCGGGTCTGTGTGCCAGATGGAGCCGGGGGAGACATTTGCACCTGGGAGCCTGTCTTTAAGACCGTCGGCGAGCTGCAAATGTCCAAAGGCAAAGAAGTGGTGAGAGCGGGACAGATTGAGGCTTCTGCAACTGGCATTCTTTCTATCCGGTACTCGCACGCTGCAGCTGATCTTCGTGAGTCTGATATGGCTGTGATTGATGGTGAGATCTACAACATCCGCTCTATCCATGACCCGGAACGGCGCAAGCGCCGCCTTGAATTGCTACTTGAGCGCGGGGTGGCTGTGTGATGGGGGATGGCGTCAAAATTAAAACCCGTCAGATTGATGAGAGTATGAAGAGGTTGCTGCGACTTGATACGGAACTTAACGCAGCAATGGATAAAGCTCTCAAAAAATCAAGTGATGAATTTGTTGATCTGGCAAAGCAGCTTGCACCCAAAGATCAGGGTGATCTTGCAGGCAGTATCACCGCACGTAAGCAGACAGGTGGTCAGGCCACGTTTAAAGACAATAAATACAGTAAGGGCAATCTGGTCACACAAACCCGGTCTGTGTCAGCGACAGGTTCATGGGGCATTTATGCGCTGTGGCGCTGGACGTTTACCGAATTTGGAACCGGAAAGGCCAGGGCACAGCCGTTTATTTTCCCCGCTTACCGTCTTTTAAAACCCCGTCATATCCGCCGGATGCGCCGTGTACTTTCTCAATCCGTTAAAAGGGTTACGCGAAAATGATGCGCTTTGCTGAGCCATTGCAAAAGTGGGTGTTTGAACAACTCACAATGCCCGCCATTGAGGGTGTGGTGCAAGTGATTGATCATGCCTGCCATGTGAGCCGGGATGGCAACTTGAACCAGCCAGACTTTCCCTATGTTGAGATCGCGGATTCTGACTTTGTTGCCGATGATGCTGATTACGCCCCCGGAGGAACTCACAGTATCGACCTGCATATCTGGTCACGAGCAAAGGGCCAGCGCGAGGTGAAGATGATTATGGGTGAGGTCTATGATCGTTTACATCGCCAATACCCGTCCATTGACGGACTGGAGACTTGCTTATCGCGCATTGGGGCAACGCGCATTTTAAATGACCCGGACGGGAACACTCGCCACGGCGTGGTCACCGTTCAAATTCTCACCCGAACCCTGGAGAATGCTGATGGCTGATGATGAAAAAGCCAATGGTAAATTGCTGATGCTGCGACTGGGCGATGCTAATGACCCGGAAGTCTTTGAAACTGCCTGTGGTATCAAAGACAAAAACTTTACCATCAACAACGAGACTGTTGATCGCAGCTTACCAAATTACGACGACCCGTCTGCACCGCTGAGTTATTCCGGTGGCTATGGCCTGCGCACAATATCCGTCAGTGGCAGCGGTTTTGCGGTGTCAAAGCCCTGGTATAATCGCATTGCCCGCCTTGCTGTTGAGCAGTCAGCGGCAAACGCTCAGATCATAGTGCCATATCTGGCAACATTTACCGGAACGGTGCTGATTACATCCCTTGATATCAGTGGTCCGGCTGCAGGGGATATGGAGTTTTCCATCGACCTTACAATGTCGGGAGACATTACAAGTGAGTGGGAGGAGGGCGCATGAGAGCACCTATAAAAGCTCGCGGTGAGCGGGCCTGCAAGCTAGATGGGCGCGATTACATCCTGTGTCCTACCATGCAGGCGCTTGACTGCATTGAGACGGAAAGCAAGCTGTCGATCCAGGAGCTTTTACACGGGCTGCAAATAGTCAGGCTCTCAGTAGTCCGAACCTGCTTTGAAGCACTTGTCGTGGAAGGTGATGCCAGTGCTGCGTTTGAGGACAAGGTTGGGATTGACGGGGTAGCTGAACTTTCAGCCGAGCTTATCCTGTGCCTGTTCCGAATTGATGACCCTGCACAGGATGGCGATCAGGAAGAGGCACAGGAGCGTGAGGGAAACGCAGTGGCCCGGAGCAAGTCGGCTTCGGGTTAACGCATTATATGGAGTGGATGGGGGTGCTGGGCTGGCCTCCGGATGTGTTCTGGCGGGCCTCAACCGCGGAGATCAATGCGGCCATTAAAGGCTGGCTGCGGGCCAATGGCTGTGATGTCGGCGACACCTCTTTTTCAAAATCTGAAAAAAGCGAACTGAAAGACCTGATAAAGCGTTATGGCGGATAACACTGAAAAGCTCGTTCTACTGTATGAAGCGCAGAACAAGAGCGTTTTGCGTGCGCTCGATCAAGTAAAACGGGCGCAGAAAAAAGCTTTCAACGACAACAATGTGAGGAAGTTCAACCGCTCTGTAAAAGGGTCCGGTGCAGCGGTTGGAAAGGTGAGTAAAACCTTTTCGCAAGCTGGGCGGTCTGTTGCTGTTCTGGAAGGTCCGCTTGGTGGTGTGGCAGGGCGTTTTAGTGCAATCGCCGGGGCTGTTGGTGCCGTCAATCCTGTTCTGGCTGTAGCTGCCGTCACGTTTGCAGCGGCTGGGGCTGGAGCATTTAAATCGGTCAAGGCGTTTGAGGCGTTCGAGACCCAGCAACTGCGCCTTTCTGCCGTCTTGAAAGCAACGGACGGGTCTGCCGGCCGTACCAGTGCTGAGCTTGAGAAGCTGGCGCAGGTTGTTGGTATGGATACGCTGGCCTCAACCAGCGGTGTGCGTGATGCCATTGCGCAATTGCTGACCTTCAGATCTGTCGCAGGCGATACGTTTGAACGCACCATCAAGCTCAGTCAGGATCTGGCAGCGGTTGGGTTCGGGAACTTGTCCAGCTCTGCCGTCCAGTTGGGCAAGGCGCTTGAAGATCCTGCCACGGGATTGTCCGCCCTGAAGCGTGTCGGTGTTTCCTTCACTCAGGCACAAAAGGAAATGATCAATAATTTTGTAGCCACCGGGGAGGTTGCACAGGCGCAGAACGCGATTCTTGATGCCGTTGAAAAGCAGGTTGGCGGCGCGGGGACTGCTGCCGGGGGTGGATTGGCCGGTGCCTATGACGGGCTGGCTGAGGCAACAGGCATTTTGCTTGAGCGTTGGGGAAAGCAGGTTGTCGCCGCCACGGGTCTTAAAGATGCAATCCGGGGAATTGCCGGGGCTGTCGATGAAGTTAATCAAAAAGCAACGCTCCCGGGTCAGCTGGAAAGTGCCAACAATAAGATTGCACACTCGCGAGAAGTGATTGGGGCATACAACAACAATCCACACACAGCACCATGGGTTAACCCGGCAGAGGAGCAAGAGAAGGTTCTCAACGATCTGCTCACAAAGCGCAAGGAGATTTTGCGAAAGATCGATCGGCAAAGTGTTGATGCCTTTGACGCCTATTCCAAAGGGCTGCAAGCCAAAGAGCTGGCTGCGAATGAACGGGTTACCAGTGTCCTTTCAAGTCAAAAGAAAATCATTGAGCAGGCACAGAAAACACCCTTGCAACGGGTGATCGATACGAACCTGAGCAGCGCCGGGGTGAGTGCTGACAGTGATGATGGCAAGCGCATTGTCGAAACAACAAAACGTGCCTTTGCTATGCAGGCAGAAAGCGCGGCCCGCACCAAAACCGCAACAGCTGCGCAAAAGCAGTCCGATAAGGTGGCAGCTGTCATTGAGGCTTTGAGGCTTGAAGGTCAGCAGATGACCATGAATGATACTCAGCGCCGTATTCAAAATGAATTAATCAGTGCAGGTACATCTGCAACAGCAGAACAGCAGGCCGAGATTACAGCGCTTGTTGCTGCCAATGATGATCTGGCACAAAAGCAATCGAAAGCTGCTGAACTGGCATCCTTCATGGGACAGCAGGTATCAAACCAGTTTGACCTGATCACCAGTCAGATTAAGACCGGAAATTCCGCGCTGGATACGTTTTTAAAATCCATGGCAGATGCGGCCATTCAGGCAGCAGCATTCGGCTCCGGACCGCTCTCAGGTGTGTTTGGCGGTGGAACTGCCGGGTCACAGGGAGCTGGTATTTTCGGGGCCGTAACCAGGCTCCTCGGGTTTTCGGAGGGCGGCTATACAGGTGATGGCGGTAAATTCCAGCCAAAGGGTGTTGTGCATGGCGGGGAGTATGTCTTTTCCAAAGAGGCCACTAAAAAAATCGGCGTATCCAGTCTGGCGGCACTGCATAAAACGGCAAAAGGTTTTTCAGCTGGCGGTTATGTTGGCGGGCATGTCCCTACATTGCCTGCACAGGCTTCGGTGCCGCGAGCACAAAATCAGAGCAAGCCTGCCGAGTTATATGTGTTTTTGCATAGCAACTCATATTTTGATGAAAAAATGACCGAAATTTCAGGGAACGTTGCTGTGAATGTAGTCAAGCAGGCAGCTCCCGGCCTCATAGCCACCTCGACTGAGCAAGCGGGTGGACAGGTGATCGGCAATATTGATTCTCACAATCAAAACAGGGGCGGCGACTGGAGATGAGCAAACTGGTTCACTGGCCCTACCAGTTGTTCAGAACATAGGATAAACCTGCGTTTTTCTCAAGGCCGTTCAACCGCTCAGGCGGGCGCACACTTGGCGGTCTGGAGCTGACAACGCAAACCGATCTGGGTTTCTGGCAGGCGAGACTATCCAATATTATTGTGATGTCCACTGACCTTAAGCATGAAGAAACATGGAATGCGATCCGGGTCGCGCTTCAGGGAAGATCGGGCCTTGTGGTTGTTCCAGCTTATCATGCAGGCTCTCGCTTGCAAAAGCTGGCAAAGTCTCAACGCTGTTTTGCAGGGTACTCTGATGGATCAACGTTCTCAGACGGGTCTTCATACAAGGGGCAACCGGCGTTGCTGCGTATGGATGAGCCGGCGCAGATCGGCTCAACCGTATTGAAACTGTGCACACTGAAGAAGGGCCTGAACCTGTCCGGCATCAAGTTCAGCTATTTCCATGCTCTTTATGAAACCGGACCGCTCATTAAGCAGAGCGGCAATGTGGTCCAGATCCCAGTCTTTCCGGCGGTGCGGGCGCATATTCCAGCCGGGGCTGTTTTGAATGTGAGTGAACCTACCTGCCTTATGCATCTTGCAAGCGATAATGAAATGGATCTGGCACAAGGGTTTTCGCCAACAACAAAAACCACGCTGAACTTTGTCGAGGCTGTTGATTTTTGGGATGAGGTCGCGGGCCAATGAGCGCACGTAAAGTAAGAATACTTTTACGCATGGGTTTTCCCGAGGGAACTGTGCGACTTTTCTTCGGCTCTGGTACTCACCTTGACAAAGAGGGGAACTGCTGGCGCGGTTTCGGTCAGTTGCCGGAAGGTGCCATCACCAATATCGAATATGCGTTTTCCGGTGAGGCCAGTCGTTTGAATATAGGACTGTCGGGGATTCCACAGGAGATCGCGGATGCCGCTTATGAGGAAACACAGGAAAGCGATATTATTGGCTCTCCTGTTCAAATTCTGCTTCAGGCGTGTAATGCCGATTTCAATCCGCTTGATACAGACCCGGTGGTGAAGTTTACCGGAGAGGTCGTGGATATTAATTTTTCCCGTGCAGCAATTTCAGATACGGCTCAGCCTTACGTCAAACATCAGGTGATGCTGAGCGTTGCCAATGCCTTTCATACCCGTAAATCACGCCGCAACGCCGTGTTGTCGGATGCAGATCAGCAGGCGTTTTCGCTTCAGCAAAACCCCGATCTCCCGGCTGACAGGTTTTGTCAGCGCATTACGTTAATGGCGGGACAAACCATAACATGGCCACGATTTTAGACAGGCTGCAAAGCTGGTTGGCAGGCCAAAGCTGCTTGCCGTTTGTGTACGGATCCTCTGACTGCTGTCTGGTTCTGGCTGACTGGGCCTGTGCCAACGGATACAGGGACGGGGCGGTCGCTCTGCGTGGCAGCTATTCCTGCCGGGTGCAAATGGAACAGCTCCTGGTGACATCAGGAGGGGCTTTGGGACTTGTCGGGGGCTGCGCTGTTGTCGCAGGATTGAGCGAAACTCCGATAAAACAGGTCGGCACAATAGGTGTAATTGGCAGCGCCCATAATCCATTGCGCCAGTGGGGCGCTATCTGGGATGGCTCCAGATGGCAGGTCCATTGGGATGTGGGCTTTGAGGGCGTGTGTGCACCAACCCTGAAAATGTGGAGTGTGTAATGCCTCAGACAGTTGCTTTGGCCGTCGCTTTTGTAGCATCAAACGCAGCGGCATTTGTTGGCGCGTCAGTGGCAACGCAGGCGATCATCGCAGGTGCAATTGTCTCCTCGGTTGGTGTCGGTGTTATTGGAGCAGGTTTGTCGTTAGGAATAGGGCTGGCAGGGCAAAAAATATTAGGCAGAGAGCACAGGAAAAACAACGCTTCTGAACTTCCCAGTGCAGCTGATGGCAAAGTCAACCAGAAACAGAATGTCCCCTCACGCTCCTATGTTTATGGCAGGGTCAGAAAAGCAGGCGATATCGTTTTTTTGGAGGAACACAACGGAACCGCTTACATGGTTATTGTGCATGCCTCTCATAAGATTGACAGGTATGTGCAGCATTTTTTGAGTGAAGCAGCTGTCCGGATCGATGGGCAGGGCAACGTCACCAAATCTTTAAGCGAGGATGAGGATGCGTCCAAATATTACCGCCATGACGGCCAGGCAACGGTAGTGATCAAGGAACGGCCCGGATCGGATATCGGCATTCCATATTCAGAGCTGGTGTCAAAGTTTGGCAAAATATGGAGCCGGAATCATCGCGGCGATAACATCGCCAGTGTTTTAATGTGTTGTAAGAGTGTGAACAGTCAGGACCATACAACGGTCTACCCTGCCGGGTTTCCCGCTATCACCTCCGTCATTAAAGGCAAGCCGGTTTATGATCCGAGAACCGACACTCATGCTTACAGCGAGAACCTTGCGCTGCATCGGCTTGATTTGCTGCTTGCGCCATATGGCGGTGGCCATAAGCCCGGCCAGATCAACATGGACACTTTCCGTCATGCAGCTGATGTGTGTGATCGCAGGGTTAAAAACATCAACGGCAACTGGGAACCATTGTATCATGGCGGGCTGTATGCCCGTGAAAACAATGATCCCACCGTCATTGGCAGGATGATCGATGAAGCTGCTGAGATGGTACTTTACACAGATGCAGATGGACGGATAGCGGTTCACGCAGGCGAGTGGGTTGAACCGGATATTCACCTGACAACCAAAAACATAATTGGGATTGAGTTTCAGGCAAATCGCAGTCCTTCGACCAATGTAAAAACCGTGCGCGGACTCTGGATAAACCCGGATCTGGATTACAATGAAGATGATGCAGTCATCTACGGGGAACCGTATGTCAGTGATGGCGACCCCAGATCAAAGACAATAGATAATGCCTGCGTTCAGCGCCACAATCATATCCGCCGCATGATGAAGCTGGCTTACATTCGCGCCAGAGCACCACGGGTTAAAATTTCCTGCGATTACTTTGCAACTGAGCAGCTGCCATTCCGGCGGTTTATAAAGGTCACGGATCGTCCGCATCTGGTGGATTCATATCTCGAACTTATCGGCACACCAACCTTTGATCTTTCAACCTTCACACATCAGTTTGAGGCCATTGTTGTTCCCCATAACCTTTACGAGTTTGATCCCTCTGAAGAAGGCGAAAAGGGCGATCCTCCAATAAAGTTAGGATCGCAGGCGCTTCCCGGCATAGATGAGTTTTCCATTGCTATGCAGCAGCAGGGAAGCAGCATTATCGCTGTTGCCAGCTTTTCAAGGCTGCATGAGGCGCTCAACTACGAGCTGGAATATGTCAAAACCAGTGGTGGCGCTGCAAAATATGTGCAGGCCAATGCCAATGCGGCCAGTATTGAAACTGAAATCCTGGCGGAAAATATCGAATACCGCTTCCGCATGCGGACCCGCTCGGTCTTCGGGCAAAACAGCGACTGGTCTGATCTGGTTATTATGACCGCCACAATTTGATCCACTCAAAAATTCGGAGCTTAAAATGAACTTCCTTACCAAGGAAATGATTTTTCGTGACTATGAGGCAAACGGTATTGAAAGCTCGGGTCCACATCAGCCTGTTAAAGCCGAAATTGTTGCTTATCTGGGTCAGCTTGAGATCGGTTCAAAGCTTGGGGCTGTGATCGTTAAAACCAGGGCTGAGCTGGACGCTATCACAGACAAGCCAGATTATACGCCTGCAATCGTAGGGGCGGATTCTAACCATGCCTTGAGTGGCTATTATCAGTGGGCGGGGGGTACCTGGAACTATGTGCGGGATCTGGCTGACAGCATTACCCGACTGACTGACATTGGCGGTAGCGGAAATGCGATCACGGCCAGGCTTCGTCTGGGTGTCAGTCTGTCGGCGGTGGAGTTTGCATTCTTTGTTCCCGTTCAAAATAATACGGGTGCCGTAACAATCACGGTTGAGAATGTCGAAAAGCCAATCATCAATGGCCTTGGCAATGAGTTGAGTGAAGATGATCTGCAAGCCGGATATCCGGCAATGGTTGCAGTCTTTCCAGGGCGCGATGGGTATGTGCTTCTCAATCCAGCTAACGTTGAGGCTGTGGTGCTGGCTGCAAAGCAAGCTGCAATCACTGCCCGCAATCAGGCTCTGGCAGCAAAGCAAGCATCCGAAGAGGCGCTGGACAATCTGGAGGCAGCGGTTGAACAGGCTTCTGAGTTGGCATTCCAGCGGTTCAACAAGCTTTATCTTGGCTCATTCAATATCAACCCATCGGAGGATAATCAGGGCGATCCTCTCGAAGATGGTGCTCTCTTCTTTCACCAGGCAGAGAAGAAGATAAAGGTCTATTCAAAAGATGATGGTGGTTGGAACCTGGTAACGCCAGACACCAGCGACTTCCTTAACAAAGCTGACAACCTGAGTAATCTTCCAAGTAAATCTGCGGCGCGGGATAATCTGGGGCTGGGAGCGCTGGCGACTTTAGATATAGTCACCAACGACCAAATACCTCCAAAATCAATTTGGGGAAGCAGGCTCACCGATAAAGCGGTGACGGATAGCAAATTGAACTCCGGCATACTCAACAGGTTGGATTCCTTACCCAAAATTGTTGCTATGCATTCGAGCATTGAAGGCAGCTCGTCCTTCAACCTGAGGCGTAGGAATACAAAAAACTACGAATTTATAACGCCTCAGCCAGATACAAATTATGTCGTTCAGGTGATTGGTCAGGATCACACGTTAGCTAACGTGAGTTACACAAATATTCCTGGGATTCGCCAAAAAGTTAAGGGCGGTTTTCAAATTGGTGGTTTGAGGATGAATACTTCGGGAAGTGTAAGCAGTTTGGCTGGTGATTTTGATGTGATTGTGTATCGCGTGTCCGACTAGGCGTCTTTCGAAAATGTGACAGCGGCTCCCTGAAGGGAGCCTTTTTTGTGAGGTGATTATGGCAGTTGAGACCTATGCACGAATTCAGCCATGGGTGAAAATATCCGAAGGAGGTTACGTCAATGACCGGAACGATCTGGGGAGGGCAACCAACCACGGGATTACGCAAGGCACCTTGAGCGCAATACGCGGTTATGATGTGAGTGTCGAGGAGGTAAAAGCTCTTACCTATCAGGAAGCCTTGCAGATTTATCGTCAGGAGTACTGGGTTCCGATTAAAGGCGATCAGCTTCCAGCTGGCCTTGATTATGCCGTGTATGATTTTGCTGTTAACTCTGGTGTTTCCCGTGCAGTCAGGTTCCTGCAGGAGATTGTCGGTGCAAAGCGCGACGGTGTGATGGGTCCGTTCACTCTTTCCGCTATCAGGAAATGCGGTAAGTCAGTGCCTGAGATAATTGAGAGGCTCTGCGAAGCACGATGGGCCTACATGAAAACTCTGGGCAGCTGGAAGCATTTCCGGATTGGCTGGACCACGCGTGTAATGGGGCGGCGTACGGGTGTGCAGAGCGATGATATTGGTGTGATCGACCGGGCCGTGATGCTTGCCACATCAACGGGTGAGCCCATCCCAGATCCAAAACCATACCAGGGCGGTAAAGCACGTTGCGAAGACAAGAAGGTGCTGGCGAGCTGGCTTACTCCGGATGGGATCACCAAAGGTGCAATGGCAGCTTCCGGCCTGTCCGGTATTCTGGCAGGTTCCGGTCCGGTGCAATGGGCCTGTGCAATCGCGCTGGTGATCAGCGTCTGTGTTGGCGGTTTTCTTCTGATCCGCAATGAGCGGATGGCGTGACATGGCGGCGATGCTAACCTTTCTGGTCGGGTCAAAAGCAGGGCGGGTTATAGGCTCGGCGCTGCTGATTTGTGCGCTGGCAAGTGTGATCTATCACCAGATACGGCGAACTGCCTTTGAGGAGGCCGGACAGGCTTTTCTTGAACGAACTGTCAAGGTGGAGCAGGAGAGAAAACGGGATGATGCATTTTTGCAGGATCTTGAAAACTACAGCTTGTGTCGTGAGTACTTTGGGGATCGCGGCGTGTCAGACAACAAGTGCAGGCAATTGCGCAGGCTTTACTGAAAACCGCCTCAGTCCCTCAGGTTTTGTGCAACTGATCAAAGCAGACAGAGCAAGTGCAGAGCGTGTTGCTGCCAATGATCGTAATGGCCGAAGGTTGGGGTGCTGGTGATGCAGCGGCCCTCTGTGTCAGGGAAGTTGTCCGCTCTCTCATTTTTCTCTATTTTCTGAAGAGGGCGAGACAGGAAGATGTAG
>CANNAV010000072.1 GCA_947502585.1 uncultured Pseudovibrio sp.
GTTTTACAGATCGACGATGGTCATTTCCATCAATAGTATCTTAATAACCCCAACTCCCCGGAACCCATAAAGAGCCTTCTGCGTTATTCAGGTGTGAGCTGCGCGATGTTGCGTTCCTATGTTGTCCAGCACGGAAAAAGCCCGATCAAGCCACCCGTACCCACAGCTCCAGCCGGCGCAACTTATCCCCTAACCGTCAGACCTGAACCAGACAGCTCAAACCCGACTTATACCCGCATCACCAAAATCTGCCTCGATCAGCCTGAACATCATTGGTAAAACCTCTCGCAAAAAATATGAGAGCAAAAAGGCGTTGATGCTTACAATTGAAGCCGCCTGGATAACTTCTCTTCAATTGGGGATGCCTAGGCTGGAAACCGTGTACCCATCACACTTAGAGGCGCAGAGAATGACTACTTTGATAAAATTTAAGGGAACCAGAGAAATACAGGCCAGTGAAAAGAAAATTAAAACGGCGCTTTTAAAACAAAAAATAGACAGCACTGTTATAGACACTTTTATAAAGAATATTACTAAAAGAAAGAACCATATCAACGACGCGTTTCTCAAAGCAGTGAAGGAAGACCCACATCTCAAAGTCGTTGAAGAAAAATACGGCCTTATCAGTAAACAATACGAAACAGCCAGCCTCAAGACTGGCAATAAGGTCCCAATAGAGTTGATAGTGAGCGGTGGCAAACCATTTTTGATGGTTGGTAAAACTTTGTGTGTGCCGTGACTACTCCCCGCCCCGAAGCATGAGGCCTCTTGATTCCCGGGCAGCTGATCGCGAAACCTGGTGGAAGGCGGCTCGTTTTCTCCCGGAATTACAGAAATCGTCCATTCTGTTAGCCCACGGGCAGCTTCTGCCCTGCTGCAAACCCGGATGACAATCAGAACGGCAAAAACACCGGGATAAGAATGGTAGCAATCACCAACGCCATGATCTGCAACGGCACGCCGATCACAACGTAATCTTTAAACCGATAGTTCCCCGGCCCCATGACCAGCGTGTTGATGGGTGACGCCACGGGCGTACAAAACGCTGTCGATGCCGCAATCGCAACGCTCATCAGGAACGGTTCAGGCTGCACGCCCATGATAGACGCCACCTCAAACGCTACAGGCGCAATAAGCACCGCAGTCGCCGTATTCGACGTAAACTGGCTGAAAACGGAGGTGAGCAGAAACAAAGACATCAGCATGACATAAGGCGAGCTTTCGCCATAAAGCGCTATAATCTGGTCCACAATCAGCTGCAGCCCACCCGTTTTTTCCAGAGCGGCAGCCATGGGGATCATCCCCGCAATCAAAATCAGACTGGGCCAGTTGATGGAGGCGTAAGCCCGGTTAACAGAAACGCACCCCACGCACACCATAGCAGTCGCCGCCAGAACAACCGCCGTCACACTGGGCACCACGCGGAAGATGATAAGCACCAGCATAAGCGCAAGAATACCAAGAGCAACAGGTGCCAGTCTGCGTCGTGGAAGGTAGTTTTTGATCTCCTCCGGGAACGCCAGTAACAGAAAACTCTCACGTACCGCTTGCAGTTTGCTGATATTCTCCCAGTCCCCCACCACAAGTAACTGATCCCCGAATTTGAGTTCGATGTTCCCGAAATTGCCGTGCAGAGCCTCTCCTTTGCGGATAAGTCCGACAACGCTCAGACTGTGGTTGGTGCGAAAGCCGGCACCGCTGATCTTTCTGCCGATCAACCTGGAGTCGGGCGCCACAATCAAATCCGCCATGCCAAGCTCGCGAGCAGAAAGGTGATGCCCCTCTTCGCCTATCGGCAACAGCTCCAGACCAATGCAGGCAAACACATCCTCGCTGATCGGCTCCCGCATGACACCAAAGACAATATCACCAGCCTTGAAGGCACGGTTTGTCTGGGTGGATGTCACCTTCAGCCGCCTGGTCCTGGTGGAGGTATATTCCAGCCCGAATACAGTAAGCCCAATCCGGCGCCGCAGTTTGGCACTCACAACAGTCTGCCCAACCAGCTCTGAATCCTCACGGAACCGTAAGCGGACAATCTTGTCCTCAATATCATAGGCTTCCAGAAAACCCTGCAGCGTCCGTCGTCCTTGCTCAGTCGCCCCCTGAGGTCGCTGGTGACCACGCAAGAACAGGCGACCATACACCAGCATGTAAATCACAGCCACGATGAGAATAACCAGACCGATCGGCGTGAAGATGAAGAAGCTGAACGACTCCATCCCGGCAGTATGCAACTGCGCATTCGCAATCAGGTTGGGCGGCGTACCAATCAGGGTCAGCATCCCGCCAATCAACGCCCCATAAGCAAGTGGCATAAGCAAGCGCGAAGGAGAAAGGCTGGAGCGGTTCGCAAGACGAATAGCAACCGGAATAAAGATCGCCCCCGCCCCGGTCACGCTCATGACAGAAGCCAGCGCTGCAACCGAAAGCATCAGCAGCACGATCAGCTTCCACTCCTGATCCCCCGCGACCTGAACAATCTTGTCCCCGACCGCATAGGAAATCCCGGTCTGGGCCAGTGCCTCACCAACAATAAACAGCCCGGCAATCAGAACGACAACGGCAGACCCGAACCCCGAAAGCATTTCAGCGGGGGTAAGAATACCAGACAGACCAAGCGACAACATCACCATGATCGCAACAAGGTCCAGCCTAAGTTTGTCAGAGATAAACAGGATGACAGCTGCAAACAATACGAAGAAGGTGAAAAGCGTTTCCCAAGACATCGTCTTAACGTCCTTCGCGAAGCAAATCAGAGGGTTTTCGTAGCAAGACCTGCGCGATGTATATGTGATATACCCGGCAACTCCTAATAAGACAGGAAGATTTATGGCCCCCGCTTAGTTTATCCAGATGACTAAGTAAACAATTTATTTAAAGTCATCACGACACCAGCTGTGGAAACAGCATAAGTTATTATGCATATACTTAGTTGAGAGTTAATGGTTGCTATCCGGATGCCGCAACGAGACTTAACTGAAGTTGCCATCTGTAAATTTAGGCCACATTCTGCATCCCAAAGGGCTGAAACCTGCGGATTGCAGAGTCAGGTAACACGGTTCGCCTTACAGGGTCACCCCGGGAATTTCCATCACAAAAGGCGCAGCCTGTCCCGGCCACGCCTTTCACTGGCTGAATGCAAACCAAAGCCAGGTCGCTATGGCCTCAATCACTCCCCGTAAGTCCCTTTTTCCGGAAAGTGCTGCACACCATCGGCAGCCAGCTGGAAGCCGGTCATGTAAGGGTCGCGCTCGTCGAGGAAGAGGGTGTTGTAGCCGGTTTTGCGGGCCCAGCCTTCAATGGTGGGGATGATACCGTCATGCCCGCCCACTTTGGTCGCTTCTTTCACACCGCCAACAAACACAGAGCCGATAATGGACTCATGGCGCATGGTGTCGCCAACTTTCAACTCACCCCTGGCATAAAGATGTGCAAGACGGGCGGAGGTGCCGGTGCCGCAAGGGCTGCGGTCCAGTGCCTTATCGCCATAGAACACCGCATTGCGCCGATCCGCAGCATCACAGGTTGGCTTGCCAGTCCATTGAATGTGGCTGATACCGTTTATGCGCTCATCCTCTGCATGGGCAACAGGGTACTTTTCATTTAAAGCAGCCCGCAACCGTGGGCTCCAGTCAAGCAGTTGGGAGAGGCCTGCATGCTCAAGGCCGGGAAAATTTTCTTGTTCCTCAACAATGGCGTAGAAGTTGCCGCCATATGCCACATCAACGCTGATCTCCCCCACACCCGGCAGATCAACCCTCAGACCCGTCGCCGCCAGATAGCTCGGCACATTGGTCAGGCGAACGCTCTCAACATATCCGTCTTTCTCAATATACTCTGCTACTACCAGACCCGCAGGTGTCTCCAGATACACCTTGCCCGGCTCGCGCGGCTCAATCAGCCCCTCCTCCAGCGCCATAGTGATAGTACCAATCGTTCCATGCCCGCACATAGGCAGGCAGCCGGATGTCTCGATAAACAGCACCGCCACATCACAGTCAGGCCGTGTTGGAGGAAAAAGCATTGAGCCGGACATCATGTCATGGCCACGCGGTTCAAACATTAATCCGGTTCTGATCCAGTCGTAGCGTTTCATAAAATCCGCCCTCCGCTCCAGCATATCATGGCCGCGTAAGGCCGGCGTACCGCCCGCAACCAGTCGCACGGGGTTACCGCAGGTATGCCCGTCAACACAGAAAAAACTCCTGGAGACCATGCTCCCCTCCCTTTATTCCATGGCATCCATGCGAGATGCCGGGACACCAGTACCAGGCCTTCTTTCTCCGGATCGAAGTGTCTTCAAAATCGTTGAGCACTGTAAAGTGTGCAATCTATTTTCGGCGTTTTACCGCAAATCAGGTCACTGACCAACTCAGCCGTAATTGCTGCCTGTGTCAGCCCATGGTGACCATGCCCAAACGCATAAGTAACCCGCTCGCTGTGTCTAGAATGCCCGATTACCGGCAGAGTATCCGGCATGGAAGGTCGATGCCCCATCCAGCGGATGCCATTGTCACGGTTCAGTCCCGGGAACAAACGAGACGCCTTTTCGGCCATGGCATCCGCGCGTTTCCAGTTGGCATCCAGCTCAAGGCCGCCAAATTCAACAGCGCCGCCAACCCGTAATCCATGGGAAAGCTGCGTCACAGCAAAGCCAAACCCCGGTGCCATGACAGAGTGCTTCAAAGCAACATTCGGCTCGGAAAAGGTGGTGTTATATCCGCGCTCCGCTTCCAGTGGCACCCTGTCTCCCAACTGAGCCGCCAGTGTTCTGGACCACGCACCACAGGCAATAACCACATGATCGCTGAGGATTGGCACCTCTCCCTCCAGATGCAGAACAATATGATCCCCCTGTGGCTGAATATGAGAAACCAATGACGTGAGAATCTTTCCGCCGTTGCGCTCAAACGCTTCTGCAAGGCTCAAACAAAGCGCATACGGATCATCAACGCTCATCCAGCCCGGAACCAGTGCGCCGCCAACGACCTTCTCTGAAAAATCAGATTCCAACTCGCGGATCTGGTCTCCGTTCAGCTCCTCAACTTCAATGCCGTGCTCACGCTGGTCCTGCCAGACTTTACGAACACCCTCAATCTGTCTCTGCTCGGTATAAACCTCAAGACAGCCCTTCATGAAAACATGATGCCGCGTACCAGACGACTGCCACAGCCGCTCCCACGCAGGCAGCGCCTCTTTGTTGATGGCAGCTTTGCCCAGAATGCTGTATTTCAGCCTGTCTGGAAGAGACGCCCGCGAGAACCGCAGCATCCATGGCACGATCCTGAATGCATAAGCCGGGCGTACAGAAAGCGGCCCGAGCGGGTCCAGCAACCAGCCGGGAATTTTTCGCCAAATGCCTTTGGAAGCTAAAGGTGCAACGTCGGTCCATGCAATGCCGGCCGCGTTTCCACGGCTGGCCATTTCACCCGGACCAATGCGGTCAATCAGAGCAACCCTGTGGCCTTCCTGCTGAAGGCGCAGGGCTGCTGCCAATCCAACAACTCCAGCTCCGATTACATGGATGTATCGCATAGCTCTTTGAGCTCCGGCAGTTCCGGGCGGCATGCAACTGCATCTTCCACCACCTTGATCACACGTGCGCGCTCCGCACCAGACAAAGCCAGGCGTGGTGCACGGACACGATCATTAGAGCCGATAGCAACCATCTCTGCCAACTTAATATTTTGGACCAGGTTGGTTGAGACATCCAAATCGAGAAGCGGACGGAACCAGCGGTAAATCTCAAGCGCCTCCTGATAGCGCCCCGCTTTTGCTAACTGATAAATCGCAACGGTTTCTCGCGGAAAAGCCACAACAAGGCCAGCAACCCAGCCATCAACACCCATCATCAGGCTTTCAAGCGCAAGGTTATCAACGCCAGTCAGTACCTTGAAGCGGTCACCAAAACGGTTGATCACTTCTGTTGCACGGCGGATATCGTCCGTAGACTCTTTCATCGCAACAATAAGCGGCTCTTCTGCCAGCTCAGCGAACATGTCCAACGTCACATCAACGCCATAAGCAACCGGGTTGTTGTAAACCATCACAGGAATGCCGCCAGCTTTGGTCACAGCTTTGATGTGAGCCACAGTTTCATGCGGTGCAGAGCGGTAAGGAACACCTGGCAGAACCATCAGCCCATCTGCGCCTGCTGCTGCTGCATCCGCAGCAGCTTTCATTGCACGGCGTGTGGAGCTTTCGCACACAGTCATGATGACGTGCCTTGAACCGCAAACCTTTTTGGCAAGCTTGAGAATTTCGATTTTCTCTTCTGGCTCCAGCGCCATTGCTTCACCAAGAGAACCGCAGGTGATGATACCATCGCAGCCCGCTTCCATCTGCAGCTGGAAACAACGTTCCATTTCTACAAAATCAAGCTCATCGTTCTCTGTAAACTTTGTTGTGACAGCGGGGTAAACACCAGTCCACATTTCCGTTTTCCTTATCTGTGATATATTACAGACAATATGCCCTCCAGGCCTTCAAAGGTCAACATTGTGATATATCTGAAAGCGAAAAATCCGGGTACTCAGTGGAAAACCAACAAATTCAGTAGTTTATTGACGTTACGGAATGTATGCACTCGGCATTCCGACACCTTCGCAGCTCATTAGAATAAAATTCAGGAGGCCTGAGAACGGGTTCGGGAAACGGCGTCATGCCAACCAGAGAGTCGCTTCTCACGTTCAGCTGCATCCATATTCGGTTCAAAACGGCGGTCCAGATGCCAGCGCCTGGAAAATTCATCCATGCCCGGCCAGACACCCGCCTTCATACCTGCAAGCCACGCAACGCCCAGCGCCGTGGTTTCCTGAACAACCGGGCGATCCACCGGACGCCCTAGAATGTCCGCAAGGAACTGCATGGTCCAGTCAGACGAAACCATACCACCGTCAACACGCAGTACGGTATCACCATTCAGCGGAGAGCCCATATCAGAAGATTTAGAGTTGATCAGATCGACAGTCTGATAGCCAACACTCTCCAGTGCTGCCCGCGCAATCTCATCTTGACCTGTCGAACGGGTCATGCCAAAAATTGCTGCGCGTGCTTCAGGGTCCCAGTACGGTGCCCCCAATCCGACAAATGCCGGGACCAGATAAACATGGCTTTCCGGATCTGCATTTTCCGCCATCAACTGTGTCTGCGCGGCGTTCTCGATAATTTTCAGCCCGTCGCGCAACCACTGCACAGCAGCACCTGCAATAAAAATGGAGCCTTCCAGCGCATATGTGGTTTTGCCGTTAAGGCGATACGCAATCGTGGAGAGCAAACGGTTTTTGGAATAAACCAGCTCTTCGCCAGTGTTCAGCAATGCAAAGCAACCAGTGCCATAAGTGGACTTCACCATGCCCTGCTTAAAGCAGGCCTGCCCAACAGTTGCCGCCTGCTGGTCACCAGCCACACCATAGATCGGCAGTTCAGCATCAAAAAGATCTGCTGTGACTGTGCCGAAATCATCCGCACAGTCTTTCACCTCCGGCAACAGACACAGCGGAATATTGAGGAGAGACAGCAGATCTTCATCCCAGCAATTCTCGCCAATATTATAAAGAAGCGTTCGCGAAGCGTTGGTCGCGTCAGTCACATGAGACTTGCCGCCAGTCAAACGCCAGATCAGCCAGGTATCAACAGTACCAAACGCCAGCTCGCCCGCTTCCGCCCGCTCACGCACGCCATCAACGTTGTCCAGAATCCAGGCAACCTTGGTGCCGGAAAAGTAAGGGTCAAGCAGCAGACCAGTCCTGCTGGTGAACAGCCCCTCATGACCAGCTGCTTTTAACGTGCTGCAAAAGGCAGAGGTTCGGCGGTCCTGCCAGACAATTGCGTTGTAAACCGGCTCACCCGTCGCACGATCCCAGATCAGCGTTGTCTCACGCTGGTTGGTGATACCCACGCCAATAATCTGCCGGGCTGCAAGGCCAGCACCGGACAAGGCTTCGCGACATGTCGCAACAGTCGTTACCCAGAGGTCTTCAGGATCGTGCTCTACCCAGCCTTCATGCGGATAGTACTGCGGGAACTCGCGCTGCCCGAAACCCACACTTTCAAAACTGTCATTGAAAACGATCGCCCTCGTTGACGTCGTCCCCTGATCAATGGAGAGCACCCACCCTGTCATATATTCCTCCCCGGAAGAGGGTTCTCCTCTTCGAAAATCCAATTAGCGCCGATTTGTTTTCTCAGGCGCCAAAACAATCTGATAATGAACCTGGAATGTCACTTACCAATAGAAAAGGTATCGACCAGGCTATGGTATACCACCCCATACAAAGCGCCATGACATAAAACAGGTCCCGCCTTCTGTATAGGCCTATCCCTGAAAAGTGGCTCCGGTTTTCGCATAAGTATACGCACAAAAAGAAAGACAGAGCCTGGTAATTTAACCCGCCATACGGTTGGCTTCAAAGTAGCTGGCAATGTATTGCTCCAACACACCTTCAGCCTCACCCGGCAGATGCAGTCCCAGTCTGGAGCGTCGCCATAAGATGTCCTCAGCAGAAACCGCCCACTCCTGCTCTATCAGCCAGTTGACCTCACAACCATACAGATCCCCCCCAAAATGCGCGCCAAGTTCAGAAGTGTTTTTGGCATAACCGGGGATCTTCATGGCATCAGAGCCATAGGAGCGCACCAGACGATACGCATGTTCATGCTCAAGGAACGGATAAGCCGATTTCAAAGATGCAACCACTGCACCAAAGTCGCCCGGCTCAAAATCACCACCCGGCAAAACGCTGTCTTTAGTCCAGCTGTTTGCCCTCGCAGCCTGTGGCAGATATTCCGCCAGTTTCTCCAGCGCATGCTCTGCCAGACGGCGGTATGTGGTGATCTTGCCGCCAAAAACACTGAGCAACGGAGGTTTGCCTTCCCCCTCATCCATCTCCAGAACATAATCACGTGTTGCCGCCCGCGCTTCGCTCGCACCATCATCATAAAGAGGACGCACACCGGAATAGGTTCGTACAACCATGTCCGGGGTCACTTCTGCTGAGAAGTACTCGCTCACCGCGCTGCACAGATAAGCAACCTCGTCATCAGAACACACAACACCGGAAGGATCACCCTGATAGTCAACGTCAGTGGTCCCGATCAGCGTAAAGTCATCTTCATAAGGGATCGCAAACACGATACGGTCATCCGTATTCTGGAAAATAAAGCTGCGATCATGTCCAAACATCTTAGGCACGATGATGTGGCTGCCTTTCACAAGGCGTACATTCGCCTGGCTGTTCAGCCCTACAGCGCCTTTCAGAACGCTGGATACCCATGGACCAGACGCATTCACCAGCACCTTTGCATGAATCAACCCGGTCTTGCCGCTTTCTCTATCGCAAATTTCAACAACCCAACCATTCTCAGTACGTGTAGCACGCAGGACCTCAGTGTTGCGGCGAACCTTTGCCCCGCGTGCGGCGGCGTCACGTGCGTTCAGTACAACCAGACGCGAATCATTCACCCAGCAATCAGAATATTCAAACCCCCGCCTGAAAAGTGACTTCAGGCCATCATTGAACGGAGCACAGTCCAGCGGCACGGTCTTTGTTGCCGGGAGCAGCTTACGCCCTCCCAGATGGTCATAGATAAACAGGCCAAGACGCAGCAACCAGGCCGGACGCAGCCCTTTATGGTGCGGAAGAATAAAGCGAAGCGGCCAGATGATATGCGGTGCCATGTTCAAAAGAACTTCGCGTTCCTTCAAAGCTTTACGAACAAGACGGAACTCAAAATACTCCAAATACCGCAATCCACCATGGATCAGTTTGGTCGAGGCCGAAGAGGTCGCGCTTGCAAAATCAGCCTTCTCCGCCAGAAACACTGAAAGTCCGCGACCAGAGGCATCACGCGCAATGCCGCAGCCGTTGATTCCGCCCCCTATAACAAAAAGATCAAAGGTCTTACTCATGGCTGGCCCCTCAATGTCACGGTCCTCGCAAGTGAATCCGTGAAAGCACGTACACTTATATTGACGAACTTATTCGAATATTTTCGAAAGTCAACGAAAGCCATTATCATATATATGTATTAAAACGAAACTCCCCCCAAATAAGAGGAAAATTCGTCTGCCTGGCTTATTCCTCTCCTCAATTTGCTTGATAACGGGCAGCAACAAAAGGCGCGTTCGTCCTCAAAACGAGCGCGCCTTTTTCAGGGAAACCGAAACTGCGTGATTTCGGTATCTGTTTCAACTCAGATCAAATCAGCTCTGGCCATCTTCTTCGGAGGTAATGCCACCTTCACCGCCCGCCAGCCCTGGGCCACGACTCTTTCCCGGGGCCGCTTTCCGCTCAACCTGAGGAACGCCCTCCGGTTTACTATCATTGGCGACATGACAAGTCACTTGCGGGAATGGAATATCGATACCGTATTCATCAAACACGACCTTCAGATACTCATTATAAGCCCGCCCGGTCGACCACTGGCTGCCCGGCAAGGTTTTGATACGCGCCCGGATATTGATAGCAGAGTCACCAAACTCGGTGACACCATGCATCTCCAGCTCGCCAAGGATCGCAACATTGTGCGGCGTTTCTGCCAACCGGCGGAAGGCTTCCTGCATGGCCTCTTTGGCCACTTCTATATCGGTACCGTACCCGACCCCCATAACCGAAACCGCATAGCCAAAATCGCGTGTGGAGTTGGAAACACTTGTCACGGACGAGAACGGAATAACATGTGACGTACCATTGAGATCGCGCAGCCTGACACTGCGAAGGCTCAATCGTTCTACGGTGCCACTGATCCCGCCGACCTCAACAAAGTCCCCTTCATTCATTGCATTCTCAAGCTGAATGAACGCCCCTGTAATCACATCCTGCACCAGCTTTTGCGAACCAAACGAAACCGCCAGACCAATAACACCAGCTCCGGCAATCAATGGCGCAATCTGAAAACCAAGCTCTGACAATGCCACAAGCGCAAACATCACAACCATCAAAATAGAGATTACATTGCTGAACAGTTTGAACAGTGTCCTGGTTCGGCTGGAAACATTTTTACCTTCACCCTCCATAATGCGCAGGTCAATCCAGGACATAATCGTCAGCCAGAGAGCAAAACCGATAAGGATCACAATCACCACAGACATCAGGGAGTGGGCAAATACGGACCCGTCTCCCGACCAGGTCCACTGCCAGAAGGTGCCAACACCCCAAACTTCCAGCACACCGACAACCACACAAACACCAACAACAACCCGCAACACCATACAGACAGCCGGCAGGAAGGAATTCAGGCGAGCCTCAAATGTCGGCAGCACGCAATCCAACGCATCATGAAGGTCAACACCCTTGTGGATCACCCTGGTCAGCAACATCATGATGCCCAGCCCACTAAAGATAATAAGCAGGGATATTACACTGGTTCGGCCAACATAATTGACGGCAGTAAGCGGCGAATGCAGCCAGGCAATCATGACTGCAAATACATAGAGCAACGCCAGCCAATGCCAGATATAGCCCAGCCCCTTGAAAAGCTGCACAGAGAAATTGGATTCAGTTAAGTTCTCCGCATATTGGAAAACTGCATTCCTCACCCGCAAGCGCGAACGAAGAATGATCGTGATAAGATAAACAAGACAGATCAGCACAACAGCGCCACGTACACTGCCCGCCAGCTGCGCGGAAAAACTCACCCCAACTATCGGCACGACCAGACGCACACCAAACCCAAGGACCCCGACGATCAGGTTCAGATGCCTAGCCCAATAAACAGCCTCCGTATTCGAAAATGGCAACAGCCGGAATGCAGGTCTGTGCGGGGCAAACACAAACCGGATCACAACTCGCGACATTTCAACCAGGAAAAAGGCATTGATAGCAAACAGCTCAACATTGTTGATACTCTGCGGTGTCGGATTCGTCGAAAAAGCATAGGCCGACAAATAACCGACTCCAGACGCAATACCCACAAAAGCAGCGTCGAAGACAAACATCCCCGTCAACACCCCGACACGGAAGAACAGGAAGTGACGATCATATCCGCTCTCATGCCGGCGCATGTAAGCTGTTGATGCCTTGTGCAAAATAATCAGGATGATGTATGCAGGCAGAAGCACGCGAATAATATTGAAAACCCCATCCCAGAACCGCCAGTTATCCACGTCCGACTGACCGTCCATCAGGTCTTCATAACCGGACAGCCCTGTGATGATGAGCTTGCCGAAGTCATAAAAACCCGAAACACCACCCCGCACATAAGTCCCGATCTGCGCTGCTATTGTCGCCTTCACAACCGGGCTGGAGGGTGCGTCCTGACCAGACGAACCACTGGTCTGCTGGTCCTGCAGAATCTGGATGAGCGCCTCACGACCTTTCGGATCTTCAAGCACCTTGATCAAGGTCTGTCTCGCCTGTTGCACATCAGCTCCACCCTCAGCAGAAGTGGACGTGTTCTGAGCCTGCACAGTACTGGCAAAGCTAAGAAAGACCGCAGCACATATTGCAATTAAAAACCTGAAAAGCATGGATCACCCAAAGTAAAAACAAGCAAAATTCATAGAGATACCTCCACCTTAAACCATAAACGAAAACATCTGATGAAGACGAACCGACGAAATACCCCTGACGATCCGGTTTTGACAGAACAAAGTTTGCAAAGGCTATCTGGCACCGCGTCCTACCACATATGCAGCAACAGCCGTTGAAAGGGTGGCAGCGGCATAAAACCACAATCCCGGCAAAACCTGAGCGCTGGCAAGACCGCTTGTTTTGGCAGCAAAAATCACCAGAGCCACCAGCATCACATCCATCATGGACCATTTCCCAAGATAGCTGAGTACTCGAAGCCATTTGCTGGATGGCCGATGCAACGCAGAAATACCGAGCACAAGAATCTTCAGACCAGGAAGCAAAACAGAAAACAAAAACACAAGCCCGGCAATTGAAACCTCATCGCCTTCGTAAAGGCCACGAATCACCTGTAACAGGCTCGGTCTGTCCTCCAGAAAGTATAGGCGCTCCATACTTAATAGCGGTAATGTCAGCCCCAAACTGAACGAAAAAGCGGCAACCGGAATTAAAACACCAAGCAAAACAGGCATTAAGGCTCCTGATACATCTTACTGAAAACCGGACAACACGTGGCCCTGTATGACACCCTGACGCGACAGCCTATAGGTAAAAATTCGCGAAATGGAAGTAACCATGCGGTATTGCACCGCGAACAGGCGCAGTGCAATAAAAAAGAATGACGCAGAAGTTAAGGCCAGTTCAGGGTGTCAGAGTAACCAGTCATTCCGGCCAGGAACAAGAGACACTCTTAACCTTAAGGAGAATTAGCGACGCGCCATTCGCCCCGCAATATCATCCAGTCCGTCTTGCTCAATCGTATCCACGGCAGCGCGTTGACGTATCTGGTCACGCTCATCCAACAACTCGATCTTTTTCAATTCGGAAACAGCTTCGGTCAACTCATCCTGCGCTTTCTCAAGCTGAGACTTCAACTCTTCAGTTGAGTGCTTCAGGTTATCCCGGCGCTGTGCAGCCGCCCTAGCAAAAGTCGGATACGCAAAATGGCTGATATCATCAATACCAACACGTTTTTGCTCCTGAATAATCTGGTTCTCCAGATCCTCAGCCATTCGATCAAAATCGCTCAACATCGTTTCAATCTGGGTTACCTGTCGGCGCTTCTCATCAACATTGAACTTCTTAAGCTTCAAAAGGCCTTCACGATTCTTCATACGCAATACTCCCTTTACCGGAGATTGAGCTTATGCCTAAGTCATTTCCAAAAGATGAGCAAGCTGCAAATATCCCTCATCAATTGTAGTTTTTTCCCCCTTCATTTGCCCTAAATACGCTTCCAGGGCGTCATTTTTAGCAATTGCCTCATCAACAAGGGGGTCTGCACCTTCTTTATAGGCACCCAGGCGGATCAGTTCTTCCATATCCGCATAAGCAGACATCAGCTGCCTAGCACGCCGAAGAACCGGTAAGGCTTCTTCAGGCACACAGCGCGGCATGGTTCGACTGACTGATTTCAGCACGTTAATAGCGGGGTAGCGACCACGCTCCGCAATCCTTCGCTCCATAACAACATGCCCATCCAAAATACCACGCACGGCATCTGCCACAGGCTCATTATGGTTGTCACCTTCTACCAGCACAGTAAAGAGAGCAGTCACTGCACCTTTACCAACTGCACCCGGCCCGGCCCGTTCCAGCAATTTCGGCAGCTCAGTAAAGACGGTTGGCGTATATCCTTTAGAGGTCGGAGGCTCACCAACAGAAAGACCAATCTCACGCTGTGCCATGGCAAAGCGTGTTACTGAGTCCATCATACAAAGAACGCTCCTGCCCTCATCACGGAAATATTCAGAGAGAGTAAGAGTGAGATAAGCCGCTTCCCGCCGCATCAAAACGCTTTCATCTGAGGTAGCGACAACAACAACAGACTTCGCCAGCCCGTCTTCGCCAAGATCATCCTCGATGAATTCCTGAACTTCACGCCCACGTTCACCAATAAGACCAATGACAGACACTTCTGTTTCCGCATTGCGTGCGAGCATAGACATAAGGACCGATTTACCCACGCCAGACCCGGCAAAAATACCAAGGCGCTGCCCCTGACAACACGTTACAAAACTGTTAATCGATCTGACACCAAGGTCGATCGGGCTCCCTACACGGGCTCGTTTTGCAGCCGGAGGTGGTGAATCACGTAATTTTCTCGGGATCGAGCCGAATGGAAGGGGTCCTTTTCCATCGATCGGCTCGCCTAAAGCGTTAACAACACGTCCCAGCCATGCACTTGATGGATGAACCATACTCTCACGTGAAATCAGCCTGGCCTTGCTACCATGGCGCACACCATCCAGCCCTCCAAATGGCATGCAAAGCGCTCTTCCATCTCTGAACCCGACGACCTCAGCTTGAATTGACGCTGCGTTCTCCCCTATTTCTATTAGTAGACGTGCTCCCACGCTCATGGCGTAAACAGGCCCTGCAACTTCAATCAAAAGCCCCTTAACTGCTTCTACGCTCCCGTAAATTTCGGCTGGGAGACATGATTCGATTTCTGCAAAAAGCGATTCCAAAACAGATTCCCTATTAATGATTTTCGTCTATGGTAACCGATCGTTTACGCTTCTGCTTAATGTTATTGGGGAGACTTTGAACGGCGTATAGCCCTTTCAAGGAAACGAAGCGTCTGAACGTGGCTTTCAGTAACACTTGATTCGATTGAAAGCCAACCGGTCTCAAATTGATGTACAGAAAAGGATACACTCTTGAATTCAAGGTTGTACCCAGAGAACTGTTCTACGTGAGAGTAAAACGCTTGCGGTAGCGATTCGAGTTCTGTTAACCATAAACTCATTCAATTGAGTCGGGTTTATAGTGTTCCTTCGCAACGGTTTGTGTTTTTGGGCCGGCGCGACTGCCCAGGAAAGGCAACACGAGGGGATTAACATGCGTGTATTGTTGATCGAGGACGATAGTGCTACTGCACAAAGCATTGAACTGATGCTCAAATCCGAGAACTTTAATGTCTACACGACAGATCTCGGCGAAGAAGGCATCGACCTCGGCAAACTGTATGATTATGATATTATCATGCTGGATCTGAACCTGCCGGATATGTCCGGTTATGAGGTACTGCGCACACTGCGAGTATCCAAGGTGAAGACACCTATTCTTATTCTGTCCGGTTTGGCTGGCATTGAAGACAAGGTCCGTGGCCTTGGGTTCGGCGCTGACGATTACATGACAAAGCCATTCCACAAGGACGAGCTGATTGCACGTATTCATGCGATTGTGCGACGTTCTAAAGGTCATGCCCAGTCTGTTATTGTTACCGGCGACCTCACTGTTAACCTCGACACCAAAACTGTCGAAGTTGATGGTCAGCGCGTACATCTGACTGGTAAAGAATATCAGATGCTAGAGCTTCTTTCCCTCCGCAAGGGTACAACCCTCACCAAGGAAATGTTCCTCAACCACCTCTACGGTGGCATGGACGAACCGGAGCTCAAAATTATCGATGTGTTTATCTGTAAGCTTCGCAAGAAGCTCGCTTCTGCAACCGCTGGCAAAAACTACATCGAAACAGTATGGGGCCGTGGATACGTTCTACGCGAACCAGAAGAGAAAGCCGCTTAAAAAGCACCACCACGCTTTATCAGCTGACTTTCATAAAGTTTCAGTCGCCCCCCTTGCAACCCTGATTGTAAGGGGGCTTTTATGTTCAACCCTCTTACATTAGGCTGCTGCGACACCTCTGCTGTTTCAACAAACCAGCCAGTCTCCATACCCGCACGACTGGGATTACCTGACTTCAGCCATGCTCTCACCTTATGGCAGGCAGATAGGGCGGGAACTGAATTCGAGCACGAAACACTGCATTTCCCTGCCCCTACGCGCAGCTAACCGGACTGTCGGGACATTTGGTTCAGGGTCTCCTGCCAGGCCCGACCCAATGGTTTTTTTTGACGGTAGCACTGATGCAAAAGCTGGGACGCCGCTGCTGGATATCAAGCCCCACTTTCCTGCCTGACATTGGGCGAAGCCAGTAACGGGTCAGACCGGGGCAAATACTGGCTGCGCTCTTTCCAGGCTTCTGCGAATTTTAATCAGGAAGCAGAGGTTGCATAATCTGGCCAGCCATTCGTGCGTATTCCCGAAAAATGGCTCCGGTTTTCGGATAGAAATACGCATGAAAATAAGGAGTGGCTCTTTATGGGTTCCGGGGAGTTGGGGTTATTAAGATACTATTGATGGAAATGACCATCGTCGATCTGTAAAAC
>CANNAV010000073.1 GCA_947502585.1 uncultured Pseudovibrio sp.
TTTCAAAGAAAATGGCAAAGACATCAAAATTAGCTTTGCATAAATGCTCCCTGTTGCACTTCATGTGAGACTCCACGCAGGACAATCGGAATGCAGCTATATCATTCCTGACAAACGAAAACAGCCCGCACTTTCATTGAATCACCCTGACAAGCGGACAACTTACTTGATAAACACCGCCTGTTTCGATAGGCTTTTCTTTCGCGGCTGGAAATGACGTGGTCAATTTCTAAAAGCCACGGCTGGCGCAGGCCTTGTTCTAAACGTCCGCGCCCTTTATCCGACAAACCCCAGTGAGGAACCGGGGTTGCCGGGTCGATATAAACATTTGGGTGAGTCAAATATATACAGTAAGTCATGGCACCTCCCTGGTGCCATCAGGCACCTGTTAAATAACCACTGGCTTTACTGGGCCACAGGTCATTTTTCCTCGATATATTTCTTGATCAAATGATGCGCGATCGAGATATCAGGGGGGCAAATTAATCCTGAATCTGCTTCGCCCTGGAGCATCTTCAGTGTCTCCTCTTTGGAAAACCACTGACAATCCTCCATTTCTTCATGGTCGATATTCAAGTCAGTCGTCAGCGCTTCGCCATGGAATCCGACCATAATGTTTGATGGAAACGGCCATGGCTGGCTGGCGACGTATTTCACCTTGCCAACCTTTACACCTGCTTCTTCAAAAACTTCACGGCGGACGGCGTCTTCAAAGGTCTCGCCCGGCTCCACAAATCCAGCGAGGGTTGTGTAGACATTTTCCATCAGATGGTAGGGGCGGCCCAACAGGCATTTATCCCCGTGGGTGATCAACATTATCACCGCCGGGTCTGTTCTTGGAAAATGCTGCGCTGAACAAGACGGGCAATCCCGCCTGTAACCAGATTCGGCGGGTTCTGTTGGTTGGCCACACTGAGAACACATCTTATGAGAGGAATGCCATCGGCCAATTGAAGCAGCCTGTGCCAACATTCCGAGCACTTTCAGGCTGGCTGCGCGTTGCATCGCTAATTCGCGCAGTCCACAGGCAGTAAAAGCTCCGAGTTTTTCCAGCTCGTCATCTAGCGTTTCAGCATCTGCAGTGTAACGAACGCCAAAGTATGGGCGCTCCCCATCGGCCTCGTCAATGCCAAGAAAGATGGCAGCCACATCAGCTAGATTTAGCCGTTTGAGCATCCTGGCTGGATGGATCAAAGGCTCATTCGCAACCTCCCTGCTGAAGATAAAGGCGTCGTTTGCCTGAATAAGAAAGCGAGCATCAGATCTCACTTTCAAGGATTTAACCCATTCAGTATTCTTACGTTTTTCACCACAGCGATTAAGCGCGCTGGCAGAATAGCAAAGAGCTGCTGATGTGTCATACACCTCAGCTGTATCGGCCTGCATTTCGAATTCCTCATTTTATAAACTCATGTAAAATGAACCCGAGATAGCGCTGAAATGCAATGGTGTGGCGACATTTTCTGAATTCGGATTTGGCAGAACTTTCTGGAGATTCACAGTCTCGTCCACAGTAGTGAGTGGTAAACCTCAATGAACGCTTGCAAAATACAGGCAAAACGCTCATATACACGAACGGGAGGTTGGTGGTGGACGAGCCACTCGCCAACCGGGTCAGATCCGGAAGGAAGCAGCCCTAACGAGTCCATGGCACGGGTCATCGTGCCAGCCTCCCACTTGGTTTTCCCCGCGCCTATACTCGACAAGCGGCCGGTCTTCGTCTTGAATGGCCGGGAGTGAGTTTTACCTTGCCTTTAAAGTGGTTGAGGATTTGGCGATATGGACGAAACAGACCTTCAGGAAAAGCACCAGACAACAACTGGCGCGGAAGACAAATCTTCCGGCAGCGATGGTGCGTATCGCGTTCTCGCCCGTAAGTATCGGCCTTGTACGTTCGATGATCTTTATGGTCAGGAGCCGATGGTTCAGACTCTGAAAAATGCATTTGAGACTGGACGTATCGCCCAGGCCTGGATGCTGACCGGGGTTCGCGGTGTTGGTAAAACAACAACGGCACGTATCCTTGCCCGTGGCTTGAACTACGACGTTCCGGGCGAAATAGACAAACCCGTCATACACTTAAAAAAAATTGGGACTCATTGTCAGGCGATCATGGAAGGTCGTCATGTAGACGTGATCGAGATGGATGCGGCATCTCATACTGGTATTGACGACATTCGTGAGATTACAGAGGCGGCGAGGTATCGACCGGCGAGTGCGCGTTATAAAGTGTACATCATTGACGAGGTGCACATGCTCTCCAGGTCGGCATTCAATGGGTTGCTGAAGACGCTGGAAGAGCCGCCTGAGCATGTGAAATTTATTTTTGCGACCACAGAAATCCGCAAGGTTCCTGTGACAGTCCTCTCTCGTTGTCAACGGTTTGACCTGCGCCGGATTGAGAGTTCTACGCTTGTCTCTTTGCTGCGCGGGATCTCCGGCAAAGAGGAGATTGAAATTTCTGATGATGCGCTGGCTCTGATTGCGCGTGCCGGTGAGGGTTCTGCCCGGGACTGTTTATCGCTTCTGGATCAAGCTATTGCGCATGGTGCAGGCTGCATTGAAGCAAATGAAGTGCGCCAGATGCTGGGCCTTGCTGACCGCAGCCGGGTGATAGATTTGTTTGAGCACGTGATGCGCGGCGATATTGCCAGCGCTCTGGATGAGCTCAAAGTCCAGTACTGTGTGGGTGCCGACCCGGCAGTTGTCCTCTCTGACCTTGCAGACTTTACCCATTTGGTGACCCGCCTGAAAGCCGTGCCGAAAGCGGGTGAAGAAAACTCTGTGACAGAGAGTGAACGACAGCGTGGGCGGGATTTTTCTGATAAGCTTTCCATGCGCATTCTTTCCCGGACCTGGCAGATACTGCTGAAGGGAATTAATGAAGTTCAGAATGCTCCTAAACCGTTGGCAGCGGCTGACATGGTTCTGGTGCGCCTGTGCTACGCGTCTGATCTTCCCGATCCGGAAGAGGCCCTGAAGCTGCTGAAGTCAGGCAAGTTCTCCCCGGCTGGTGGCGGTGCGCCAGCAGGCAGCGCACCACAGGGCGGCGGTGGTTCACGTGGAAGCGCGGCTCCATCCGGTGGCAGCTCCGCGCCTCAGTTACGTGCTGTAGCTGGTGGTCAGACAATGACTCAAGTAGTTGGAACAGCAACCAAATATTCTACACAGATGCAACAGACTGAGGAGATAAAAGAGAAAATCGCGATCCGCTCATGGACTGAGGTTGCTCAACTTGCAGCCCGCATGAAAGACATTCCGGTCAAGGTTTCAGTTGAGCGTGCTCTGCGTCTTGTCAACTTCCAGCCGGGCCGCATTGAGGTACAGCCGACAGAGATTGCAACAGCTGATGCGGCAGGAGAGCTGGGCCGAAAGCTGACAGAATGGACGGGTCGTCGCTGGATTGTTGCGGTGAGCCGAGACCAGGGCCGGCCAACTTTGCATGAAGAAAAAGAAGCTAACCACAGACAGTTGGTTTCTGATGCACATTCTGATCCGGAAGTGGTGGAACTTATTTCAGCCTTTCCTGGAGCGAAGGTTGTTGACGTGCGCATTTTGAAGCAAGAGGAAGATCTCCCCCTTGAAGCGACGTCCGGGACTGTCGACATAGAAGACATGGACTCTATCGATTTCACACGGGAATTCTAAGGTTTCTGTGATATGAAACCTTATGAACTGAATTGACAGAGCGCTGATGTGTGCTCAAAAAAACGTTTAAGGAGCAAGTCAATGGACTTTCTTAAAATGATGAAGCAAGCCAAACAGATGCAGGAAAAAATGGGCGAGCTTCAGGAGACTGTAAACGACCTTTCTGTTGAGGGAAGCTCAGGCGCAGGCATGGTTGCCGTTACTTTGAATGGTAAAGGTGAAATGACTGGTTTGAAGATTGATCCTTCACTCATTAATGCTGATGAAGTTGAGATCCTGGAAGATCTTATCCTCGCGGCGCATAATGACGCCAAGGGAAAAGGCGAGGCGTTGGTGCAGGAGCGTACGCAGGACATGATGTCCGGCATGGGTCTGCCAGCTGGCATGAAACTCCCGTTCGGCTCCTGAGACCATCATGGCGACCTGTTGCCAAATCATCGCGACCCTGCGCAGATTTGGCAGTAGAGCTGAAACGGATTTATCCCCTCTTACCCGCCTTTTCAGGCGGGCATAGTTTGTCTGGCATTGTCTCGCAAACCGGCTTTGCGGGTACCTTTTCTTTCTTGCAGAGAGCATGGACTTCATATGAGTACACGCAGGGTTGCTGGTCCCGAAATTGAGCGCCTGATACAGCTGCTGTCCAGGCTACCCGGCCTTGGCCCGCGCTCTGCCAGACGTGCTGCCTTGCATCTGGTTCAGAAGAAAGATCAACTCCTTATCCCGCTGGCCGAAGCCATGGGCGTGGCGGTTGAACAGGTTGGCATCTGCTCTGAATGTGGCACCGTGGACACCTGTGATCCGTGCACCATATGTTCTGACCCGCGCCGGGATGGCGCCACTATTGTGGTGGTTGAGAACGTTTCAGACCTTTGGGCGCTGGAGCGGGCATCCGCCGTGAGTGCGCATTATCATGTCCTCGGAGGCACCCTGTCTCCTCTGGACGGGATTGGCCCGGATGACCTTAACATTTCCAGGCTGGTTGAGCGAGTTGAGAGCGGTGTCGTGAGCGAAGTTATCCTCGCCGTTAACGCGACCGTTGAAGGGCAGACAACCGCGCATTTCATAACCGACCGGCTTGCGCGATTTGAGGGTCTGAAGGTGACCCGTCTTGCCCATGGTGTTCCGGTCGGCGGGGAATTAGACTACCTTGACGAAGGCACGCTGGCGCAGGCTTTGCGAGCAAGAACAAAGTTTTAGCTGCCTTCCTGCCCGGCTCTTATGCGGGAACTTCAGTGGTATAAGTCGTTTGCGTTGCTATGTGCGTTGATTTGAAAGCTTTGCGCATTTTTTTCGTTGAACAGGAATTTTGAAAATGGATGCCTCCTCCGCCAAACCAACCCGGTTTTTCATTCGCAAAACCCAGCGCAACGATGTGGACGAATTGCTCGCCCTGCTCAACCGGATTATTGAAGCCGGGGGGACAACTGCTCTTGAGAAGCCGCTGAACAAAGGTGAGTTCATCGATTGGTTTCTTGAAGCTGATATTCTGGAAAGCAGTATTTGTACGGTTGCCCGTGAGAGCGGTGAACCGCTTGGCTTTCAGATCGCCAGCCATTACGGAGATATCCCCGCCGACTGGGTTGATATCGGCACCTTCGTAAAGCCAGGCCTGCACAAGAGCGGCATCGGCAGTGCGCTGTTCAAAGCAACACTTGCCAATCTGGAAGGTAAAGGCCTCGTCGCCATCAACGCCACCATCCGTGCCGACAACACCGGCGGCCTTGCCTACTACACTTCCCTCGGTTTCAAAAACTACAAAGTACTGGAAGCTGTGCCACTTGCAGATGGGACACCAGTAGACCGGATTTGTAAGCGGTTTGATTTGGGTAAGGGTTGAGCAGGAGTTGGAAAACGTGGTCCGGCGAAAAGATAGAGGGAGGCACCGCCTCCCTTCCTGTTTTTACGTAGCTTTAAACCAGACGGATCGAGACTCCGCCATCGCTGGTCATCGCGCTTCCCGTCACAAAGCTGGACCGGTCAGAAAGCAGGAACAGTGCGGCCTGCGCGATCTCTTTCGGGTTTGCCAGACGCTTGAGTGGATGCAAGCCAGAAATGAAAGCATGTCCCTCCGGATCATCACCAGCCATTGCAGTTTTTGTGCCGCCGGGCAACAAGGCATTGAAACGGATGCCATCTGGTCCATGGTCTGCAGCCAGCGATTTCACCAGCCCAACCAAACCGGCCTTACTGGCAGCATAAGCTCCCATCCCCGGCATACCGCTGTTGCAGTGCCCCACAAAGGAGGATGTGAATACAATCGCGGCCTGCGCGTGCTTCTTCAAAGCAGGGATCTGTGATTTAGCCGCAAAAAACGCGCTGGTAAGATTGGTTTGCAGTACAGTTTCCCAGTTGGAACTGTCCATTTCAGGAATCGGCTCCATTTTTCCCACAATGCCAGCGTTATTGAAGGCCCCATGCAGCACACCATAGGTGTTGAGCGCATGCTCCACCAGTGCGGAGGCATAGGCTTCATCAGTCACATCACCCGCAAGATAGGTAGATGAACCGCCCTGTTTCGTGATTTTGTCTGCCAATGCTGACAGCTTTGCTTCGCGCCTTGCCCCAAGCACAACACTGGCACCTTCAGCTGCAAACAGCTCGGCTGCGGCCGCGCCAATTCCACTGCTCGCACCCGTAATAATGATCGTCCGTCCATGTAATTCCATATTTCTCTCCGTCGGTTGACCGGGAGCACCATCGGTGTTCCTGCGGATAAAACCCACCCGATTTGCGAGAATTCTGATTTTTTAAAACTCATGCCATTTCTTTTGGATCAGATACTGATTTGAGCGGCCTGGCTATCTACAGCGTCTCACGATCATTTTAAAAGCTCTTGCAATTTAGCTCAGCAGAACTCAGTAGCTCACTTCTGGTTCCTGAGGTGCGAAAGGCCTCGGGATTAAAGGGGCACACGGGAAGTGTGGCCAACAGACACTAATTCCGTGACTGCCCCGCAACCGCAAGCGGCGAGCATCGCCACGCATGCCAGTGGAGCTATCCGGGAAGACTGGCTGCGCACTGATCCGCGAGCCAGGAGACCTGTCATTGTGTTTCACCTCAACCCGGGCGGGCGTACCGGAAGGAGGCATTATGATCGCATTGGCAAAAGCCTTTCACATAGCCGGTTTCTGGCTGCCTCTAGCTTTGCGGGGAGGGCGCTATGGCACCTGTTCTTTTTCTGCTGAACTTCCCCGGTATTGCATGATTTTTGCCGGAGCATAGGTGATGCCTGCGTCCGTTTAGGTCTGCAATATTTCCTGGGCGCCTGATCGCAGGAGCGCACACCTGTTTTATAACTGCTGAGCTTTGAGATGGCTTCGGGCCAGACGTCTGGGTAGTGGGCGCGAACGGGGCCGGGAAGTCCATGCTGCTGTGGTTGCTTTATCGGTTCAGCAAGCCCATGAGCGGGCAAATTTGAGTTAATGGCTATAACATCCGGTCCCTCTCCCCGGAGCTACAGCTCAGCGCGTGGCTGCGGTGTTACTGGAGCAGCCAACGGATTGTGCGCTGAGGGTGCGCCACGTTGTGGAGCTGGGCGGAAGGCCCTGACGCAGTGGGCTGGCGGCTTCTGGTAAGCGGGACACACAGGAGGCCAACCGTGTGACCCGCGCTTTGCAGCTGGATGGGCTGGCCGGACGGTTGTTTGGCGTGCTTTCCCGCGGAGAGCGGCAGCAGGTTATGGTGGCTTGGGTACTGGTGCAGGAACCGGAGCTGCTGGTCTTGGATGAGCCGACCAATCACCTCGACATTCGCCATCAGCTGGAAAATCTGCGGCTGATTGAACAACTGGACCTAACGATCCTCACCAGTCTGCATGACCTGAGTATGGCGGCGCAGAAGCGTGAGTTTATGCTCAGCAATTCAGCCTTTGCTGGGCCGGATGCCATGAAGAACGATCAGCTCGTAACGCCGGAATATGCTGAGCCCACTCCGGAATGACGGAGCATCAAGGCGATCAGAAAGCTCGCAAAAGCGTTCTGGGGGAGCCGACATTGAGCGAGGGAACGGGCGTTGATGGAGTGGACGCTGATGAAACCGGAAGACATGCCGATCGGCATCATTACCGGGCTTATTGGCGGAATTTCTTTATCTGATTGCTACGGGAAACGGTAGACCCGCCACTTTTCAGAGGTTCCGTTTCCTCGTTCTTGCTATGATATGAGCTTTAGTTTGCTGCCAAAGTGACACAGATTTTGCGCGCCAAGCTCATATAAGGCCTTTCTGACAGCATGGCAAAAACATGGATTTTAAAGAGTATTCGCCTCTATTTCGGCAGATCCGAGCTAAATTTTATTAACGTATTGTTATATATGCCTCTCTGATATACTCAGCTCCGCTGAAAACCCGAATGTTTAGTGAAGAGTGGCTTCGTAAATATTAGGCGTATTGGCCAAGAAAGTTACATTACACTTTTCGGGTTTTGGAGGGGCGGGAGTATAATCAGATTTTTGGCCATGGAATATGGTTTTAATGCGGAGTGTGTAAATGACATCTCGTTTGTACAGCGAATTTGCAGAGCAATATGATGAGGCCATTCAGGAAAATATCTACAATGCCCTTCTGGAGCGGCCAACGCTGCTTGGCATGCTGCCTCCGCTGCAAGGTCTGAGGGTTCTTGACCTTGGGTGTGGGCCGGGTGTCTACGCGCAGTTTTTGTATGACCACGGTGCGGATGTGACCTGTATTGATGAATGCGAGCAGATGCTGAACCTGGTGAAGGAAAAGCTGGGCGACAAAGTTAAGTGCTACACCTATGACCTTTCCAATGGTCTGCCGGATACGCTGGAAGGGACGTTTGATATCGTGATTTGCCCGCTGTTGGTCCATTACATCAAGGAACTGGATAAACTCTTTAACGATATCGGCAAGGTGCTCAAACCGGGCGGATACTTCGTGTTCTCAACCCACCATCCGTTGAGTGATGGGCTTAGCTCTCCAACCGGAAATTATCTGTGTCAGGAATATGTATTGGAGGAGTGGAACACCATTGGTATACCGGTGGAGGTGAGCTTTTATCGCCGCCCGCTCTCCATGCTGTTTGGGTGGCTCTCTGGTGCCGGACTATGTGTTGTGGACCTGCGAGAAGGGTTACCGGTTGCCGGGATGAAGGAAAAATCTCCACTCCATTATGAGAGGTTGCAGAAGAATCCGAGTTTTATCTTCTTCAAATGCCAGATCCGCAGCAGCAAGTAAGTCGCCACAGCTGCCTCACTGGCTCTTTACAGATTCATGGGTCAATTCCCGGAATCGGCGAATATTGAATAAAGGCTGCTAAAGCGCTCGTAGCGAGCCTTGTTCGCACCCATATCACTGTAACCAACGCGGGACTGGGAGCGGTAGTGCACGAGGCCTGCTTCCTCATCAATCCAGAGCTCCACATCGTCATTGTAGCCCATGCCGGAGCTGGTGAAGACGGCATGAAGATAAGGTCCGTCGACCTTGATGATCCTGTTCCTGCCCATCTCCTGCAACGTGTTTGTCAGGGCAGCCTGTGTGATCTCAAAGGAAGACGGCATGGGCAGAGGCTCCACACGGCGGGTCGCATCTTCTGTTTGAGAAGAAACGGCATTGGGGGAGTTGGGCAGAGCTGCGAACTGGCCATCATGCACGCCGACATAATCCGGCACCCTAGAGTTTTGCCGGATAAGCTTAGCAGTGACACCAACCACAAGCGCCACCAGAAGAATTGCAATCACAGCCATTTTGGAAAGACCTTTAAACATCACCGTTTCCGGATACCCCGCCTGCACAAAGACTAACCCACCCTGGGGTTGGATGCGACTGAATTTAAAGCATGTCATAATTTTATTCTGCTGTTACCCAGTCTCAACCCAGGCTGGTACTGCCAATGATGCTCATATCCATACGGCAGAATTATTGCGCTGGGTTGCGCGTGCCACATGTCGGCTTCATAAACCTCAGATCGCTGTAAAGCCCGTTAGCATTACTTACCATTGAACCGTAAGCGTCCAACTAGAACCTTAAACCAATCTATTGATAGTCTGACTCATTTTTATGTTTCTAATTATCTTCGCTTCTGAATCTATGTTTTCTCATATCCGGAGTGTTGTGGGCTTTGATCCAGCCTTATCGGCAACACCAACCCGCACCGAACACATCTATTGAATTCAGCGTCAGAGGGTTTGGACAAGTGTTGAAAGGCGCTTTCATGCCCGATGCAGCTTGTTACAGGTGCTCAGGCTTTTTCTTCATATCAGCATTTTGGAGATGATGTTGATGTTCTGGTCCTGATGGTTTGCCTGCAACGCTTTAATTCCGGCCCGCATGCCTTTGACCAGAGTATCGACAGACATGCTTGGTGCGCCAAGGTTCCGGGTCATAGCGGCAACTCTGGCAAATGAGGCAGGTGCACCCAACCGGCCCGAACGGGGAGTTTGTGTTTCGCGATATGGTCCAGGACGCCATACATCAGATGATTACAGCAGAACGTGGCAGCTGAATCCGAGATATCTGCTGGCACGCCAGCGTCGCGCATGGCTTGTGTCATGACTCGCAGAGGAACCGTTGCGTAATAGCCAACTGGCCCATCCGGTACAGTCAACTCGCCCTGAAGTGTGACGCCAGCGGTATCGGTTACACCATAACGAGCGCAGTCGTTAAAGTTTTGTGCGAGACGCTCCAGCGTGATCATAGAACGGCCACCATATTCACCAAGCATGAGGACTGAGCCGGGCTTCACCTCCTCCATGGC
Source organism: uncultured Pseudovibrio sp. (assembly GCA_947502585.1). Classification (GTDB taxonomy): domain Bacteria; phylum Pseudomonadota; class Alphaproteobacteria; order Rhizobiales; family Stappiaceae; genus Pseudovibrio. The sequence continues at coordinate 10,361 of CANNAV010000073.1, forward strand.
GCCCACGGTTTCTTCTATGCAGTGAAAGTAGCTGCCTGAGACAATGCGGGAGACAATCTTCGCGCCAGCAATCTCTTCTCCATCCAGTGCAAGCGCAAGCTTTTCTGCCGGATTGATGGGCGTATTGGCGTATGCACCAAAGCCTGTTATGAGAATGGTTTCCATAAAACACGCTCCCTCCCGTACAGAACGCACAAATGTAACCTGGAGCAACTTAAGCCTTTGTTCATGAGACAAAGACAGATGGAGTATGTTGCGAGCAGATCAGGCGCTCACAACATACTGGAATTCAAAATGTGTTACCGCAGCCGACTTTTATGAGGCATCATGAACGGCTCGTACACAGATGCAATCCCTGAGATGTACACCTACATATGTACTGATATTAATCAGATAATGACCTTACAGAGCGCTTTCAATCTCTGCCACAATAGCCCTGGCGGCGGCGCGGGGGTCTTCGGCGCGGTAGATTGGGCGGCCGATAACGAGATAGTCGGAGCCTGCTCTGATGGCGTCGTACGGGGTCATGACACGGCGCTGATCATCAGCATTTGCGCCTTCAGGACGGACACCCGGTGTCACGATACAGAGCTTGTCACCGACTTTGATGCGCATGGCAGCGGATTCCACCGGAGAGCAGACAATGCCGCCGACACCTGCCGCAACCGCATCAAGAGCACGCTGTTCAACAAGGTTTTGTGTCGGGCCAACATAGCCTGCGTCTTTAACGTCCTGCTCATCCATTGAGGTAAGCACGGTGACACCCAGCAGGCACAGGTCTTTATTGCCAACGTCTTCCAGCGCTTTCACGGCTGCACGCATATTCTTGGGATAGGCGTGCACGGTTATGAACCTCACGCCCATTTTTGAGAGGTTTTTCACTGCACTGGTGATGGTGTTATCAATATCCAGCAGCTTCACATCCAGAAAGATGGAGTGCCCTTCCCTTGCCATCTCTTCAGCAAACTGAAGACCACCTGCGAACTGGAGTTGCATGCCGATTTTATAAGTACCGACAAGCCCCTGTGTTTGCCTGACGAGCTGGCGAGCCTCATCAACAGTTGGAACGTCCAGAGGGAGGATCAGGCGATCGACGGCATTGGCTGGGCGATAAGACATGCGAGGCTCCAGGTATCTGAAAGATAAACGGATCAGTTTCTAACAGTTTGTTCCGGAAAATACCAGAGGGAGTAGCAGATCCCGGCTTTTTCATCTTTGGGTATTCTCAGCGGTCGCTTAGCCTGTTAAAACGACGCGTCTTTAAATGCTTGTGCAGGAGTTTTGCATGAGTATAAGGACTGTAAACTTATCAAGGGACATCTCATGCGTCAGGCCACTATTGCCCGCAGCACAAAAGAAACGACGATCTCTGTTTCCATCAATCTGGATGGTACAGGTAAGTACAACATCAAAACCGGTGTTGGTTTCTTTGATCATATGTTGGAACAGCTCTCCCGACATTCGCTTGTGGACATGACGATCCGCGCAGATGGTGATACCCATATTGACGACCATCACACCACCGAGGATGTAGGCATTGCTCTTGGGCAAGCGTTTAAGGAAGCGCTTGGTGATATGAGCGGCATCACCCGCTATGCAGACACGCACCTTGCGATGGATGAAGCCCTGACCCGCGTGGCTCTGGATGTCTCTGGTCGTCCTTTCCTTGTCTGGCAGGTAGACTTCCCAAGGGACAAGCTTGGCACGTTTGACACTGAGCTTTTTGAGGAATTTTTCCGTGCGTTTGCCATAAATGCAGGTATTACTCTGCACATTGCAAACCTATATGGCACCAATTGCCATCATATTGCGGAAACATGCTTTAAAGCGGTTGCGCGTACTATACGCACAGCTACCGAACCAGATCCACGCCAGAGTGGGCGCGTGCCAACTACAAAAGGTCAGCTTGGCGGCTAATCTTTTCGGCCCGCAACTCTGTTTGTTCAGGGAGAATGCAATTGGCTGTCTATTATGTCATGACCGAACCAGGGGTTTCACTTACTCACCTGAAGGAGGAGGATGCACGAAACATCAAGTTTGTGAAAGACGGTTTTTCGTGGTGGGCTATGCTCTTCCCTCTCTTCTGGTCTTTGTACAACCGGATGTGGCTGGTTTTTCTCGGCTGTCTGGCGGCTATCGTCGCGCTGGCGTTTATTGCTGAAGTCTTTGGGGTAACCTATGGCGGCTTTCTCGCCGTGATGGCCACTTTGTTTTTTGCGATGGAAGCCGGGCTTCTGAAAAGCCGGAGCCTGCGCCGCAAAAACTGGCAGACTGTCGGGTTTATTACTGCCTCCAATCTGGATGAGGCAGAAATTCGTTTCTTCGACCGCATTTCCAAAACCAAAACCAAAAGCGAAGTGCGACTTCCGCAGGGGTCGGTGGCCCCACACACCAGCGATACTGATGTCGTTGGAATGACACTCAAGCGATAACAGGAGCTTCTTCATGAGTGTGGCAATTATTGATTATGGTTCCGGCAACTTGCGCTCCGCGGCGAAAGCGTTTGAGCATGCAGCCCATAACCATCATCATACTCATGAGGTGACGGTGACTTCTGATCCTTCAGTTGTTGCCAGGGCTGACCGTATCGTTCTGCCAGGCGTTGGTGCGTTTGCTGATTGCCGCCGTGGCCTGCAGGCTGTTGACGGTTTGGAAGACGCTCTGGCAGAAGCTGTCCTGAGCAAAGGCAAGCCTTTCATGGGTATTTGCGTTGGTATGCAGCTGCTGGCAACCCGTGGGCTTGAGTTTGAGCAGGCGGACGGACTGGATTGGATCAGCGGTGATGTCACCGCGATGAAACCTGCAAATCCTGAGCTGAAGATTCCTCACATGGGTTGGAACACCATAAACGTAACCGGTGATGAGCATCCGGTGCTTGAAGGAATCAAAACCGGCGGTGATGGCCTGCATGCTTACTTCGTGCACTCCTATCACTTTGCGACCACGAATCCTGAGCACTGTTTGGCAAGCTTTGACTATGCAGGTGACTTCACTGCGATGGTGGGACGAGACAACATTGTCGGCACACAGTTTCACCCGGAAAAAAGCCAGAAGCTCGGCCTCTCTTTGATTTCCAACTTCCTGAGCTGGGCGCCGTAACGGCTGGCCGCTTTCAGTGACACAGACAAGTCCAGGGACAGAATTATGATTATTTTTCCAGCGATTGACCTTAAAGACGGAAAGTGCGTTCGTTTAAAACTGGGTGACATGGATCAGGCAACCGTGTTTAACGATGATCCGGGAGCGCAGGCAAAATCGTTTCAGGACCAGGGTTTTGAATGGCTGCACGTTGTTGACCTTGATGGCGCGTTTGCGGGTGAAACCAGGAACGGTGAAGCTGTTGATGCGATCCTTGCCAGTACCACGAACCCGGTTCAGCTGGGTGGCGGTATTCGCACTTTGGAACACGTCGACAACTGGCTGACAAAAGGCGTCGTGCGTGTCATTCTGGGCACTGTTGCCCTGCGTGAACCTGAGCTGGTGAAGGAAGCTTGCAGGAGATTTCCTGACCGCATTGCTGTTGGCATTGATGCCAAAGGTGGCAAGGTGGCCGTTGAAGGCTGGGCCGAGACCTCTGAGCTGACCGTGGTTGAGCTTGCAAAGCAGTTTGAAGACGCAGGCGTTGCAGCGATCATCTACACTGACATCGACCGCGATGGTGTGCTGAAGGGCCTGAACATTGAAAGCACCCTGGAACTGGCTGATGCGGTGAGCATTCCGATTATTGCTTCCGGCGGTCTGGCTGACATCAAGGACATTGAACGTCTGGTTCTGCCGGATTGCGATATTCTTGAGGGCGCGATCTCTGGCCGTGCGCTGTACGATGGCCGTCTTGACCCGGCTGAAGCGCTTGATCTGATCAGGAAAAGCCGGGAGAGCCTCGCATGACCCTGAAGGCACGCATTATTCCATGCCTTGATGTGAAGGATGGCCGTGTGGTGAAAGGCGTCAACTTTGTTGACCTGATTGATGCAGGCGACCCGGTTGAGGCAGCTAAAGCTTATGACGCCGCGGGTGCAGATGAGCTGACGTTTCTAGACATCACAGCTTCCAGTGACAACCGCGATACCATCTGTGATGTTGTGCAACGCACAGCAGAAGCCTGCTTTATGCCGGTGACTGTTGGTGGCGGTGTGCGCACCGTGGAAGACATTCGCAAACTGCTGAATGCCGGTGCGGATAAAATTTCAATTAATACCGCAGCAGTGGAAAATTCTGAGTTTATTCGTGAAGCAGCCCGAAAGTTCGGCAGCCAGTGTATTGTTGTCAGCATTGACGCCAGGCGCGTATCTTCTGAAGGCGAGGAGGAGCGCTTTGAAATCTTCACCCATGGGGGGCGTACGCCAACAGGCATCGACGCTGTTGAGTTTGCCCGTAACGCAGTGGATCTCGGCGCTGGTGAATTGCTGGTGACCTCCATGGACCGTGATGGCACGCAGGAAGGCTACAATTTGCCGCTTACCCGTGCAATTGCTGATGCTGTACATGTACCTGTAATAGCATCAGGTGGGGTTGGAACGCTGGATCATCTGGTTGAAGGTGTTTGCGATGGGCACGCAACTGCTGTTCTTGCTGCCTCAATCTTTCATTTTGGGACTTATAGCATTGAAGAAGCCAAGCAACACATGGCAGATGCTGGAATTCCTATGCGTCTGGATAAGTAAATTTCGCTCAGGTATTCGACGTTATCCTGAAGCGGCCTCAACAAGGCTAGCCAAATGACCAATTTTACCCTTTCGGACCTGGAGGCTATTGTCGCTGCACGTGCGAACAGTGACGATGAAATGTCATATACCCGCAAACTTATTTCAAAGGGCGTTTCCAGGTGTGCACAAAAGCTTGGAGAGGAAGCCGTTGAAACTGCGATTGCAGCTGTAGAAGGTGACAGGATGGGCGTTGCTTCTGAAGCAGCTGATCTGCTTTATCATCTACTTGTTGTTATGAAGGTTTCAGATGTGTCGCTGGATGAAGTTCTTGCTAAGCTTGCAGCTCGCACCGGACAAACTGGGCTGGAAGAAAAAGCGTCCCGTACGGACGACTAGTTTCCTTCCGGAACGCGAAGTGGGAGGCACGAGGGGCCTTGAGCGTTAACGTTATGCATAAAGAATTAACTCCGGTCCAGGAACTGGACTTGTCTCCCTACTCTGTATTTACAGAGGCTGAATGGGCGTCCCTGCGTGCAGGCACACCAATGACATTGAACATGCAGGAAATTGAAGACCTGCAATCACTCAATGACTTTGTATCTCAGGAGCAGGTGAAGAATATTTACCTGCCTCTGTCTCGCCTGCTTGCCTATTACGTGGAAGCTTCCCACAGCCTTCAGTTTGCAACCAAACGCTTTTTGGGCATGCAGTTGACCCGGACGCCATTCATCATCGGCATTGCGGGTTCGGTCTCTGTCGGCAAGTCAACCACAGCCCGCCTGTTGCAGGCGCTGCTCTCGCGCTGGCCCGCCAGCCCAAAAGTGGACCTGATTACAACCGACGGCTTTTTGTACCCCAACTCTGTTCTGGAAACAGAAGGTCTGATGCGCCGGAAGGGTTTTCCTGAGAGTTATGACCGCTCCGCACTGCTCAAATTCCTGACGGATATCAAGGGCGGGGAGCACCAGGTCCGTGCCCCGATATACTCTCATTTCTTTTATGATGTGATGCCGGGGCAGCATGTCATAATCAAACAGCCAGATATTTTGATCGTCGAAGGGCTGAACGTTTTGCAGACCTCGCATCAACCCAAAGCAGCTAAGGCAGTACCCTTTGTCTCTGATTTCTTTGACTTTTCCATCTACATTGACGCGGAAGAGCAAGTGCTGCAACGCTGGTATCTGGAACGTTTCATGCGACTGCGTGAGACGGCATTCCGTGATCCCGGTTCATATTTTCATAAATTTTCCACAATTTCGAATGAAGAGGCGCAAGAGATCGCGAAGGACCTTTGGCAGAACATCAACCTGGAGAATCTTCGTCAGAACATATTGCCAACGCGACCTCGCGCTGATCTGATTCTGGCAAAGGGTACAGACCACAGCATCGAAACCGTGGCGCTGCGCAAGATCTGAACGAGCAAAAGCGCTCTGACCTTGCTGACTGACAGACCGGCACAGAGAGGCAGGTGCCAGCCAGTGTTGAATGCCTCTGAGTGTTGAGTCCCCGTGAGCTATCTCCTGAATGGTTACTGGATAGATTTGCCTACCAGCGTGCAAGAAGCCCTCCGTGCAGGAGCTTGCGTCACTAAAACTTCAGTTTTGCACCATCATCACGTTGGGTCAAGTCCCAGGTCTGCTGTAAATTCGGATTTCAGGTTTGGCGGGTTGATCAGATCTAGATGTAGTTTTTGTCC
>CANNAV010000074.1 GCA_947502585.1 uncultured Pseudovibrio sp.
ACTACATCTTCCTGTCTCGCCCTCTTCAGAAAATAGAGAAAAATGAGAGAGCGGACAACTTCCCTGACACAGAGGGGTACCGATGCTGTTCCATTGCATTTTGTCGCGGGATTTCCGCACTTGCAACAGTTTTATGGCCGTTCTTGCTGACTACCTAAAGAGTGATATTTCCTTCATTATCAATATTTTGCGATATTACTTCAAGGGAATCTATATCGGGCGGGATATAGATTTCGGCCATAAAACCGCGACAGTCTCAAAATTGTGAAATCCATTTCCTCCTTATAATACAGAGGTTAAGCCTCCTACACAATGGCGGGAGAACCTTCGCGTTTGTTGTGAAGTGCCGTTCCTATTCCGCAGCTTCAGGAACCCGTTTGACCTCATCAGAAGCATCACCAAAGTTTGGCTCTTTCAGACCCACATTGCCATTTACAAGCGCATATGAATCCGGAGGCATCTGGTCTTTGCGGCTGTTTGTAACCCGCCCGAACCCACTTTTGATATGCATAGGCATCACCAAAGCAATAGGGATAACAACCAGTGTCAGCAAGGTCGAGAACGCCAGACCGGAGATCACAGCGGTGGAGAGCTGAACCCACCAGCTTGCAGTGACGCTGCCAACGGTCGTGACCTGATTGGCAAAGTCAAAGCTGATTTGCGTCGCCATTGGAATGAGGCCCGCAATCGTGGTGATTGTGGTCAGCATCACCGGGCGGATACGCTGCGCGCTTGTGCGCAAAGCGGCATCCACCGGGTTCTGCCCATCTTTTCGGAAGCGGTTATATGTATCGATAAGCACGATCGCGTTGTTCACCACTATACCCGCCAGCGCCACGATGCCCGTACCAGTCATGACGATCGAGAATTTCTGCCCCGTCACCAGCATACCAAGCAATACACCAAACACACTCATGACCACGGTCGAGAGCGTCAGAAAGCTCTGATAGAAGCTGTTGTACTGGGTCAGCAGAATGATGAACATCAGGAACAGCGCACCAATCATTGCCTTGATGAGGAAGGCCTGAGACTCGGCTTGCTCTTCATTTGCCCCGCGGAACTTGATGAATACATCTTCCGGCCACTGCTGAGCATCGATCCAGTTCTGAATTTCTGTTTCCTTTTCGGTCAAAAGGAAGCGGTCTTTATCAACGCCAGCCTTAACATCCAGAGAGAACATGCCATTGCGGCGCGTAATGCTGGAGACCTTCTGTTTAGGTGTACGTTCCACAAAGTTGGAAAGGGGGATCTGGCCCAGCGGAGTGCGAAGACGCAGCTCGTCAAACTTGTCCAGAGTTCGCTCGTTCTCAGGAAGGCGAACACGAATGTCTACTTCATCCTCCGAGTCAGACGGACGATAGTCACCAATCAAAACGCCGTTGGTCACAAGCTGAACCATCGCGCCCACAGCTGAGATGTCAGCTTTGTGACGAGCAGCTTTCTTGCGGTCTATATTCAGTTCCCAGTCAATACCTGGCAGCGGGCGGCTGTCCTCCTGATCGCGCAACCCATCAACAGTGTTAATGTAGTTGCGAACGCGGTCTACTGTCGCGACAGCTGCTTCGTAACTGTTTGAGTTGATTTGAATCTGGATATCTTTACCAGTTGGAGGGCCGCCTTCAATCTTCCGGGATTCAACCTTTATACCCGGGAGCAGTGAGGTCTTCCCGCGAATACTGTCAAAGATTTTCTGAGCCGGCAAGCGACAACAAAAATCAGCAAACTCAATATCGATGGAGCCAATCAGATCTGCAGGCGTATTGTTGCCAAAGGCACCGCGTAAACCAACAGGAAAGGCGCGGGTCACCACATTTTCAATACCCGGCTCGGCCAAAATGATGCTGTCAACCTCCCGAACCAGTTCAAGGGTCTCAAAAGCAGACATATTACCACGGGCAGTTACATAAAACTTACCCTGCTCAGGCTCTTCATCCACGAAGAACTGGGTGCCTGCATTGTTGTGCTTAAAGGTGAAGAAAATTCCGGCGCAGATCACCAGCATCGTAATAATCGCCAGAACACCAGCCCACCACCTGCGGACGAGAAACTCCAGTACGGCAATATAGGTACGTGTGATGCCGCGTAGCCTGGAGGTGTCAAACGGACCATGCCCGGAAAATACTTTTGCTGCTGCCAGTTCTTCCGTTTTACGGCGTTCAGCACGCGCACGGGAAGCGTTGACGAGTGGCCTGAACACCTTCATCAACGGCCAATAAGCCAGAATGACGACAGCGGCACCAGGCAGTTTTGATGCCGGACCGGGTACTGCAACGATAGGTGTCATACTGGAAGCAACAACACCCAGTCCCAGAGCAACAACAAAAGCGAGGAGGTGCTCGCCGTATTTGCCCATAAATGCAAAGGCAGAGGCCAGAATACCGCCGGTCACTGGCAGAAATACCATAGCTGTCATAAGGGAGCAGGACAGAATGATGATTACCATGACTGGCAGATAGCTCATGAGCTCGCCCGATACGCCCGGCCACAGCAACATCGGCAGGAAGGCTGCCAGCGTTGTTGCTGTGGAAGAAACAATCGGCCAGAACATCAGCCTGGCAGCACGGATGTAAGCATCCCTTGGGGGCATACCTTCAGCTGCCTTACGGTCTGCGTACTCCACCATTACAATCGCGCCGTCAACCAGCATGCCAACGGTCAGCACCAGGCCGAACATCACCATGGAGTTCACGGTCATGCCGATGGTCGTGAGCGTAAGGAAGCCCAGCATGAAACTGGTTGGGATGGCAAGGCCAACAAGAAGAGCAGAGCGCAGACCCAAGGCTGCCACAACAACGATCATCACAAGGAAGATCGCAGTCATGATGGACGATTCAAGTGAGCTCAGAACCCGAAAGACATTATCGGACAGGTCAAGCATATAGCTGATGCTCACAGTCGGAGGCAGATCTTTGGTGGCCTCCTCAACAACACTGCGAACAGCCGCGTTGTTTTCAATAAGGTTTTCGCCAATACGTTTGACCACATCCAGAGAAACAGCAGGCTGACCATTCACCAGTGTAAAGGTGCTCGGGTCTTCAAAGGTTCGTCTGATGGTGGCGATATCACCAAGTGTAACAACGCCTTCGCCGGACTGTTTCACCGGCAAGGAATAAACATCATCCGCATTCAGGATAAGACCCGGCACTTTGATGTTGAAGCGTCCGGCACCTCCATCAATAAAGCCTGCAGCAATCAGCTGGTTGTTTAGCTGAAGCGCGGTGATCAGCTCGCTCTGGCTGATGGAGTAGCTTTCCATCTTGAACGTATCGATGACCACTTCCAGCAACTCATCACGTTGCCCGGTCAGCTCAACCTCTTTCACGGACGTGATGGCTTCGATCTCGTCTTTCAGACGTTCTGCCAGGCGGTATAACGTGCGGGACGGAACATCACCGGAAAGAGCGATGGTCATGGTTGGCTGAAGCGCCATATTGTAGGTGCTGACTATCGGTTCTTTGGCGTCCTCAGGAACCTCGGCCTTCGCCGTGTCAACCTTCTCACGAATGTCCGCCAGAGCTTTGTCTTCGTTGACGTTGATATCGAACTCCAACAAAATGCCCACATGACCTTCAGCGGCGATTGTCGTTATCTCTTTCAGACCCTCAAGTCCGCGTAGTTCAGTCTCCATTGGCTGACCGATCAGGCGGGTCCCGTCTTCAGGAGAAATGCCGGACTGGTTGATTGAAATATAAAAGAAAGGAATACTAATATCTGGCGAAGCTTCTTTAGGGATCGCGATGTAGGACATAACGCCTGCGATCACCATGAAGAGCATAGTCACAAAAACTGTTTTGGGGCGCTGGAGCACTCCTTCCAGCATGGATATCATTGTGAAACCTCCGCAGTTTCAAAAACCGGATGAACAACACGGCCTTCTTTAACAAAGTCCTGACCGACAGTAATTACGGTTACTTCTTCAGGCAGTCCCTTGAGCCAGACACCCTGTGTGTCTCCGCCGGTTATTTCAACAGGGTAGAAAATAACCCTGTTGTCTGCATCAACGCCACGCAGGCCAAGATTCCCATTATCAGCAAGGGTCAGAATACCAGGTGAAACTAAGTGGACTTTTTCATCGGCAAGTTGCAGCTGAGTGCTGGTTGTAACGCCGTCTTTCAAATCAAAGTCCGGGTTTGGCAACTTAACTTCCACGCGGAATGTGCGGGTATCGGGATCGGCAGAGCTTGCAATGTAGCTGACTTTGCCCTCAACGGACTGGCCGGTCACCAGTTTCACAACAGCAGGCTGTCCAACCTTTACAGCCTGAATGTTGGATTCTGAAACGGCTCCGATTGCAAGCATTGGATCGGGTGCCATGATTGTCGCGCAGACTTTGCCAAGGTCCAGCATTGCACCCACGTCTGTCAGCGGTGTCTCGATGATCCCGTCAATAGGTGCACGGATTTCAGTGCGTTCCAACTCAAGTTCAGCTTCTTGCAACTGAGCTTTGGCCGCGTCGCGCGTTGCTTTGAGTGCAATCACACGGTTCGCGGCGGAAAAACCTCTGTTGTTCAGTTTGCTGGCTGCCTCATAATCAATATTCGCCTGCGCCAGCGCTGCATTGGCCTGAAGAACCCGTGCTTCACGTGCGCCGCGTTCAAGGGCACAGAGCAGATCACCTTTACGAACAAACATGCCTTCAGTTGTAGGGCGTTTACGCACTACACCAGTTGTTTCAGAAGGGATTTCAACACGTGTATCTGCCTGTGTCCGTCCGCGCACTTCCAAATAAGGGGTTTTTACAGTTGCCCTGAGGGTCTTCACTTTGACCGCAAATGGAACAGAACTCAGAGCTTTCAGTCTCTCAGCGGGTGGCGGGGTCGAATCCTCGCCCGTACCCTGACCCATAACAACCGCGGTGCCGGTCGCCATCCAGATTCCAATTCCGGCGGTAAGTCCCAAAGCCAGAACATGAGAAAATCGAACTGCCATTTTTATCTCCGCCGGTTGTAGGCTATTATTCAGCTGCTTGAGCGTGGGAAACACGCTTACTGGCGATTCGCTCAAGCTTGCTTCGGTTCATTTTTAAATAATTAAGGGAGGCATTCAGCATGAACATGCCGTATTCCAGTGTCCACGCGCTCGCCGGATCATGACAAATCGTTAGCTCGTGGTTCAGTCCCCTGATCTTGAGCTCCAGGTGCTCTATGCGGCGGTCTATCTCCCTGGAGATGAACTCGCCACCAACCCATCGGCTATAAAGAGCAAGAAGAAGAAACGGGGATCTGAATAAGTCTTCCACAGGGGTTTCATGCAGCTCTTGTACAAAAGCGTCACGACCTGCCTGAGTAATGGAGTAGATTTTCCGCGCAGGTTTGCCTGAAGAAATCTCTTCGCGTAAGGTTACAAGACCTTCCCGTTCCATCTTGGCCAGAGACGGATAAATTGACCCGTAACTGGCATCAATGAAATTACTGAAATGCCCTCCTTGCGCAATCTTGCGAATATCATATCCAGTGGCATCTCTGCTGGATAAAATGGCAAGACAAAATTTACGTTTGCTCATTGCCGACCACATATCACTGTGCGTTTTAAAATGACCTCATATAGGTGTGAGATCGACTAACTTACTGAATTCAAGTGACTTAAATGCGATTAGGGTTAAGTCTTAGTCGCGTCAGATATATATCGACTAGATATATGATAAACTTTTTACTGAATGCCCTAAACACTGTCAAATGTAGAAATGTAACAGAATGTCCCGGTCGCTGGCTACATGGTTTCAGATTGGTCTCGTGCTCAAAATTTCAATGGGAATCCTCCAAATTTAATAAATATTTACGAAATAGCGTGTTTTCCATAACAGGTTGAACTAATTTCTAGGAGTTCGGCACGAGTTGTACATTGTATTTCTGCACAAACCCACTTGTCTCGTCTTGCTGTTTTGCGGTGAAGTGTTTCCAGCAAACGTCACAAAGGTATTTCATGATGGATTATGCACGCGATATGATTGGGTATGGCCGGAACACGCCTGATCCGAAATGGCCAGACAATGCGAAAATCGCTGTACAGTTTGTCATCAACTACGAAGAAGGTGGTGAAAACAACATCCTCCATGGAGATCCCGGGTCCGAAGCTTTCCTTTCTGAAATTGTCGGCGCCCGGACATGGCTGAACCAGCGGCACATGAACATGGAATCAATATACGAGTATGGCTCACGTGCAGGCTTCTGGCGTTTGTGGCGCCTGTTCTGCAAACATGGGTATCCGGTAACGTGTTATGGCGTTGCCACTGCTTTGACGCGAAACCCTGAAGTGGTTGGGGGCATGAAAGAGGCTGACTGGGAAATTGCATCTCACGGCCTCAAGTGGATCGATTACAAAGATTTTTCCGTCGAGGACGAGCGTTGGCATCTCCAGCAGGCGATTAAGAGTCATGAAGAGACGACCGGAGAGCGTCCGTACGGATGGTACACGGGCAGAAGCTCCGTCAACACACTGTCGCTGGTAATGGAGGAAGGTGGCTTCCTTTATAGCTCTGATAGCTATGCAGACGATCTGCCTTATTGGGTTAAAGGTCCAAGTGGCCCGCATCTGATCATCCCTTACTCGCTGGACGCCAATGATATGCGGTTTGCAACACCACAGGGCTTTAACAGTGGTTACCAATTCTTTACCTACCTGAAAGATAGTTTCGACACACTTTATGCAGAAGGCGAAGAGGGAGCAGCCAAAATGATGTCCGTAGGGCTGCATTGCCGCCTCTCCGGACGGCCCGGCAGAATCGCCGCTCTTGCCCGCTTCCTTGATTACATCTCCCTAAAACAGGATGTCTGGGTGCCGCGCCGTATTGACATTGCCCATCATTGGCATAAACACCACAAGCCCTAACTAATTCAAAAGATGAGATCTTTACCTCTCTTGCTTCTGGTGAGGGAGGTTTTTTCAACATCTGCAGATAATCCATTTTGTTTTGAGCTGGCCACAATCCAGTGACTTGCAGGCCAGAAACGCCATTTATCGCCCTAGTGGTCGTACCTTTGAATCCACATAGTGAATTATGCATAGATTCAAATTGTCGTGACCATCTGTCTTCCTCAATTAATTATTGATAGAGACAAGTTAGAAATAAAATCAGCTGTACGGTATGTCTGTTACAGCATGCTCGGTAATCTAAAATAAGGAACAATAGTAATGGTGACCATGAGCTTTTTAAGTGCAACGACTGAGAAGGCGAGGCCTTGTGATAAAGGTAATTTGTCCAGACGTGGTTTTGTGATCGGAACAGCGGCTATAGCTTTGGCAGGCTGTCAGACAACCGGCTCTCCACAACACAAGAGGGTGGCCGACCTTCGTCAGGATCAGTACTATAAAGCAATTTATGGCCCAAAGCCGGAAGAAAAGTTTCCCATCCCGGCAGTCAATCTGAGGCGTGTCCCAAACGGTAAGTATCTCCGCCAGGAAGTGAATTACACCGGCCCGGAAGATGTTGGCACAGTTGTCATTGATCCATCCAAACATTTCCTCTATCTGGTGCGCGGTGATGGCACTGCCATGCGCTATGGTGTTGGTGTAGGCAGAGCCGGTTTCAGGTGGAACGGAGATGCCGTCATTCAATACAAGCGCAAGTGGCCAAAATGGACGCCGCCAGCAGAGATGATCGCCCGCCAGCCCGAACTTGAAGAATATCGCTATGGTATGGCGCCGGGCATTAATAACCCGTTGGGCGCCCGTGCGCTTTACCTTTTCCAGAACGGCAAAGACACGTTGTACCGTCTGCACGGAACCAACGAACACTGGTCTATCGGCACAAACGTTTCGAGTGGCTGTATCCGCCTGCTGCACCATGATGTGATTGACGTGTACAACCGCGTGCCAAATGGATCACGCGTTGTGGTACGTCCGGCAAGTGACCCGTGGAACCCACTCAGCGTCTAGCTAAACGTAGTATCGCGATAATGACTGAAAGGCCTCTGGAAAGCGCAGTTCGGACCAAAGAAAATGTAACGAAGTGTAGCAAAATGCCGGTTCGGACAATGTCATTACATTTTTGCAAAATTCAAATTGCATATGTCGCAGAAAAGTGATGTAGAATGCTTTCAACTAATGTGTTCTGTCAAGCATACCTGAACCGCCAGGAAGCTCTTCATTGATCCGGTGAAGCTTGATAGATGTAAGTACTGCCAAATCTGGTAGGAGTTGGATGTTTATGTCCCGTTCTCGGCAGACGCTGAACGTTGGTCTGATTGCCGTCGTAATTGGTGTTGCAGGACTATATATCGGCAAACCGGTTCTGTTCTCTGGGCCGGTCCCGGTGCTTGGTTCCGTTGGACTAACGCTGTGGCCTGCAGAGGCTGCTGATGTCGCTGTGAAGGGGGCGGGCAGCACACAACAGGACAATCATAGTAACCAAAAGCATAGGGCTGGCGGGGGTGGCAATCAGGAAATTCTGGCCCGTGCCCGTAATGTTACCACAGGTGTAACCGGCACGTTTGTCCGCGCAATTGGCACTGGTCACGCAGCCAGAATGACAGATCTTTATCCAGAAAGCTCCGGGCGCATTCTGGAACTGCCTTTCAAGGCAGGGATGCGTGTCTCAACAGGTGATGTTGTGTTGCGTCTGGATGATGCGGAGGAGAAGCTGGCGGTCGACCGTGCTAAGCTGGCGCTTAAAGATGCCGAGGCACAGGTTGAGCGCTACAAAAAGCTCATATCTTCGCAGACCATTTCGACAGTCCAGATGCAAAACGCTTTACTGGCAACCAGGCAGGCCCGGCTGGATCTGGACAAAGCCGGAATTGACCTCGACAGGAAACTGGTGAGAGCACCATTTGAAGGTATTCTCGGCATCATGGATGTTGAAATTGGTGATTATGTAACGCAATCCTCCCGTATCACAGGTCTGGATGATCGCTCCAGTCTTCTGGTGGAGTTTGTTGTGCCTGAACGGTTTGCGAACAAAGTCAAGCGCGGAGATACCGTGGAACTGCGCACAGAAGTTATGCCGGGGCGTACGTTCAGCGGTGAACTGACAGCAATGGAAAACCGCGTCGATTCAGAATCCCGTACACTGAAAGTTCAGGCAACAGTCGCAAATCCTGAAGATCTCCTGAGATCTGGGATCGCCTTTGATGCTCGTGTCCAGCTGGAAGGGGATGAATGGCCCTCTGTTCCCTCCATCGCACTCAAATGGGATCGCTCCGGCCCGCATGTCTGGCTTGCAAAAAACGGCGAAGCTCAGCGAACCGACGTGACTGTCATAGAGCGCAGTGCTGACCGGGTGTTAATCGAAGGTGAGGTTGAGCCGGGTGATATCGTCATCACGGAATCGGTCCGCGACTTGCGCCCGGGCACCAAAGTAAGGCTTCAGGCCGATCCGGGCTTTACCCTGACCAGCCCTGCAGGTCCGGATGCATTCCTCGTGAGCGAGACGCAGACTTCCGGTGATAAAGCGGGTGCGCAGCGCAAAGGTAAGGGAGGCGGGCAAGGCAAGACTACGCCAGATACAAAACCAACAGGTAAGAGTGCGCCGGTAAAAAGCTCCGGCTCTCAATCTGGAATATCGCCTGGCGGTGCGACTAAATCCAGCCCCTGAATGGCTGACCTCAAGGTGTTTCTATGACGACCGATAAAAACTCTGAACGGGAAAGTCACCTGAGCGGATTGTATGCGCTGTGTGTACGGCGCCCGGTTCTGGCGATTACCCTGAACCTTCTTATTGTCGTCGCTGGTATTGCAGCGTTGCTTGGCGTTGAAGTGCGCGAAATGCCCAATGTAGACCGACCAGTTGTAACGGTCACCACCACATACTCAGGGGCACCGCCAGAAGTTACAGATGCCGAGATAACCAGTGTGCTTGAAAAAGCGATCTCCCGTACAGCGGGTATTGAATCCATTTCATCCAACTCAAAATTTGGTCGTAGCCGGATAACTGTTGAATTCAATGATGGCGTCAACGTCAGCGAAGCAGCCAATGATATTCGCGATGCCGTAAGTGGTGCTGGGTATGGCTTGCCGGAAGATGCAGACACTCCTGTTATTGTAAAGGCAGATGCGGATGCCGACCCGGTTATGCGCCTGGTTGTTACCTCTGAGGAAATGCGTATTGAAGAGCTGAGCAAGTACGTTAATGACAAGATTGTCGACCGCATAGCATCTGTTCCGGGCGTCGCGAGTGTTGATGTGTACGGCTCACAAACACCGGTCTTCAAAATAGCAATCGACGTGCAGGCAATGTCATCTCGTGGCCTGACACCGGATAATCTGCGCTCTGTATTGGAAGAGCTTGCGCTGGATACCTCCGGTGGCTCGCTGGAAACGGGTGATCAGGAGCTCTTTGTTCGCGCGAACTCGGACGTGAAAACTGCTGAGCAAATCAGTATGGTCAAGCTCAACGACATCACCAGAATTCGCGATATTGCATATGTCAGCTATGGACCGAAACGCGCATCCTCCGGCGCTTTTTACAACGGCAAGCGAGCCGTTGGTATGGGCATCATCCGCTCGGCCAACTCCAACACCATCGATATCTCCAACAATGTGCGCGCTGAAATTGAGCGAATGAAGGGGCAGTTTCCAAAGGATGTCGAAGTCCACGTCAGTAGTGATGATGCCACGTTCATCGGTGGCGCAATCAAAGAGGTGATGTATTCACTGTTCCTCTCCACGGGCATTGTTATTGGTGTGATGTGGCTGTTCCTCGGCTCCATTCGCGTCACGCTTATTCCAGCCGTAACTGTTCCTGTTGCTTTGGTTGGTGCTTTGGTTGGTATCTGGCTGGTGGGTTTTTCCGCCAACGTTTTGACGCTTTTGGCGCTGTTGCTGGCAACTGGTATGGTGGTTGATGATGCTATTGTGGTTCTGGAAAACATCTCCAAGCGTGTTCACAAAGGGCAGGGACCACGTGCTGCTGCGATTCTTGGCACGCGGGAGGTCTTCTTTGCAGTCATCACCACAACGGCAACGCTTGCGGCTGTGTTTATTCCAATTTCATTCCTCCCTGGCAGTGTAGGCAAGCTCTTCTCTGAGTTCGGTTTCGTGCTTGCAATCAGCGTGGTTCTGTCGTCCTTCGTGGCGCTGACTCTGGCGCCGATGATGGCGTCCCGTCTGCTGCGAACGAAAGACTATGAAGACACGCATAAACACTCTGTAACATGGGTTGTGATCTCCAGCATAGGCACTGCCATTGAGCGCTGGTATTCCGGCACGCTGGATTGGACATTGCGCCGTCCATTTATATTGCTGGGCGCTGCAATGCTCTTCATAATATTGGGGGCATCCCAATATACCTCACTGCCACGTCAGCTTACGCCAACAGAGGACAGGTCTGTAATCATAATGATCGCATCTACACCTCAGGGGACAAGTCTGGACTATACGGCCGGCAAGATGAGTGAACTGGAACATATCACTCAACCCTACGTTGAGAATGGTGAGGCCCAAAGCGTTATGAGCCTTGTTGGCATGGGCGGGCAGATCAATCGCGGTTTCCTTATCATGTCTTTGAAAGATTGGGCGGAGCGGGATCGCAGTCAGCAGGAAATCGTAAATGAACTACAACGCAAGACAACTCAAATCCCTGGTCTGAAGGTGCGTGTAGCTCAGACCAATACAATCGGAATCCGCGGCGCTGGACAAGGTCTTCGCTTTGCAGTTACCGGCACCAACTACGACGAACTGGCTGAAAATGCGGATGATATCGTAGCTGAGATGCAGGCCCGCTACAGTGATAAAGTTGGCTTCGCCTCTGTGTCCTATGAGACGACACAGCCCCAGTTGCTGGTGAGTGTAGACAGAGAGCGTGCAAATGATCTGGGATTGTCTTCTGACCGCATCGCCTCCAACCTTCGTTTACTGCTCGACGGATCATCCGTGGCGGACCTCTTCGTAGAAGATGATGGCATTCCGATGGTGATGGAGGCTGGTGGTCTGCCCTTGCGCTCCACTCGTGAACTGGAAAATATCTTCATCAAGAGCAAAGACGGCACCATGCTGCCTATGTCTTCTATTGTTTCCATTGAAGAAGAGGCCGTAGCACCGAGCCTGACACGTGAAGAACAGCAAAGGGCTGTTCCTGTCACCATCTCCATCAATGACGGGTATGACCTTGCTCAGGCAATCTCTGACATGGAGGAAGTTGCAGCGGAGGTCTTGCCGGAAGGCACAAACGTCACGCTCTTGAGTGAAGCTGCCGTTCTGGAGAAAACCACGTCCAACGTTTATATGACGTTCCTCTTTGCAATCCTCGTGGTCTTCCTCGTTCTTGCTGCGCAGTTTGAAAGCTTTATGAGTGCCTTTGTCATTCTGTGTACAGTACCCTTCGGCATTTCAGCAGCGATTATCTCCATTGGCCTTACGGGCGGTTCTATCAACATCTATTCACAGATCGGCATCATCTTGCTCATTGGTCTGATGGCTAAAAACGGCATTCTCATCGTCGAATTTGCCAATACTTTGCGGGAAGAGGGCCGTTCAGTCTTTGAAGCTATCCACGATGCCTGCCTCATCCGTTTCCGTCCGGTCATTATGACAGTGGTCTCGACGGTTCTCGGCGGCGTGCCACTGGTCATGGCCTTTGGCGCAGGCGCCGAGGCGCGTATTGAGATGGGATGGGTTATCGTTGGAGGCCTGGGCTTTGCAACACTCTCCACGCTTTTTGTGACGCCAGCTGCGTACCTGCTGCTAATGCGTTATACGAAACCGCGCAAGGCCGGTGAAGATAAGCTGCACAGTGAGCTTGATAAGGTGCTTGGCACAACGAATATACCAGCAGAATAATTGTGAATAAGGACAGGCCGGGATGAGAACGAAACTTGCATGGTTCTCCCTCCATTGTGCAGGAGGCTTAACCGCTGTATTATAAAAAGAAAATGGATTTCGCAAGCCATTGATAATGAGGGAAATATCATCCTTGATGTGGTTAGTAAGAGTGACCACAACATCTGCTGTAAGTGCGGAAAACCCGCGATAAAACGCAATGGAACAGCCCCGCTACGCACAATCAGTCACTGTTCGATTTTCGACAGAAATGTGTATCTGCGCATTACATCGGTCCGCTATCTTTGCGAGCACTGCGATGACTATCCAACAACAACGGAGCAATACGACTGGTGCGACCGCAATGCCAGTGTGACGGATTGTTTCCCTATAGTGCTGTAAACACTCATCTGCATTGAAGCAAGCCCATCATTATGCGCTGAAGCTGACGCACAATTTAAATCGCCACAGCACAGAAAAATCAGCATGGGCGAAGATCAATTGCTGGATTTCCAGCATGGAGAACAGAAGCCTGCATTGTTTGATCGCTTCACCAAAACCCTGAACAGGTACAAGGGGGCTGCCACCAAATATTTCAAGACCAGTAAAAACAGTGGCTTTGTGGAAGGGCTCAACAACAAGATCAAGGTAATTAAATGCAGATGCTATGGTCTTTTCAACACCCGGACCATATTGCAACGGCTGTTCCTGGACTTGCAGGGCTATGAAAAATACACCTGAAAACCCTCCTGCAGAATGAAGGGAGAACCTATTTCGTTTAAATTTAGGACTGTACCATTCAATTGGGGCGATTGCTGTTTGCCATGAAGCTGTTAGAATGTTGCCAACTTAAAATGACTTCAGTCCGGATCGCATTTAAATGCCTCGTGGACTGCATAAAGGCATAGCACTTGAAAAAAACGGGTGAGCGGTCCTCTTCGGATGGAGCGAGAACGCCCGGCGTCCCGGGAAGCTCCAAAAAAGGCCGACGGAAGCGACGCCATAAAAAGCGCCAGAGTGAAGACGCAAAAAAAGCGTCTTTGAATCGCGCTGAAGCTGGCCATTCTGCCGGGTTTGCGGAAGAGGCTGGCAGTTCTCGTCCTGAAGGTGCCAGGCGGCAGAGGAAAGCACGTCGCGCCAAGCCCAATCGGGCGGAAAGACGTGCGCTTTTGAATCAGAAACTGCATGCGCCCGTTGTCAATATTGATCCGGGCGGCACATCAGTTGAAGTTTTGCAACCTGCTCCTGTCCCTAAGGAGGAGGCCAAAAAGCGTACGCCAGCGCAATTCAGACAGTCAGGAACTACAGAGCAAAAGTCTCTGCGATCTTCTCAAGGCTACAGGTCCCGCGAAAACGATACAAACCGGCGTCGTCACCCTGCTGATGTGCGCAGTGATGGCACGAAACGATTTCCTTCCAGCCACAGGCACCAGACGACAGGTTCTCAGGAGCTTTATGCAGCTTTGGATCTGGGTACCAACAACTGTCGTTTGTTAATTGCCAGACCAGAGCAGCGTGGGTTTCGTGTTGTCGATGCCTACTCCAGGATCGTACGCCTGGGGGAGGGGGTCGGACGCAATCGGAAACTCTCTGATGACGCCATTTCGCGAGCTATTGAGGCTTTGCAGGTTTGTCAGCAAAAGATTTCGGAGCGCGGCGTTCAGCGGGCTCGGCTCATCGCGACAGAGGCCTGCCGCGCTGCAGATAATGGCGAGGAGTTTATTCGCCGGGCGAAGAA
Organism: uncultured Pseudovibrio sp.; assembly: GCA_947502585.1. Taxonomy (GTDB): domain Bacteria; phylum Pseudomonadota; class Alphaproteobacteria; order Rhizobiales; family Stappiaceae; genus Pseudovibrio. The sequence continues at coordinate 14,432 of CANNAV010000074.1, forward strand.
AGAAGCCGGGCTGGAGCTTGAGATTGTCAGTCAGGAGATTGAGGCACGTCTTGCCGTTGCAGGGTGCGTGTCTCTGGTCGATCCTGAGGCAGATGGTGTTTTGCTTTTTGATATTGGGGGCGGATCCTCTGAGATTGTCTGGCTTGATCTGCGAAACAGATATGGTGCGCGGGGCTTTGCACTGACGCGCTTTGTCAGGACGTGGACTTCTCTGCCTCTGGGGGTCGTAAATCTGGCGGAAAATCATGGCGGCGTGCACGTTACATCGGATGTTTTTGAGGCCATGGTTGGGGATGTCTCGCAGAGATTGGAGAATTTCCCTCTTGGCAATGAACTCTCCCGTGCTATAGAGCGCGGGAATGTACATATGCTGGGAACATCCGGAACGGTGACCACATTGGCCGGGGTCCATCTGGGCCTTAAGCGCTATGACCGCCGCCGCGTTGATGGAGCATGGATGAAACAGGAAGATGTTTCAGCGATGATTAACCAGCTTTTGCATATGTCCTATCAAGAACGGGTAGGAAACCCTTGTATTGGTGAGGATCGTGCCGATTTGGTGCTGGCAGGCTGCGCAATTTTGGAAGGAATACGTCGCAGGTGGCCTTGTCAGCGTTTACGTGTGGCTGACAGAGGATTGCGGGAAGGTATTTTGATGGAGATGATGGCTGCTGACAAAGTCTGGGGCAACTCCAGCCATAAGCGCCGGCGCACCTCTGGAAAGGAATAAAACAGATGAGCGGCAACTCAAGTGGTCGTGGATCAGGTGATCGGGGCATGTTTCAGCGCGTGAAAACGGCACGAAAACGGTCCAACTCCTCAACACTCTGGCTGCAACGCCAGCTGAATGATCCGTACGTCCGTCGCGCCAAAGTCGATGGCTATCGCTCCCGAGCAGCCTACAAGCTGATCGAAATCAACGAAAAGCATGAAATCCTCAAACCGGGCATGCGTGTGGTTGATTTGGGGTGTGCCCCAGGGGGGTGGTCTCAACTGACTGCGCCGATCGTTGGCTCGGTTGATGATAAGCCGTTGGTGGTCGGGATTGATTATCTCGAAGTTGAGCCGATTCCCGGTGTTGTCATCCTCCAGAAAGACTTTCTGGAGGATGATGCACCAGATGCACTGATGGCTGCTCTGGATGGATATCGCCCGGATCTGGTGATGTCTGACATGGCAGCGCCTACAACAGGTCATCGTCAGACAGACCACCTGCGCACAACTCATTTGTTTGAGATCGCGATTGATTTTGCTCGTCAGAATCTGAATGAAGGTGGTGTCTTCCTTTCAAAGGTGTTCGCCGGAGGTGCAGAGGCAAAATTGCTTCAGGATCTGAAGAAGGAATTTAAGTCGGTGGTGCATATCAAACCACCAGCGAGCCGCAAAGGCAGCCCTGAGATGTTCATTCTCGCCAGGGGGTACTGCACGGCAAACGCATGAAAGACATTTTTAACCTCAGTTGAAGCCGAGTTGGGATGCGTTAGGGTCAAAGGAGACATACGCAGTGTCCTCAAATTAAAATATTCTCGGCGTTAAATTGCGATTAGTTGATAGACCTTAGTCAATCCTGCTTGATATCGCTTTCTTGAAGCGTCGCTTTCCTCCGTATATAACTGAGCTTGCGATAGAGCCTGTGGATGCGGTAACAAGGAATATGAAATCCGTCCAACAGCAACCAGTTTTGGGGACCGCGGATTCAACTCGCCAGTGCAACAGGTTGTTGAGTGCCCAAGAATAGCTGATTAGGGCTTTTGTAGCCAAGGCATTTTCTCGGCCGGTTGTTTATCTTTTCCATGATCTGAACAATCTGTGCATGGCTCAGATCATCAATTTTTTTCCCTTTGGGATGTATTGCCGGATCAGCCCATTGGTGTTTTCGTTCAGGCCTCGCTCCCCGGAATGATAAGGGTGGGCGAAGAAGCCATCTGCTTTCAGTTCGCGAGCAATCTGTTCATGGTAAGCAAACTCTCTGCCATTGTCGCAGGTCAAGGTGCATACTCGAACCTGAAAGGGTTTCAGGTGAGCGCAAATTCCCTCCGTGACCACCTGTGCTGTTTTGCTGGCAACCTTGATGGCAACACCAATGCGTGTCTTGCGCTCAACAAGGGTGACAATGACTGAGTGACCCTGAATGCCTGTCACGGTATCAGCTTCCCAATCTCCAACACGAGTGCGCAAGTCAACAATTT
>CANNAV010000075.1 GCA_947502585.1 uncultured Pseudovibrio sp.
TACAGATCGACGATGGTCATTTCCATCAATAGTATCTTAATAACCCCAACTCCCCGGAACCCATAAAGAGCCAAAGTGTAATACGAAGAAGTCCTCTGCCTCTGGCTTGTACTTTATCGAAAAGTCGGAGCAATCCTGTATTTTGACAACTGATACATACCAGGACGACGACACAGTTATTGCAGCACTCCTGACGAAAGAACTGAAACGAGCAGACCCGCGTTTCAAAGTACTCTCCAGACGCGGCTTGTTCGGAGCAGCATGGAAGATCGGAAAGGTTCCCCCTGGCCGCGAATCACCTAAGAACGTTCTGCGCATTCGTCGCTTCGGGTACAGCCTTTAAAACAGTATCACGCACTCTCCCTCCCTACTTGCGGGATAGTACTTCCTTCCAAACGCCCTCCCCTGCCCGACACTCACCGCTCGCGGCACTTCCAAAACAACAACACTTGAGAAAATCTAAGGTGCTCTTCGCTTTACCACTCTGCTTTTTCAGGCTACGGGAATAGACGGATATGCGCACCAGAGCGCTCTTTGTCCATCCACTTGCAAAGACATTTCCCTGTCCGTGCAATAACCTGAAAAGCACACATGTTCTCTGCCCTGTCAGCCATCATCTCTGTCTTGCTCCTCACCGCCACTGGATGGTTTCTCCGTCACCGTAATCTCATCCCAGGAGAGCGCTGGAGCGGCATGGAAGATCTGGCCTATTGGGTATTGTTCCCTGCCATTATCCTGATCAACGTGGGCACCTCAGATTTCTCGGCAATGCCAGTCATGGAAATCACCATATCCGTGCTGGGAACATTCTCACTTCTGGCAATTCTCTGCCTCGCCCTGCAGCCTTTCCTAAAACAGAAGTTTGCAATCGCAGGTCCGCGCTTCACGTCAATCTTTCAGGGCGTCGTACGCTGGAATGGCTTTGTCGTAATGGCCATTGCAGCCAATAGCTTTGGAGAGGAAGGAGTCGCCCTGGTGGCGGTGATCATGGCAATCATGATCCCGGCGGCAAACCTGCTCTGCGTGGTCGTCCTGTCGATTTATGCAGGAGGGTCTGTTCCTTCACCAAAAACACTTGCAAAAGAGCTGATCAAAAACCCATTCATCATCAGCGTTGCAGCAGGCGGGATCATCAACGCCTCTGGTGGCTACATTCCGGAAGTTATTGCAAACTATCTGACGTTTCTGGGAGGTGCCGCATTGCCAATCGCAGTTTTATGCGTCGGTGCAGCTTTGGATCTGAGTGCCTTGCGACGTCCAGGCCCAGCGCTCACATCAGCTCTACTTTTGCGCAACCTACTTGCGCCGGGTATCGCCTTAAGTTTTGCTCTCGCACTTGGGCTTGACGAAATCTCGGCAACCATCGTCACACTGGTGTTCTCTGTTCCAGCAGCAGGTGCGAGTTTTGTTCTTGCAAGAAAAATGGGCGGCGATGCCAAACTAATGGCCGAAATTCTGACCCTTCAGACAGTCGCCGCCGCAATCACTATTCCGACGTGGTTACTTGTCGTGGCTTATTTGATTGGGTAAAGCCACTCCAAAATGCCCTTAGCGTCATAGCGCGCATCCAGCATGCCGTAGCTTGAACGCCACTGGCCTGCCATGCGGGTCTCAATAAACGCATTGGCAATCGCCGGAGGAGCAACTTCCTTCAGTGCTGCCGCTGCCGCTGTAATTGCCAGTTGCTCTGTCAGCAACCGTGCCCCGCCTTCATCTTCCAGACACGTCCGCGCTGCTGCCTGCAGCACTTCAACAGACACCTTACCCGCAGGGCCAAGATCAGCTTCCAGAATTCCAAGCACATTCATGAAACTGTCTGGCGTGCGATGCATAGCCCGCAGCAGGTCCAGCGCCATGATGTTTCCTGAACCTTCCCAGATGCTGTTGACCGGGGCTTCGCGGTAAATGCGGGCCATATCGTGGTCTTCCACATACCCGTTACCACCCAGGCACTCCATCGCTTCGGCGGCAACACTCTCCGCACTTTTACAGATCCAGTATTTTGCAGCAGGTGTGATGATCCTGAGGAAGTCAGCCGCCTGACTGTCTTCACCTTGGAGGTCCATGCAAAGCGACAGTTTCAGCGCCAGTGCTTCACTTGCCGCCATGTCCAAAGACATATCCGCGAGAACCCGCTGCATTAAAGGCTTCTCAATAAGGCGAGCGCCAAATGCTGTGCGGCTGGAGGTGTGATGAACCGCCCTGGAGAGCGCCGCCCGCATCAGAGCCGACGACCCAACACAACAATCCACACGGGTAGGCGTCACCATTTTCAGGATGGTCTTGATGCCCTTCCCCACTTCCCCGACGAGGAAGCCAACAGCGTTGTTAAACTCAACCTCAGAAGACGCATTGGACTTGTTACCCAGTTTGTTCTTCAGGCGCTGGAAGTCCAGACCGTTCACTTCACCAGATTCTAAAATACGCGGTACGAGGAAACAGGTCGGCCCCTCTTCCAGCTTCGCCAGAACAAGGAACGCATCACACATTGGCGCAGAGAAGAACCACTTATGTCCATTGATCACATAAGTGTCGTCAGAAACTTTCTCAGCACGAGTGATGATCTGACGCAAGTCGGACCCACCCTGTTTTTCCGTCATACCCATGCCAAGGCTAGCACCAATTTTCTGGCTGGCAGGACGGAAACGCTGATCATACTTGCGGCTCACAATGCACTCATTCCAGACCTTGGCAAGCTCAGGCGCCTGAGTGAGAGCCATGGCAGAGGCATTGGTCATGGTCACCGGGCAAAGGTGCCCGCTTTCCACCTGGCTCATCACGAAATACTTGCGCGCACGATTATAAAACGCACGCTCACCACCTGGCGCCATGGCTTCAACGGACGCACTATGCAGGCCAGCTTCAAACGAGCGGCGCATCAGCGCGTGATAGGACGGGTGAAATTCGACAACATCCAGACGGCGTCCATACGGATCGTGTGTTTTCAGAACCGGTTCATTAACATTTGCCAGTCTGCCCAGATCTAAGGCATCTGCGGCTCCACACTGCTCACCAAACTTGATAAGGTCTTCACGTGCAGAATCCCCGGCTCCCGTACTACCCAGATCAGCAAGGAGAATTGGGTCACTCTCGGCAAGGTTATAACCACAATATGGCGGGGCCTGATTAATTACCCCTGTCGTTATAGTGGCTTGTGAAACTTTATCCATTTTTCCTCCCGCGAGTTGCTCCAGTGATTTTGATAGGTTAACGCTCACGTTGCAACTGCGATTTGCAAATAAAAACTATACATCTTTTGAGCTCTTTACGAACTCGGTTATTCTGCCTATAGAAGGGTCTTTGATGAGCCAGAAAACCACACATCGATCCTCAGCGTTCCCGCATCGCCATCTCCTCGGTATCGAGGGATTGCAGCCTCCCCACATTAATTACCTTTTGGACCTTGCAGACGAAGCCGTCGAAGTCTCCAGACAGGTAGAAAAGCAGAAAGCTGTTCTGCGTGGGCGAACGCAAATCAACCTCTTCTTTGAGGCCTCCACCCGCACCCAATCTTCTTTTGAGCTTGCAGGCAAGCGCCTGGGCGCGGATGTGATGAACATGTCGGTCTCCACCTCTTCGGTGAAAAAGGGTGAAACCCTGATCGACACAGCAGCAACCCTGAACGCCATGCGCCCTGATTTGCTTGTCGTTCGCCACCACGCCGCTGGTGCAGTCCACCTGCTGGCCCGCAAAGTCGGCTGCGCGGTCGTCAATGCAGGCGACGGACCTCACGAACACCCAACTCAGGCCCTGCTGGATGCCCTGACAATCCGTCGCCACAAAGGAACCCTTGGCGGTCTGACAGTCGCCATTTGCGGCGACATCCGCCATTCCCGTGTAGCGCGCTCCAATATCATCCTTCTGTCCAATATGGGAGCTCGTGTGCGTGTCATAGCTCCCTCTACATTACAGCCCTCTGGTATTCATAGTATGGGCGTCGAAGTATTCACAGACATGCGCGAAGGACTACAGGGCTGCGACATCGTCATGATGCTGCGTTTACAGCGCGAACGTATGAGCGGCGCTTTTGTACCATCTGTCCGCGAGTATTTCCGTTACCACGGTCTGGATGCAGAAAAACTCTCCTATGCCAAACCTGATGCTCTCGTCATGCATCCTGGTCCAATGAACCGTGGTGTTGAAATCTCGGCAGAGGTTGCAGATGGTCCGCAAAGCCTTATTCGCGAGCAAGTGGAGATGGGCGTTGCCATTCGTATGGCAGTACTCGAAGCTCTCGCTCAAAACCTTCCTGACAATTTCCAGAGGACACGCGCATGCACAAGAATGTAAACCCGCTGGTCCTGACGAACGCCCGCATTATCGACCCGGCAAACAATGTTGATGAAGCAGGCGCAGTGGTTATTCAGGATGGAACCATCCTCGCCGCCGGTGCCGAGGCTCTCAATCAGGGCGCTCCGGACGGCTCAAAGATTGTTGACTGTCACGGCGCAGTAGCCGCTCCCGGTCTCATCGATATGGGCGTCAGCGTAGGAGAACCCGGTGCAGAACACCGGGAAACGCTGGAAAGCGCCAGCCGGGCGGCAGCCATTGGCGGTGTAACCACCATCCTCACCAGCCCCAACACAGACCCGGTGATTGATGACCCGGCACTGGTGGACTTCATGCTCCGCCGCGCCCGCGATACCGCCATTGTCAACGTGCACCCGATGGCCGCCCTCACAAAGGGTCTGGCTGGCAAGGACATGAGCGAGCTTGGTCTGCTCAAGGAAGCAGGCGCCATCGCCTTTTCCAACGACAGACTGCCAATCACCAACTCCTCCGTTCTCGTACGCCTGCTGACCTACGCCCGTGATTTTGACGCACTGGTGGTTCATCAGGCGCAGGACAAGGATCTGGCAGGATCCGGTGTCATGAACTCAGGCCTGCGGGCTTCCTGGCTGGGTCTGGGCGGCATCCCCGGAGAAGCCGAGTTCATCGCAATCGAACGCGATATGCGCCTCGTCGCCATGGCGAAGGGCAAGTATCACGCCCGCCTGATCTCCTGCCCGCAAAGCGCCGAGGCGATCAGGAAAGCGAAGAACGATGGGCTCAATGTCACCGCAGGCATCTCCATCAATCATCTGACGCTCAACGAAAACGACATCGGCCCGTACCGGACCTTCCATAAGATGTCGCCGCCGCTGCGCACAGAAGATGACCGTCAGGCCATGGTAAAGGCGCTGGCAGACGGCACAATCGACATCGTAATGTCTGATCACAATCCACAGGATGTGGAAACAAAGCGTCACCCCTTTGCAGAAGCCGAATATGGTGCTTTAGGACTCGAAACAATGCTTGGCGCCGGAATGCGCCTCGTTTTGAATGAGGACCTCTCGCTTTCCAAACTGCTTGCAACAATGACCTGCAATCCGGCGGACCGTCTTGGTCTCCCTGCCGGCCGGCTGTCAAAAGGCGCACCAGCGGACGTGATCGTGTTCGATCCGCAAAAACCATGGATTGTGGAAAAAGATAAAATCCGCTCCCGCTCAAAGAATACGCCTTTTGAGGACGAAACTTTGACAGGCCGGGTTTTGACAACCATCGTTGCAGGCGGCACCCTGGATCAAGACGCAATTTAACGTGTAGTTCAGAATCGGCCCAGGGATTCGGTACAATGCACACAATACGATAAAAATTTATAGCAGTATGCTTATTTCCCGGGAAAGGCATACTGTTTTAAATATACAACGACTGGAGAACACCCATGCCTGATCCAATCAGCTGGTTCTTTGATTTACCCTACTATCTGGCTGCATTGGCTTTTGGCTATTTTTTAGGCTCCATTCCGTTTGGCCTGCTCTTTGCGAAAATGGCCGGTCACGGTGATATCCGGAACATCGGGTCCGGCAACATCGGCACCACCAATGTACTGCGCACCGGCAGCAAAAAACTCGCAGCCCTCACTTTGCTGTGCGATGTTCTTAAAGGCACAGCAGCAACCGTTCTTGTTGCTCTATACATGGGCGGCGACGCAGCACTGATCGCAGGCCTTGGCGCCTTCCTTGGCCACCTTTTCCCGGTCTGGCTCAGGTTCAGGGGCGGCAAAGGCGTTGCCACCTATATTGGAATCCTGCTCGGGATCTTCTGGCCAGCAGGTGTCACCTTCATCGCCATCTGGATTACAACTGCCTACATCACCAGGTTTTCATCCTTGTCAGCACTGGTAGCGAGCCTTGTCACTCCCTTTATTCTGCTGGCTTTCGATCAGTGGCAAATTGCGCAAATGATGGGATTACTCAGCATATTGCTATGGGCAAAACATCACGAGAACATTGCCCGCCTTCTGAAAGGCAACGAAAGCAGGATCGGTTCCAGGGGATGATGTAAATGGAGACAGCCACCAAAAGCCGGGCACCACACCTAAGTGACACCCAACGGCTTGCGTGGCTTCGCCTTATACGCTCTGAAAATGTTGGCCCAAGAACATTCCGCGAGCTTTTCAATCATTTCGGCTCAGCACAAGCGGCACTTGATGCTCTGCCAGAGCTATCACGGAGAGGTGGCAAGAAATCTTATCGCCTTTTTTCTATGGACAAGGCCGAAGCCGAACTGGCTTTTCTTTATAAAATGGGCGCCCGCCTCGTTGCCATGGGCGAACCTGCCTATCCTCCTCTTCTCAGACACATAGATGCACCGCCGCCCCTGCTCGCAATTCGGGCCAGAGAGCCATTGCAACAAGAGCTCACCGGCACGCAAAAAGCACTGGCAATCATCGGCGCCCGCAATTGCTCGGTCGCTGGAGCAAAGTTTGCAACGAAATTAGCAGGAGACCTTTCTGCAGAAGGCTTCACCATCATCTCAGGTCTGGCACGAGGCATCGACAGTGCAGCCCATCAGGCCGCTCTCACATCCGGAACCATCGCTGCCTTTGCGGGAGGCATCGACACCATCTACCCAAAAGAAAACAGGGAACTTTTTGCAAATATGATCGCAGCCAACGGAGCGGCCATCAGCGAAATGCCCATAGGCTGGAATCCAAGAGCCCGGGATTTTCCCCGCCGCAATCGTCTGATCTCAGGAATGTCATTGGGAGTTATTCTAATTGAAGCCGCCGAAAAATCAGGATCTCTGCACACTGCGCGATATGCTCTGGAGCAAAATCGAGAGATATTGGCAGTCCCGGGATTTCCCCTGGACCCTAGATCTGTCGGCGCCAACAAACTAATCCAGCAAGGTGCTACGCTCATCCAGTCAACCGACGACATTCTGGAAGTTATGGAGTCCAAAATTTCCATGTCCCTGCCACTTTATCAGGGGATTGAGGAATCTGCGACAAGCTGGCCAGTACTGGAGCAAACCGACCCGGATGAGACCTCAAGCCTACTCAATGCCAAAGAACAGGACAGACAGGCAGTCATCAATGCATTGAGTGAGACACCTATAGATCAGGATGAACTCCTGCGGTTTACCGGTGTCACTTTACAAATTCTTCAGCTTATCCTTCTGGAAATTGAACTGGCAGGGCGTCTGGAACGACACAAACCCAACAAACTGTCTTTGATACATTCTGGCTGAGCGTGACAATTTTTAGTCTTAGTCGGTTTTAGTCATGTCTGCATTCAGATCATCAACCTCGTCAGGATTCGATGATCCACCAGATTGAGCTTCTGCTTCCTTTTGAGCCATAAGCAGCATATACCCCAGCAGATCAAGTCTGTGCGATCGCGCCATGTCACTTAATTCACTACACATTTTGGCGCAGTACTCTGCTACGTCACGTGTTTCGATTGTTCTGTCATTTTTCGGCAACTGGTTATTACGCAAGCTTTTTGACCTTCTTATGCAACCATGAGACCAGCATCAGGTGGCAAAAATATCTTTGCAATCTGAGGGTTACAAAAAGCACTGCCATTACTCCAGGTTGTATAAATTAGCAAGAACAACCAAATATTGACCCAATGAAAACTGAGGGAGTGGCTTTTCCGCTCTTGACCAAACGATCTGAAAAGGCCATTTGACAGCCGCGATGTCATCCGAGATTGTGTCGGTTCGACTCATAAAACGGTTTTTGATTTATCAATTCCAAGACGAGATTTACGCGAAAGCCAGGAAATCAATGAACGTAGTCATTGTGGAATCACCGGCGAAAGCCAAGACAATCAACAAATATCTGGGCAAGGACTATATAGTTCTGGCGTCCTACGGCCATGTGCGCGATCTGCCTCCCAAAGACGGCTCTGTGTTGCCGGATGACGACTTTGCCATGTCCTGGTCTGTGGATTCCAAATCTCAAAAGCGCCTCTCGGACATCGCCAGTGCGGTGAAGGAGGCTGACCGCCTTATTCTCGCAACTGACCCCGACCGCGAAGGAGAAGCCATATCATGGCACGTCCTGGAGGTTCTGAAAAAGAAACGCGCCCTGAAGGATAAGAAGGTCGAGCGAGTCGTATTCAACGCGATTACCAAAAATTCCATTCTGGAAGCAATGAAAAATCCGCGCGAACTGGATGTGCCGCTTGTCGACGCCTATCTGGCACGCCGCGCACTCGACTACCTCGTGGGTTTTACGCTCTCCCCTGTTCTGTGGCGAAAGCTGCCGGGCGCGCGCTCTGCAGGCCGGGTGCAATCTGTTGCACTGCGTCTTGTGTGTCAGCGCGAAAAAGAAATTGAGACATTCCTTTCTCAGGAATACTGGTCCATTCTGGCAAACCTGAATACACAGCAAAACGCACCGCTTCAGGCACGCCTGACAGGCTTTGACGGCCAGAAGATCACACGCCTCGATATTAAGAATGAAACTGAAGCCACCGAAATCAGGCAAATGCTTGAGGGGGCGAGCTTCTCCGTGAGCAATGTTGAGCGCAAGCCACAACGGCGCAATCCATATGCGCCGTTCACCACCTCCACCCTTCAGCAGGAAGCGTCCCGTAAGCTCGGCTTTGCAGCAGCACGCACCATGCAGGTTGCACAAAAACTTTATGAAGGCACCAACATCGGCGGTGAGACCACTGGTTTGATCACATATATGCGTACCGATGGTGTGCAGATCGCTTCCGAAGCAATTCAGGGCGCCCGTAGAGTCATTAGCTCCCGCTATGGCGATAAATACGTCCCTGATAAGCCACGCTTATATACGTCCAAAGCAAAAAACGCTCAGGAAGCGCACGAAGCGATCCGCCCGACTGACCTTGCCCGTCACCCACGTGACATGGCAAAGTTCCTCGACGAGGACGGTGCACGTCTTTACGAGCTGGTCTGGAAGCGGACCATCGCTTCTCAGATGGAATCTGCTGTCCTGGAACGCACCACTGTTGACATCGAAGCTGTAAACGGGGCCTGGAAGGCAGCGCTGCGCGCATCGGGATCCGTTGTCCGTTTCGATGGTTTCCTTACTCTTTATCAGGAAAGTAAGGATGATGAGGAAGACGAGGAAAGCAAGCGCCTGCCACCAGTGACAAAGGGCGACAGCCTCGCCAGTAAAAGTATTGAGGCCAACCAGCACTTTACGGAACCTCCACCACGCTTCACCGAGGCAACGCTGGTGAAGAAGATGGAAGAGCTGGGTATCGGTCGCCCGTCCACCTACGCTGCTACACTGCAAACTCTGCGCGATCGCGAATACGTAGATCTGGACAAAAAGCGCCTGATACCGCAAGATAAAGGTCGTCTGGTAACGGCATTCCTTGAAGACTTTTTCAATCGCTATGTGGAGTACGACTTCACCGCAAGCCTTGAAGACCAGCTCGACAGGATTTCAGCTGGCGATCTGGAATGGAAAGCTGTCTTGCGTGACTTCTGGAACCCCTTCCACGAAATTTGTGATGAGGTGATCAAGCGCTCCAATACAGAAGTGCTGGATGCTCTGAACGAAACCCTCAAAGCACACGTCTTCCCGGACAGGGAAGATGGCGCGGATCCACGCAAGTGTCCGAAATGTGAAACCGGCCGTCTGTCGTTGAAAGTCTCCAAATTCGGTGCATTTGTTGGCTGTTCCAACTACGACAAGAACAAAAAAGACGGTAAGGAACCAAACGAAAACCCTCCGCACTGCAACTATACCCGTCAGCTCACCTCAGGTGGTGCATCTGATGCAGGTGAAACAGCGGACGGACCACAGATTTTGGGCATCGATCCGGAAACCGGCCTGGAAATCTCCTTGCGCTCGGGCCGTTTCGGCCCATATGTACAATTAGGTGAAGAAGCAAAGCCGAAGCGCTCTTCTCTGCCACGCGGATGGAGCACAGCAGATCTGGATCTGGAGAAAGCCCTTAAGTTGCTTTCCCTGCCACGCGAAATCGGTACCCACCCGGAAGATGGCAAGACCATATCCGCAGGTCTGGGCCGTTTTGGACCCTTCGTTCTGCATGATCGCACCTATGCCAATCTGGACAGCCCGGATGAAGTCTTCTCAGTCGGCATCAACCGCGCCGTAACCTTGCTTGCTGAAAAGCGTGCCAAGGGTGGGGGCCGCGGAGCTGCCGCAAAACCACTTAAAGAACTGGGTGCCCACCCGGATGGCGGTGCAATCAACGTATACAGCGGGCGTTATGGCCCATACGTGAAGTGGGAAAAAATCAACGCAACCCTGCCAAAGGATGTTGCACCGGAAGCTGTCACGCTGGAACAGGCAACAGAACTTGTAAACGCAAAGGCAGCAACAAAAGGTAAGAAAAAAGCGCCTGCCAAAAAAGCAGCTGCAAAAAAAACGGCCACCAGGAAAGCAGCGTCTGAAGGGGCACTCAAACAACTTGGTGATCATCCGGATGGTGGAGCAATGGAGCTGCGCGACAGTGGCCGGCTCGGCGTTCGGATCAAATGGGGCAGGAAGTTCACCTCTCTGCCAAAAGGAACAGACCCGGAGACCGTAACCCGCGAACAGGCAATTGAGCTGATCAACGCGAAAAAGGATTAAGATCCCCAGTTACTCTCCGGAAAACGAAACACAAGGGCTCCCGACCACCGGGAGCTCCTTTTCGCAGCGCCAAAAGCTGCACTGGATGAGATACATTGAGCCGAAAAAAGGCCACTGAAACGAGACACAAGGGACCGGCAGAAATGCCTTCCCGCGAAGACGTTCTGAAGTTTATTGCCGACAACCCCGGCAAAGCAGGTAAACGCGAAATCGCCCGCCATTTTGGTATCGTCGGCGCAGCTCGCATACCCCTCAAACGAATGCTCAAAGGTCTGGCTGAAAGCGGGCACATCGAAAAACGCAGGAAACGTTTGTTGCGTCCGGGCAATCTTCCACCGGTCTTTGTCATACAAATCACAAGCAGAACTGCCGAAGGGGAGCTCCTCGGTATTCCAATGAACTGGGATGAAGAGCATGGTGAGCCACCAAACATCCTCGTTTTGCCGCAAAAGAACAAAAACAAGTTCAACCCAGTCCCAGGCATAGGCGACCGCGCCCTTGTAAAACTGCTGGACGATCAGGACGGCTCTCCCGAAGCCAGTTATGTCGTGCGCGTGATGAAACGCCTGGAAAATCAGGAGACCGACGTCCTCGGCATTTTGCGCATCAACAAAGCGACCAAAGCTGCAACTCTGGAACCGGTTGACCGAAAACAGCGCGCTGTTGACCTGGATCCCCGCGAACTGATCGATTCTGAAGACGGCGACCTCGTAAAGATAGAAATCCACAAAGTCGGAAGATACGGCACCCCGCGTGGCCGCATCGTCAAACGCTTTGGGTCCACCACCTCAGAAATGGCTGTCTCCGAAATCGCATTACACACACAGGGCATTCGCAACGAGTTCCCGGGACCCGTGATTATTGATTCGGAAAACATCCAGCCTGTTGGCAACAAGGGCCGAGAAGACTGGCGTCACATCCCACTCATCACCATTGATCCTGCAACGGCAAAAGACCACGATGATGCAGTCTATGCCCAGCTGGATGATAACCCTGACAATGAAGGCGGCTGCATCATTTACGTCGCGATTGCAGACGTAGCAGCCTATGTCACCCCCGGCTCTCCGATGGATAAGGAAGCACTGATGCGCGGCAACTCGGTCTATTTCCCGGACCGAGTGATCCCTATGCTGCCCGAGCGCATCTCCAATAATCTGTGCTCCTTGCGCGAAAACGAAGACCGCCCTTCCATGGCGACACGGATGGTCTTTGACAAGAATGGTAAGAAAACTTCTCACTCATTCCACCGCGTCATCATGCGTAGCGCTGCCAAACTCTCCTATCAGCAGGCCCAGAAGGCTATTGAAGGTGTGACAGACGACAAGACTGGCCCGCTGCTGGAACCGGTTCTTCTTCCACTGTGGGCAGCCTACAAGATCCTGAAATGTGGCCGAGACAAACGCCAACCGCTCGAACTGGATATCCCGGAACGCCGTATTCTGCTGAAAGAAGACGGCACAGTTGATCAGATCGTCATTCCTGATCGACTGGATGCACACAAACTCATTGAAGAATGCATGATTCAGGCGAACGTAGCAGCCGCTGAAGAGCTGGAGAGACGCAACACTGCCCTGCTCTACCGCGTGCACGATGCATCAACGCCGGAGAAACTGGAGAACCTGAGAGATTTCCTCTCCACGCTGAACGTCAAACTGCCTCACACTGGAGGTCTGCGCCCTTCCGTGTTCAACAACATTCTTGATAAGTTCAAAGACACTGCAAGTGCAACCATGGTGTCAGAGGTCGTGCTGCGTTCACAGGCACAAGCAGAGTACAATGCCGAGAACATCGGACACTTCGGCCTGAACCTGAGACGTTATGCACACTTCACATCCCCCATACGCCGCTATGCAGATTTGATAGTACACCGCGCACTCATTCGCGCACTCGGCCTTGGGGATGATGGTTTGCCATACGGCATCGAAGAAAAACTGCCCGCCATTGCAGCAGAGATTTCTGCGGCAGAACGGCGGGCAATGCTGGCTGAACGAGAAACCATTGACCGTCTGATTGCCCTTTATCTCTGCGAGAGAATTGGAGCTGAGTTTTCCGGGCGAATTGCCGGAGTAACCAAATCAGGCCTGTTCGTCAAACTGCTACAAATTGGCGCAGATGGCTTCATTCCTGCATCCACCATTGGTATGGATTACTACGAATACGTAGAATCGGCTCACGCCCTTCTGGGCAGAGCAACTGGTGAAACCTACCAACTTGGTGACGCAGTGCAGGTTAAACTGGCAGAAGCCGCTCCATTTGCGGGCTCTTTACGGTTTGAAATGCTTACAAAAGGCAAATCCAAAGGCGAAGCAGCGGGACGGGTTGCTAAGCACAAGGGTTGGCAAGCAAGAAACAACAGAAAGCCAAAAGGTTTACGCCGGTCAAAAAAACGGAAATAAGCGGAAGCGCACGTAGAACGTGTACTCCCCTGCATTTACGGACGGAAAAGGCAGGTAGAAATGAATACCCAGAAAGATCGGAATACCGGAGAAGCGGTGCTGCGCGGAATGCGCTGCAAATGTCCTTCCTGTGGCATTGGCGGCGTTTTCGACGGTTACTTGAGCGTGAAACAGTCCTGCGACAACTGTGGTGAAGAACTTCACCACCATCGCGCAGATGATGCTCCACCCTACTTCACAATTTTTATCGTTGGTCATGTCATAGTTGCGCTGGCCATGTGGGTAGAAATGGCCTACGTGCCGCCTATGTGGATTCATATGGCCGTCTGGCTGCCTTTAACTCTCATCATGTCTCTGGCACTCCTGCGCCCGATCAAAAGCGCTCTGGTTGGGTTACAATGGGCACTACGTATGGATGGCTTTGCAACTGCTGGCAAAGCACCTAGTTTCAGCCCATCACGCGGCAATCAGAGGTAAGGAATGTCCACGAAAGACCTGACGAAAGAAGTCGAAACTGAGCGAGCGGAGGAAAATAGCGCCCCGACCACACAGCCTATGAGACCAAAAGACGCCTCCACACTGCTTATTCTGGATCGTAAGGACGATGGCTCCCTGCATCTGCTCATGGGCAAGCGTCACATGGCGCACAAGTTCATGCCTGGCAAATTTGTATTCCCGGGCGGTCGCGTTGATTCTGAGGACAGCCGCGTCAAATATGTGCGCGACTATCATCCGGACGTGCTCGCCAAACTCAACTACGACAAAAAGCAGATCAAAACCGAAAGCCGCTTGCGTGCATTGGCAATTGCCGCCATTCGTGAAACCTATGAGGAAGCAGGCCTGTTTGTTGGTTGCAACACCGAAGGTAAAAGCGAACCAGCTGGCCCGGGCTTTGAAGCTTTTGACAAGCTGGGTATTCTGCCGGATCTGGCACCATTACGTTTTGTTGCCCGCGCAATCACCCCTCCAGGCAGAACCCGCCGCTTTGACGCGCGATTCTTCGCCGTGTGGGCAGACCAGATCGCGCACAAGCTGGAAACTGGTACAGGACCAACAGGAGAGCTGGAAGAGCTTCAGTGGTTGCCAATTGAGCAGTGCAAAGAGCTGGACCTGCCACGTATCACTATGGCTGTCCTGACAGATCTTGAAAATCAACTCGCGAAAAACAAGGAGCTTTCTCCCGATGGACCCGTTCCATACTACTACTGGAAGAACAACGGGTTCGTGCGCGAAGAAATTTAATTCCGATTATCCTGGGCGCAGCAAACATATAACATCTCAATACTAATTGTTGCGTCTTGTATTTTTCCTGATAGAAGCATCTGGAGCGGGCTACTGAAAAGTAGACCCGGTTTTGGATGAAGATACGGTTTTATATCATGAAGCGCGAATGCACATGAGCTAAAAGGTGCTTGAAACGTAGTTGTGTAAATGCTCCAGATATCGGACACACCAGCCAATTCCATCTCACCGAAACGGGTTCGTGGCATCATTGCAGCCATCGCAGCGATTACAGCTGTTGGCCTTTCCCTGTCCGCAAGCCTGCCGCTGCTTACACTTACGCTTGAATATCGCGGTGTAAGCGACACCTGGATTGGCATCAACACCGCTTTCTCTGGCCTTGCCTCCATTGTCGCCACTCCAGTCGGCCCATACCTCGCACGCAGACTGGGTACACCTCAGGCACTTCTGGCCAGCCTGTTGGTCGCTGGCTGCTCCCTGCCTTTCTTCTTTGTACTGGAAAACTTTTCGGCGTGGTTCCCACTTCGTCTGCTGTTTCACGGGGCAACAACATCTGCCTTCATTCTCTCTGAGTTCTGGATCAGCGCACTGGCGCCTTCAAGGCACAAAGGCTTTATCATGGGCATTTACGCGACTGTGCTGGCACTGGGCTTTACCTCTGGGCCTCTGATGCTTGCATTCGCGGGCACAACAGGCGCGCTCCCCTTCCTGCTGGCAGGCGCAGGCATCATCATAGCATCTCTGCCTGTACTGATCGGTTTCAATGCCGCGCCTAGAATAGAAAACGAAGCGACGTCAAAGCTCTATGCATTTTTGTGGATAGCTCCAACCGCCACATTTGCCGGATTTATCTTTGGAGCTGTAGAGCAATCCGGCATCTCATTGCTTCCTTTATTCGGCCTCAGGACCGGTCTGACAGCTCAAACAGCAACGCTGCTCGTCTCTGCAATGGCAGCTGGCAACATGGTACTCCAGATCCCACTGGGTCTGCTTTCTGATCGCATGAACCGTCAGCACCTCTTAATCTCTTGCGGAGCCTTTGGCGTCATCGGCGCACTGCTCATGATCCCGCTTTCCGGCAATTTTTTTGCCATTTGCATCCTTCTTTTTATCTGGGGCGGTGTCGTGGCCGGGCTCTATACAGTCGGTCTCACACACCTTGGCGCGCGCTTTGATGGCGCCAATCTGGCATCGGCCAATGCGGCCTTCGTTCTCATGTATTCCACTGGCCAATTGATTGGCCCTGCCAGTACCGGACTTGCTCTTTCCGCGTGGGGTGCGGATGGACTACCACTGGTATTTGCAGGATTCCTCAGCGCATATGTCATTATATGCCTGATAAGGGTGACAAGACCGGGGTCAGCGCCCTAATGTATCTTGACTTTAGCCCTGTGATTAGTAATGTGCGCGCTGAATTCCCAAAGTTTCCCCGGAAGCGCACCCTACCCGAAACGAAGGTGTGAGGGTGCCACCGGGACAAACAAAACAACCGGCCACATCATAAAAGGGCCGAAAACAGACAGGATCCTTAGAGATGGCCAAGGCGACCACCATTAAGATCAAGCTGCAGTCCACTGCGGACACCGGCTACTTCTACGTGACCAAAAAGAACTCGCGCACCATGACCGAAAAAATGGTGAAGCGTAAGTACGACCCAGTCGTAAAGAAGCACGTTGAGTTCAAGGAAGCCAAGATCAAATAAGTCCTGGCTACATCTGAATTTTAAAAAAGGCGTTTGCATTTTGCAAACGCCTTTTTTGTACCCGCAGTCAAAAGCACACCTCCTTCACCACGCGACCGCAGCAGGAATCGCGACCTTATACCAACCTGCATAATCATTGACCTGTTATTGCCCAGTCCCGTGATGCAATTGTTTTGATCCGCCCTGTTTCAG
>CANNAV010000076.1 GCA_947502585.1 uncultured Pseudovibrio sp.
GTGGATTGCGCTACGACAAGAGGAGAAAAAAGACAAAAACATCATCCAGATCTGATCAACCCGCCAAACCTGAAATCAGAATTTACAGCAGACCTGGGACTTGACCGTTACGAAGACGTGGCGCAGGTCAAATGCACATACGATCTCGACAGCTTGAGCATCATCCTCTCCCGGCCACAGGTTGAAGACGTCACGCTGTCTCTGGAAACAAGCCAGGGGCAGGAAGCACTCGCAGCCTACTTCTCTGCACATATGGGCGGGAAAGCCGCTGGTCCTCTCAAAGTCCGCCATGCAGGCAACCATGCCTTCACCGACACAGCCGAGAATTTAGTTCATGTCGTGAACCTGGCCAGCGTGAAGGCGCTATCCAGGACAATGGGCCTGGAGATCGATCCAAAACGTTTCCGCGCAAACATCTATGTTGATGGGCTCTCAGCCTACGAAGAGTTTGACTGGGCCGACAAAAAGATCCATTCCAGCTCAGGCGTAGGGTTCAGGTTCGCACAATGCACCCGCCGTTGCGCTGCCGTGGATGTAAATCCAGTCACAGCCGAGCGAGACACCAACATCAACAAGGCGCTTCATAGCTCACTGGGGCATATGTATGTCGGCATTTATCTTGCAATCCTCAACGACGGCATACTCTCCGTGGGTGATACACTCACCGTCGAATGAGCCAGCGACCAGGCTGAGCCATTTGCCGTTCAGCAAAAAGAAAACCCCGCCTGTTGGGCGTGGTTTTCATAAATATACAGCAAACCAGTGAGTCAGCGAGCACATCGTTAAACCTGCTTAGCTTTCACCGTCGCCGGTTGTTTCCAAAGCCGCAGGTGCTGGTGCATCCTCAGCAGGAACACGAGCTGTACGGGTACGCTGTGAACGGGCCGCACGAGGAGTGCGAGCGCGAGGCGTACGACGTGGCTTCGTAGCTGCTTCGTCTCCGCCAACTTCTGCTGCTGCCTCAGCTGGCCCTGCTGCATTTGCAGAGGATGAGGAAGGTGTACGACGAACACCGCGACCGCGAGTACCACGAACACGACGACGCGCTTTGCCATCGTCTTCGTCGACAGATGCAGATGCATCTCCCGAAGCTTCCGCATTCTCGTCAGCCGCTGAAGCTGTTTCGATAAACGGCTGAGGTGTATCGAGACCGATCACAGGCTGAGGGGCAGCAACAGCAACCTCTTGCTCTTCGGTCGCTGCCATAGCGTTTTGAGTTTCAACAGCAGCAGATGCGGCTTCATCTTCTGTACGCGTAGACGGAGCTGTAGTCTGTGTGTTTTGGGGTTGAGCTGCAGCGACAATGCGCTGGTAGTGCTCTGCATGCTGGTAGTAGTTCTCGGAGGTTACACGGTCCCCGGAGACCTGAGCATCTCGCGCAAGTTGCTGGTACTTTTCGGCGACGTGCAATGCGGTTCCCCGGATTTTAACATCCGGTCCATTTGACTCAAAAGTACGTGTCAATGGATTTGGAGCTTTACGACCCCGTCCACGCATGCGCTTGTTATTTTGATTTCCTGGTCTCATTCTGCCGTTAACTTTCCGGAATAGCAATCAAACCTGCTACGAGGTTCTTGGGAGTGAGATCTCCCGGATTCCAAATGCCGTTAATAAGCCTGCGTGTTGATGAGCCCAATGGCCATCAACATCGAAATGCAATCGCATTCGTTCATATAACTGCTTCAATGCGATATCCGACATCTGATCGCAACAATACAAATGCACTGTTCTCTCAGTTTAACGATACGAGGGGTTGCTCAACTGTCTGCTTTGAAACTATCAACCGACGTCTCTGCCAAGCTCGTCTCACTGTCCGTGAGTGCCCATCCCCATCGCTTTCAGCTTTTAGCTGGTATCGCTTGTCAGCGAGATGAAACTATCTCGTTCCGTCGTATTTTCCAAGGGGTTTTTTCCAGATAATTGAATTCTTCGATAATCATGGAAAAACAACAACTATGACCCTTGGGTTTCCGGCCAGATCATGTTCACAATATGCCTCCAGTCCTGTCAGTTCCCTCGCAAGAGTTGAAAGCTCATCGGCTTGATCAAACCCGATCTCCATTAGTAGTCCACTATTTCCCTTAAGAACTCGTTTAGCGTTGCCCATCAATTCTTTATAGGCCGTAAGGCCATCCACTCCACCATCGAGCGCCAGCATGGGATCATGCCGCCTAACCTCATGGCTCAACTCTTCAATTACGGCGCTGCGAATATACGGTGGGTTACTTACAACAAAATCAAAAGAACCGCTCAAAGCATCCAGATATGAGCCGCAAACAGGGATAAATCGGTTACGAACCTGGTTAGCTGCTGCGTTTTGCCGCGCAGTTTCCATAGCTTCTTCACTGATATCAACAGCAAGACACGTTGCATTGGGCAACTCAGTCAGGAGTGCAATCGCGACGGCTCCCGTACCAGTTCCGACATCTGCAAAAATCCACTTTTTCTCCAGACCACCATGTGCCTGACAAAACGCAATCGCAGCCTCAACCAGCGTTTCCGTGTCTGGCCGTGGCTCCAATGTTGCCGGGGATAACAAAAACTCCAGACCCCAAAACTCCCGTTTACCCAGGACACGTCCCACCGGTTTTCCGGCAAGGCGTTCCTCAACATAGCGGGTAGCAATCACCAATGTCTCTGGCCTGATCTCATTATCATACTCAAGGACCAGGTTTTTCGGTTCAATTTCAAGGGCTTCCGCAACAAGGACACGTGCATCCAGATCAGCCTCAGCCAGAGCTGCGTCACGAAACAGGCTCCGTGCCGCCAAGTACAAATCATGCACATTTCTGAGTTCTAAGTTGTCGAAGAGCCCGGACATTAAAGCCCTTCAGCAGAGAGCAAGTTCGCCTGATGGTCCATGATCAGAGCATCAATCACTTCATCTGTAGCTTCGCCTGTCATCATCTGATCAAGCTTATACAGCGTCAGACCAATACGGTGATCAGTCACACGCCCCTGAGGGAAGTTATAGGTACGGATACGCTCAGAACGGTCACCGGACCCAACCTGAACACGCCGGGCTTCAGTCCGCTCATTCGCAGCGCGCTCACGCTCCATATCGTAGATCTTCGCCCGCAGCAACTTCATCGCGCGGTCTTTGTTCTTGTGCTGAGAACGCTCATCCTGCACAGCAACCACAATCCCTGTCGGATTGTGCACAATACGAACAGCAGAGTCAGTCGTGTTCACGTGCTGACCACCTGCACCTGATGCACGGTATGTATCAATACGCAAGTCGGCAGGGTTGATCTCCACGTCCACTTCTTCAGCCTGCGGAAGAACCGCAACTGTCGCAGCCGAGGTATGAATACGGCCGCCGGATTCAGTCTCCGGTACACGCTGTACACGGTGAACGCCAGACTCAAACTTCAGCTTACCAAACACTTCCTGGCCAGTCACAGACGCCACGATTTCTTTGAAACCGCCCATATCCCCTTCTGAAGAGGAAATCACTTCAACTTTCCAGCCTTTATTGTCTGCAAAGCGCTGATACATTCGGAAAAGATCACCAGCAAACAGCGCTGCCTCATCACCACCAGTACCGGCGCGCACTTCAAGAATAATATCGTGAGAGTCGGCTTTGTCTTTTGGCAAAAGCCCAAGGCGAACTTGTTGGGTCAGCTTTTCGACAGTACCTGTCAGCTCATCCCGCTCAAGTTGCGCAAGTTCTTTCATCTCCGCATCGCTTTCAGGGTCTGTCAGCAATGCTTCCGCACCTTCCAGATCACCCTCGGCTTTGCGAAGTTGACGAATGGACTTTACAATTGGGCCGAGTTCCGCATAGTCCCTTGAAAGCTTGATATAAACATCCGGTGCAGGACTAGATGCCATCTCGGCCTCAATACCTTCAAAGCGCGCTAGCAGTGTGTCTAGTTTTTCTGGTGCCAGCATTTCGCGGCAACTCCTCAAGCGTTGGCAGCTAGTCTAAAAGCGCGG
This sequence comes from uncultured Pseudovibrio sp., assembly GCA_947502585.1. Classification (GTDB taxonomy): domain Bacteria; phylum Pseudomonadota; class Alphaproteobacteria; order Rhizobiales; family Stappiaceae; genus Pseudovibrio. Next base: position 3,940 of record CANNAV010000076.1, read on the forward strand.
CAGCCTCTCGGGTCTGCGGCAACAAAAAACTACGCTACCTATACCGGAATATTGTTTTCAGATGCAAAGTTTGCCAGAAATTCGCGGATATCGTTCGTTCCTTTACCCGCTTCCAACTGTTTCAGCAACTCTTCTGAAAGTGCTGACAGATCCAAAGAGCGTAACATCGCCTTAACAGGACCAATAGAAGCTGGAGACATAGAAAGAACTCTATACCCGATCGCCAGCAAGGCCATTGCAGCAAGGGGTTGGCCACCAAGCTCCCCACAAAGAGTAACCGGCGTATCCATCTTATCTCCAATAACAACGATCTTACGAAGCGCACGCAGGAAGCTGGGAGACAGAGCATCAAAACGCTCTGCGACCAGCGTGTTACCACGATCGACGGCATAGAAAAACTGGAACAGATCATTGGAACCAACAGAGACGAAATCCACTTCCCTGTAAATCTCTTCAAGCTGATACAGTAGCGCAGGAACTTCCAGCATCACACCAAGTTTCAGCTCTTTAGGCGTATCATGATTATGCTGACGCAAGTGTTTCAGCTCACGCTCAACGTAGTCCTTTGCCTGCTGAAATTCAGAAATATCTGCCACCATCGGGAACATAATGCGCAAAGAGCGCCCTGCTCCTGCATGCAGCATCGCTCTGATCTGGGTACGCAACAAGCCCGGACGATCCAACCCAAAGCGGATTGCACGCCAGCCCATCGCCGGGTTTTCTTCCTGCGCAAGACGCAAGTAAGGCAGAACCTTATCACCGCCAATATCCAGAGAACGGAAAGTGACCGGCTTGTCACCAGCGGCATCCAGCACCCTGGAATACAGAGTGTGCTGCTCTTGCATTCTTGGGAAAGCTGAGGCTACCATAAACTGCAACTCAGTACGGAAAAGCCCTACGCCGTCAGCACCAGCATCTTCCAGACTTGGCAAATCAACCAGCAGACCAGCATTCAGCTGAAGCTGTACGTCCACACCGTCTTTGGTAACCGTCGGCTCATTGCGAAGCTCTCGGTAAACTTCCTGCCTCCTGGAACGCAGGCGCACCTTATCTGCAAAAGCTTGTTCAACATCATTTGCAGGCCGAAGGAAGATCTGGCCGATCTCACCGTCCACAATGATGGCATCAGTCGCTTCCACCAGAGAAACAATGTCTTCAACCTGACCAACTGTCGGAATGCCAAGCGCACGTGCAACAATGGTGACGTGACTTGTCGGGCCGCTTTCTTCCAGAACGAGGCCGCGAATACGTTCGCGATCATAATCAAGCAGCTCTGCCGCGCCCATGTTGCGCGCGATGACGATGGCGTCTTTTGGCAGATCATTTTCGCCGCTGTGGTTCTTGCCCATTAGCTCGCGAATAAGGCGGTGTGCCAGATCATCAAGATCATGCAGGCGCTCACGCAAGTATGGATCTGTCTGCCGGAGCATCTGAGCGCGTGTATCGCTCTGCACCTTCTCAACAGCAGCTTCAGCCGTCAAACCATTACGGATAGCTTCATCAATCTTCCGGATCCAACCACGGTCATAGGCAAACATCCGGTAAGCTTCCAGAACTTCACGATGCTCACCGTGCTGGGAAAACTCACCGCTTGCCAGAATATGATCAAGCGACTTACGCAAGCGAGTGACAGATTCCTCGAGACGTTTCTTTTCGGTGTCTGCATCCTCGGCAATCAGGTTGGTGATAACCACGCGCGGCTCATGCAGCACAACGTTGCCAAGACCGATACCATCAGCGAGGGCGACGCCCTTCAGATGCATCGGACGAATCACATCAATCGTTGTGCCTTGCTGCGCAATAGCTTCCAGCTCACCAGCCGCAACCATTTCTGCAATCACCATCGCAGTGGTCTGCAAGGCCTCTACTTCGTCTTCAAAGTAGGTCCGGTGGTCTTTGTTCTGAACAACAAGTACGCCAAGCGTACGTCCCGCACGCAGGATCGGCACGCCGAGGAAGGAGTTGTAATTCTCCTCGCCCGTCTCAGGGCGATAGGCAAACGCCGGGTGCGCCTGCGCATTTGGCAGGTTCAATGGTCTGGCATCCGAGGATATCAAGCCAACAAGACCCTCCCCAACCTTCAGAGAAGTCTGGTGAACCGCATCCTTATTAAGGCCCTCTGTCGCATACAGCTCAAGAACCCCATCCGCGCGCAAAATGTACACAGAACACACTTCCGCAACAACGTTTGCCGCGATCAGACGTACAATCTTATCGAGCCGTTCCTGCGCATTAATCGGCTCCGCCATCACTTCACGAAGCTTACGGAGGAGTACACGCGGTCCGGCCAAGCTGCTGCGCATGCTCCGCCCTACCTATAATTCTACTGGTCATTCAACAGACCACGTTATGTCCTGGAAGTTGCCCGGGACACAACAATATTCTCGACAGTTGGAAACCTAGCCGTCAAGTCCGTATAGCGAATGGAGAGTCCGAACCGCAAGTTCTGTATATGCGGAATCGATCAGAACAGAGATTTTAATCTCAGATGTCGTAATCGCGCGGATGTTAATCCCCTTCTCAGCCAGGCCCTCAAAACACTGGGCTGCAACACCGGCATGCGAACGCATACCCATGCCGATCACGGAAACTTTTACAACATCAGTAGCACCTTCGATATTCTCGAAGCCAATTTCCTGCACATTCTCCTCAATTACCTTGCGCGCACGCTCGTAATCGTTCTCAGGAACAGTAAAGGTGATATCAGTCGTCTTCCCATCTGGGGAAATGTTCTGGACGATCATATCTACGTTGATGTTGCCTTCAGCCAACGGGCAAAACACTCTCGACGCAATGCCAGGCTTGTCAGCAACGTTGCGAATAGAAATCTGTGCTTCGTCTTTTGAGTAAGCGATGCCAGTGACGACTTGCTGTTCCAAAATCTCCTCCTCGTCGCAAATAAGTGTACCTACAGATGTTCCGTCAGCACGAATCTGCAGCGCATCCGGATTGTCGAAGCTGGAACGTACAAACGTACGAACGCCGTGAACCATCGCCATCTCAACAGAGCGGACCTGCAAAACCTTTGCACCAAGAGAAGCCATTTCCAGCATCTCTTCAAACGCAACACGTTCAAGGCGGGTTGCCTTGGCCACCACACGCGGGTCAGTGGTATAAACACCATCCACATCGGTGTATATGTCACAGCGGTCAGCCTGAATAGCCGCAGCAATCGCCACCGCACTGGTGTCAGAACCACCGCGTCCAAGCGTCGCAAGCCTGTTATCCGGGGCAACGCCCTGGAAACCGGCACACACAGCAACCTGTCCACGCTCCAGACGCTCAATGAGAGTTTGACCGTCAATACTCTCAATACGCGCTGCGCCATGGGCTTCATTCGTGCGGATAGGAATCTGCCATCCTTGCCAGGACCGCGCTTCCACCCCCATGTCTTGCAGCACAATCGCCAGCAAGCCGGAAGTCACCTGCTCACCTGAGGCAACAACCACATCATATTCGCGTGCATCATGCAACGCCGCAGCATCTCTCGTGTAGCCAACCAGCGTATTCGTCACACCAGCCATAGCGGATACGACAACGGCAACCTGATTGCCTGCTTCCACTTCGCGCTTCACATGCCGCGCAACATTTCTGATACGCTCCAGGTCGGCAACGGAGGTGCCGCCAAACTTCATAACCAAACGGGCCATCGCTTCCCAAATTCCTCCGAGGGCCTTTGTGATGAACAGATCATCACTACAAACGGTGACAATCCATACAACCAGTGCCCTTCGATCGCAACCAGCGGCTTGACAAAAACCTCGAATAGACCCACCAGTTCCTGGATTAAAGTGGAGAGTTGAGCTATGACCACCGCGCAAAACAAAGGCAGCCCCGCCAAAAATCCGGCACAAACCACAGTGGATCAGGAGGAAGTTGCACATTTCTCATCAATTGCATCAGAATGGTGGGACCCGACTGGAAAATTTCGCCCTCTCCACAAATTTAGCCCAGTCCGCATCTCCTATATCAAAGAGTATGCATGTGACCACTTTGGTCGGGACGAAATGTCCCCTAAGGCGTTAGAAGGACTCAGGATTTTGGACATCGGATGCGGTGGTGGTCTGCTCGCTGAGCCTATGGCTCGCATGGGAGCAACCGTTGTTGGTGCTGATGCTTCTGAAACCAACATCAAAGTAGCTAGACTTCATGCACAGCAATCCGGCCTCAACATCGACTACCGTGCACAGACTGCAGAATTTCTCGTGGAAGCCGGCGAGCAATTCGACGTCGTGCTCAATATGGAAGTCGTGGAGCATGTTGCGAACGTTCCATTGTTCATGCAATCCTGTGCAGGTCTTGTGCGTCCCGGTGGAATAATGTTCACAGCAACTATCAACAGAACTGTGAAAGCCTACGCGCTTGCAATTGTCGCAGCTGAGCGCGTGCTCCGCTGGTTGCCTGAAGGTACCCACCAGTACGAAAAGCTGGTCCGCCCGGAAGAGTTGGAAACACCACTAAATGAAGCTGGCATGAACATTTACGAGCGCTGCGGTGTGAGCTTCAATCCACTGACAGACAGCTGGTCCAGAACAACCAATCTGGATGTAAACTACATGGTGGTAGCTCGGAAACCAGAGTAGCAACCGGCATCCAATCACTAACGCGAATGAAACTGCCAGAAACAGCACCTGCTGAAACTGTCGTTTTCATTCCCGTATTCTCGCGCTCTGCCGCTTTGTTTAAACAACAGATAAACTCTCAGAAAGAGCGCCCTAAGAGTTCACTCAAAACAGAGGGATCAGAACGTGAGGCGTGAATACTAATGAACGCAGCACACTTTAAACGCGGCATCTTTAGTTTGACCACCACGATAATATGGAACATTCAGTTGCGATCTTCTGGCAGCACCGGAAGCGGTATCAGTTCAATACCTTCTTCCAAAAGCTCTTTCGCATCATCTGGGGTAGTTTCTCCATAAATTCCGCGCTCCTCAGTTTCACCGTAGTGGATCTTGCGCACTTCCTCAGCAAATTTGTCGCCAACATATTCCGAACTGCTCAAGACCTGTGTGCGAAAATCTCGCAGCGCTTCAACCAGCTCCCTTGCTTTTTCAGGAACCTTTTGCAGATTAACAGGCGGAGTGGTCGTATCAACAGACTGCTCAGAACTTGCCGGTACAGTTACACCGGCGGCCTTCTGTTCATTCACTGCATTTTCTGTAGCTTTAGCTTGTGAGACAGCAACAGCCCGTGAAACCTGATGTTCGGCCTGAGCCTTCTTTTTGCTTCTCGATGTAGAAACATTGGGCGCCATCAAGCGTTTATGGATCGATGCGCTGTCACACAACGGACAGGTGACCAGACCCAGTTCTTTCTGCTTGTCGTAATCGCCGGAATTCCGGAACCAGCCATCAAATTCGTGCCCATCATCGCATGCAAGTGAGTAGTTAATCAACTGACCATCTCCCCATTGAGGGAAACAGTCGTGACGGAAAACTTGCATTCATTTTTGATAGCTGGAATACGTTGACGTGCTTCATCCACTTTCACCATTTCAAGTTCAGCCAGCAAAACGCCCGGTTCATCATGATCAAGTTCTGCGATCACTTTGCCCCAGGGGTCGACGATCAGGCTGTGACCGTAAGTCTGACGACCATCTTCGTGCGTCCCGCCTTGTGCAGCTGTCACAACAAAGGCGCCATTTTCAATCGCGCGTGCGCGTTGCAACACATGCCAATGCACTTCGCCAGTCTGCCGGGTGAAAGCAGCCGGGCCAGTCAAAACCTGTGCTCCGGCTTTGGACTGCTCCCTGAAAAGAACTGGCTGCCGAATATCGTAGCAAATCGCCATACCCAGCCTGGCCACACCCAGATCAATGACCGGAGACACATTGCCTGCACTGTAGCTTTCAGACTCACGCCAGCTTTCTCCGTCTGGCAAATCCACATCAAACATATGGATTTTGTCATAGTGAGCAATGATCTCCCCCTGAGGAGAAATCATAAAGCCGCGGTTGGCCAGCTTGTTATCTTCAAGCCGAATTGCCAGAGAACCGATATGGATCCAGATACTCAACTCATCAGCAAGCAAACCCAATTGTTTCAAAAATGGATCGTCACTTTCGAAACTGGAGGCAGCAAGCTGCGCTTTGCGGTTACGTTCCAGCACATTGGTCATCTCAGGCGTCTGTACATAAACCGCGCCTTCAGCGGCGGCTTCTCTTATCAACGCCTCACAGACATGAAGATTTTCGAGCCAGTTACGACCTGTTCTCATCTGGATACATGCAGCCACAAAACTTGTCATCAATTCTCACTTTCAAAGCGTAGTTTGCAATACGCTTCCTAAGCTTCTTTAAAGATCGGCGCTCAGCAGACCATCCAGGTGTCCGCGACGCTCCAATGCAAACAGGTCATCACAACCGCCAATATGCTCAGTTCCGATAAAGATCTGCGGGAATGTGTTTGCACCGTTTGCTTTAGCGATCATTTCCTTACGGATTGCAGGATCTTCGCTGTAGTTAAATTCTTTATAATCCCCCCCCTTTTCATCAAGAAGCCTTTTTGCACGGGCACAGAAACTGCACATATCACGGGTGTAGATAGTAACTTGGGCCATATTCTTGTCCTTTGGATACACATCGATGGCCAATAGAAATTCAGCCATCAAAACTGAAGTCTATATGGCTCACGACCGGGTGAACCGCAAGTCCATCTCTTGTTTGTATCGCATAGGATGATACAGCGTTTCAACGATACTCAATCACTATCATCAGACATATTTTCAGGATCGACCAGAGCAAAAACAAGTACATCAACCTGCTGCGCACCTGCAGCTTTCAAAACCCGCGCACATTCTTCAACAGTTGCCCCTGTCGTCAGCACATCATCAACCAATACGATATGAGCACCAGAAACCTTTGGCAGAAAGTGATCGGCAATTACAAAGGCACCTTTCACATTGGCTGTCCTTGCTCTTCGTTTCAGGCCGACTTGCTGGTTGGTACGCCGTGTTCGAACCAAGCCATCAAGAAGCACCTGCCCCTTCAAAAATCGACCAAGATCCTTCACCAGCAGCGCAGATTGGTTATAGGTGCGCTCACGCAAACGCGAGCTATGGAGAGGAACCGGAACAAGAAAACTCCCAGGAATGACAAGTTCTGCTGCTGCATTTAGCATGTTTCTGGCAAGAAACTTGGATAACCGGATCTCTCCATAAAACTTAAACCGCTTCACCAGCTCTCTTGCAGGGCCATTGTAAAGTGCAGCTGCCCGCGCTCGGTCATAATCAGGCGGATTAACAAGAGCTGCGGCACTCCAGGCGTTTGGTCCCAACTCATAATGCAGCGGAACACCAAGTCGCTCACAATAAGGCGCAGAAATCAATTCCAGTGCCTGCCAGCAGGACAGACACAAGCCCCCCTCACCCTGAACTAATTCAGTGCAGACCGGACAACTATGAGGAAAAAGAGCATCCAGAACAAAATTCAGCCCTCGCCGTAGATGAGAGGCAATCTTCATATCAAATAAATTGGGCCTAAGAGGATGCTCAGCTCTATCCACTGCATCAGGCAACCACTCCAGAGAAGAAAACTTGTCGCTCATCTGTGCTCACCGTATATATCTTCAGACAAGTTAAGCTAGCAAAGCCTCCACTTGACATCACCCCATGTCCAATGGGTTATAATTTCCTATAGTGCGCACACTGCACGTTCTGGCCAAAGGCGCCCACATGAGCCAACTTTCTCTCTTTGATCGTAAACTCATTGCACACCGTCGCATTACAGCACTTAAGCGAGCGCAGGAGGGCGCTGATTTTCTGATGAAAGCAGCAGCTGCAGATTTGCAGGCTCGCCTTGAGTTCATCAGCAGAAAGTTTGACTGCGGAGTAGATCTCGGCGGTCACACCAGTCACATCTTTGAAACACTGAAGGCATCAGGAAAAGTCAAATACCTTCTGCGAGCTGATCTGTTTGCTGCGGACCCCAATCATGCGAAACCTGACTTGATTATAGATGACGCCGTACTGCCTTTTGCGCCGCAAAGCCTGGACCTGATCGTGTCTTCACTTAGTTTGCAGATGCTCGACGACCTGCCGGGAACACTCGTCCAGATAAAACGCGCCCTGAAACCAGATGGCCTCTTCCTTGGTCTCTTACTGGGAACTGACACCCTGGCTGAACTGCGTGACTGTCTGATGCGCGCCGAGATGGAGATTAGTGAAGGCGTATCACCGCGCGTCATTCCATTTGCAGATACGAGAGATCTGGGCGACCTTCTCCAACGCGCAGGCTTCGCACTCCCGGTAGCCGACATAGATCGCTTAACCGTCAGATACCACACTATGTTTGACCTGATCGGAGACCTGCGAGCGATGGGAGCAACTAACCCTCTTAAAGAACGCTTAAAGACACCGACAAGCAAAAAGGTTTTCATGAAAGCAGCAGAAATTTATGCGCAGGATTATTCAGACACCGACGGGCGTATCCGCGCGACCTTCACGTTTGCGTCCCTGTCAGGCTGGGCACCGCATGAATCTCAGCAAAAACCGTTACAGCCAGGCTCTGCAAAGCACAGCCTGGCCAAAGCTCTTGCTACGAAAGAGATAAAGTCGTGATTAACCAGAGATCGCTGAGAGCAACGTATCTGAGATGAACTGGAAATTGTCCGAGATCGTATTACAGATGGCAGTCAGGCTTGCAACAATAGCAAGAACAATTAAACCTGCAAGAATGGCGTATTCAACGGCAGCAGCGCCACGCTCGTCTTCCGTCATATGAGCAATCGTAAAACCACTTTCCTGAGTTTTTAACGCTTTCTCATTCAAAACCATTAATGCCTCTTGTTCTCCGTGATCTCCCGCTAATAAGACAAAAGGTCGATTAGATGCGGGATCAGCGGCTCATCTGCTGGTGGCATGTCATAATCACGTAAACGCACCGCCCGTACCCATTTCAGGTTTTGCCCCTCTGCCCCGTGAGGTGTGCCCGACCAGCGCCTGCAAACGTAAAGTGGCATCAGCAGATGAAAATCTTCGTAAGTGTGGCTCGCGAAACTTAAGGGAGCAAGGCACTCTTTTTTAACTGTAATTCCCAGTTCCTCAAACAATTCACGGATCAAACAGTCCTCTGGTGTCTCACCTGCTTCGATCTTCCCACCCGGAAACTCCCAGAAACCCGCCATTGATTTAGCCTCAGGGCGCTGAGCAAGCAGAATACGGTTATCAGCATCAATCAGGGCACACGCCGCAACCATCACAATTTTCATCTATTTTCCCGTCTCACAAAGGACCACTCTGGAAACCTTTTGGAAACCATGTCCAGGATCCTGAGTGAAATTTTATTGATTTTCCTGAGGCTATGCATCTTTGCAGTAGTGATAAGCATAGGCTTCACGATACCCAAGGGAATCGTAAAGCTCCACCGCTGCAACGTTATCTGCCACCACTTGCAGCCATGCAGTGTCAGCACCGCGTACAGCACCAAGACGTTGCACTTCGCACATCAAAGCGTAGGCCAGACCCTGCCGGCGATGCTGTTCTGAAGTCACCACATCAAAAATCCCGAGCAGATCACCATCAACAACACCAAGCAAAGCGGCGGCTGGCGTATTCTCTTCATTTTCCAGCACCAGGCCCAGCAGTTCAACAGTCACTCTGGACAGAGCCTCAAGCAGAGTTTGTAAGCCAACGCTAAGCGAACCACCCTGCTTCGCCCCTGAAATCTGAGCAAACTTATAAATCCATTCATCCAATGGGACTTCATAAAGCTTGTAGCCCTTAGGCACTTCAGTATCACCGAGAACCCAGATAGCCCGCGTCAGCACCAGCGTCTCATCGATACGAGCATAATTCTGAGAGGTCAGCACCTGATCCACACCAGTTGGAACCAGAGGCGTCCAGCGAACATGGAACACCGTATCATGTCGCCTGAAACGTGCCCGCACGAGGTTCAGTCGGCGTTCTGCTTCATCACCACCCTCGGCATCATAAAAGTTTAGCGAATTAATCCGGCGCGCGCTACCGCCCGGTGAAAGACGGGAAATCCAGCTCCCATCATGATGCGCCATGAGGCTGGGAAAGCAATTCAGATTTGCCCGCTCCAGCTTCAAGACCGTTTCTAAATCACAGTTCGGTTCGCGAGGTTGAACCCGCTCAGCTTCTGTAGTCACCATTGATTGCCACATATTCCCTGGTGAGATCACAAGTCCAGACAGTCGCGCAGCCACTTCCAATACCAAGATCAACCTTAAGGATAATCTCGTCTTCTTTCATGACAGCAGATACTTCTTCTTCGCTGTAGTCTGGATCACGCTCTCCCTCAACCGCGACACGGATGTCACCAAACCAGATCGCCAGCCTATCACGGTCAGCAGGTTCACCAGCCTTACCAACAGCCATAACGACACGGCCCCAGTTCGCATCTTCACCGGCAAACGCGGTTTTCATCAAAGGAGAGTTTGCTATTGCCATTGCGATCCGCTTTGCAGAAGGCTCACTCTCTGCGCCTTCCACCCGCACTTCAACGAACTTGGTTGCGCCCTCTCCATCGCGAACGATCATCTGAGCCAATTCAAGCATCATATTGGAGAGAGCTTCACGAAACTCCACAAGACGCGGGTCCGCAGCATTTTCAATCCAGTCCCCCGCAGCAGAACCGGTAGCAACCAGCAACACAGTGTCAGAGGTGGAGGTATCACTATCAACGGTAATGGAGTTAAAGGAACCGCCCACACATTCAGATAACAAGCTCTGCAAGGCAGGCGCCTTGATTGGAGCATCCGTGAACAGGAAGCCAAGCATGGTCGCCATATCAGGTGCGATCATACCGGCACCTTTTGCAATACCGTTCAATGTAACAATCGCTTCACCCATCTTTACACGGCGCGTACTCATCTTAGGATAAGTATCCGTAGTCATGATCGCCCTGGCAGCGTCCATCCATTTGTCAGCAACAGCTTCAGTCACCAGTCCATCAGTTACACCAGCAAATTTCTCAGCAGGCAGCGGCTCACCAATCACACCAGTTGACGCCAGATACAGCTCACGCACAGCAAACCCGGTCGCCTTTGAGAGGATATCTGCAGAAAGCTCAACAGAGGCGAGCCCCTTCTTGCCCGTAAACGCATTCGCATTCCCGGAGTTGACCATGATCGCACGCGCGACACCCCTGGAAAGGTTCTGCTTGCACCAGTCAACCGGAGCACTCGTGCATTTAGATGTCGTAAATACGCCTGCAATCTGGGCTGGCTCATCAAACACAGCAAGAAGGACATCGGTACGTCCTTCATACTTCAAACCAGCAGCAGCTGTTGCCAGTCGAACACCCTTAACCTCAGGAAGTTCAGGATAAGACTTGGGTGCGAGCGGAGAAATGGTCGCGGACATAAAAACCTCCCGAAGAATACAACGTCTTTGCAGCAAACAAAATAGCCCCGAAAGGCCTAAGCCATCCGGGGCTACAAAAACAAGATGTTTTATTTCAATAATCAGCAGAACCAGGGCCGGTTGACATTCACTTTCCGGTGTCCAGCGACACCGCTCGTGAAAGTCCGCGACATTGAAGGTGGGAATTTGGGAGTGGTTGAAGTCGGGCGTAGCCCGGCTGAGACCACTCCCAAATTCTCGCACGGATTTTATCCGTGCGACTGGTGATGACAAATGGTCAGGTTATCCGACTCTAACGCTGAAAAGAGGTTCGGATGCCTGGCAGTTTTATCACTGACCGACAGCACGAGGATTACATGAAATTTCGTAGTCACCACCGACAAAGTATCGCCGCTGCCAAAACCGGATTTAGCCCGGGTACCGGGTCTCGCATTGATCTGGACCCTCGCCCACCGTCGCAGAAGAAACGCGAACGCGGTTACGGTGGAGGTAAACCTGACCCCTTGGCGGGTCTATGGGAGGAGGAGATTGTTCCGCTTTTAGACGCGGAACCAAAGCTCCGTCCTATAACGGTACTGGAAGAGATGCAGCGCCGTCACCCCGATCAGGATTTGACCTCGGCGCGTCGCACGCTTGAGCGGCGCATACGGGCCTGGTGCTGAACATGGCCCAGAGCGAGAGGTTATCTTCCGTCAGGCACATCCTTCCGGCCAACAAGGAATGTCAGATTTCTTTGACGCAAACGGCCTTGGGGTCACTATCGCGGGGGTGCCTCTTTTACACCGGATCCTCCTGAGCTAAGCAGCGTGCAGCCCAGCACCCGCTCCATCCGAATTTACACCACCTCTCGGGACACTATCGAAATCCACTTTTCCAGATGTGCCTGTCAAAGACGGAGGAACTGTTCGGGCATGGAAACCTGTCTGGGTAAGCCACTGTCTTTCCGGGAAACCGGCTATCGTGCCTTATAGGCAAAAGAGGCGAGGTAGTTCATTAAAAGAAAGC